>DASWRS010000390.1:0-7284 GCA_036403075.1 Kofleriaceae bacterium
GTCCCTCCGTTCGATCGAGCGATCGCCGAGCTCGAGGCGTATGTCCAGGCGACCTGGAAGCCGATCGGGATGGTCGTCTCGGGCAGCATCGTGCGCGGCGAGGGCGGTCCCACCAGTGATCTCGACGTGCACATCGTCCACGACGAGCCCTGGCGGCAGCGCGCCCAGCGCCGGTTTGCCGGCGTGCCGGCCGAGCTGTTCGTCAACCCTCCTGCGCGGGTCCGCCAGTACTTCGCCAGCGAGCACGCCGAGGCCCGGCCATCGACCGCGCACATGTTCGCGACCGGCGAGGTGCTCGACGTTGCGCCCGGGACGCCGCACCCCGTGATCGCCGAGCTGGTTCGCGAGGCACGCGACTGGCTGGCCCGGCCGGTCGCGGTCACGCCGGCACAGCTCACCGCGCAGCGCTACGGCGCGGTCGACGTGCTCGACGACGCGCGGGACGTCATCGACAACGACCCCGCCACCGCGCAGCTCCTGCTCGCGTCCACAGTCTCGCACATCATCGCGTACGCATTCGTCGGCCGCGGCCGGTTCCGGCCCCGCCGCAAGCGCGCCATCGCCGCGCTCGCCGAGTTCGACCCGGCCGCGGGCGACCTGGTCCGGAGGTGGGCCACGCAGTCCGGCCGCGATGCACTCGCCACCGTCGAGGAGCTCGCACGTCTCGTCCTCGGCGTCGATACCTTCTTCGCCTGGACCTCGGACGCCGAGCCGGCATGACGAACCTCGACAAGATCCGCGCGTATTTACGCCTCGTTCGATGACCGGGACGGCTCGATGCGCCGGAGGGTGCGCGTGAGCTCACCCGAGCCCTCGAGATCCTGGCCGACAAGCTCGTGCCGGGTGCGCGCGTCCTGGACCTCGACGTGGTCATGTACCGTCCGGCTCGACCACGCCGCACACGCCTCAGCACCCGAGGCGATCGATGGACGATGCTTCGTCGTTCCTGCTCGGCAGGACATTATGGATCCCGCCGCCGGCGGGCATCGGGTGTCGCGCTCCGCCGCCATTGATGTTGACCGCCCAGCAATAACGGACACCGGAAGCGTTCTTCAGGAGCTCATCTAGTCGTTCCAGGAGCCGTCGTTGCCGTGGATTCCGTTGGTGCAGGACCCACACGAAAAATTGGTCAGGTTGATTCCATCGTTGGCCGGCAGAGAGATCGATAGTCTGGCTCCTCGAACCCTACCGACGCAAGCCGAGATCGTCATTCATCTCGCGATCCTGCAGTGATCACGCAGGCTTGTGTCGATACCGAGTCCGGCTTCTTCCCCGCTGTTCCGGTTCCTCACTCCCTCGCGTGGCAGCCGGGTGGCAGCAAGATCCGGTCGCCGAGTGGACTGAAAACGGATTAGATGTTTGACTGGCAATACAGATGCATCGACCGCGATGACGGCGCCCCGCTCCGCGCGCTGACCCGGCAGGGTGTGCCGATCATCGCCATCGAGAATGCCCCGGGGGCCGAGGATCTGTTCAAGTACCGGCCTCCCGCCGGCCGGTTCGCCGTGGTCGTCGGCAACGAGCGCAAGGGCATCTCGCGCCGCGTGCTCCGCCTCGCCGACCGCGTGGTCCAGATCCCCATGGCGTCCGCGCAGGTCAACACCCTCAACGTCGCCGCCGCCGCGGCCATCGCGATCTACGCCCTGTCGCGCGGCCGTGGAGCCGCGATCGCCGCGCCGCGCGCGCGAGCCCGGCCCGAGGTGCTGCTCGCGGGCGCGACTGACCCCGTCGAGCTCGGGAGCGCCGTGCGCTCCGCCGCCTGCTTCGGCTGGTCGCGCGTGCGGGTCCACGATGACCGCGCGGTCTGGTTCACCGCCGACCGCGTGATCCGCTCGCTCGGCCGCGGCGCCGCCCGGCGCGGACGAAACCCGATCCGCGTCGTCCCTTTGCGCGCCGGCGACGCCTTCAACGACATCCGCGTGATCACCGCGCGCGGGACGGCGAGCCGCTGCGCCGCGCCGATCTGGACCTCGGGCCTCGCCAGCTCGGCGTCATCCCCGACGACCATGGCGACTTCGACCCCGCCGCCATCGCCGGCCTCGGCCACCGCGTCCGCCCCGTCCGCCTCGAGGTCGAGCCCGGCCGGCGCCCCCTCCGGCTGATCGCCGCCATCGCGCTCGCCGAGATCGCCCGCCAGTCGGCGGCTGCCGCGCCGCGCCGCGCCTGCCATGACAGGCATCGCACGCTCGAGGTCGGCGAAGCTCGATGGCTGGCCGAGCACCGTACCGACAGGTGGCAATCATCTGGTTCATGAATTCGCGCAACATCTGCGTCGGTCGCCGCTCGCTTCGCGGTCGCCTGCAAGCTTTGCGCGGTCGCGCACCGCTCGCGCGGCGCGTGACATGGAGGAGTCATCCCGGTTCCGCGTGCGCTGTCCTCGTCGTGAACGTGCACGGCCACCGTACGTTCCGGACACATGACGCTCCGAAGCTCCGGCAGCGGTCTGCCAATTGCACGTGCCGGCATCATGTCCCAGAGGAGGTTGGTATGAGACGATGGATGGTCGCACTGACAGCAGGCAGCGTATTATTGGGATGTAATGCCGAGCCGGATGGAAGGGACAGGTACATCGGATTCGAAGCTTCGCACGCCACCACACGTCACGTGCTGATCGTCAGTCTCGATGGAGCGCACGAGTTCGATCTCGAGCGCTACGTCGCCGAGCATCCGAGCTCGGCACTCGCGACCCTGGTGACGCGCGGCACGCAGTACACGAACGCGACATCGTCACGTCCGTCGGACTCGTTTCCCGGCACCCTCGCGATGACGACCGGCGGCTCGCCGGCATCGACCGGCATCTACTACGATGTGAGCTGGGACGACAAGCTATCTCCGCCCGGCTCGGCGTGCGCCACGCGCGGCGCGACCGTGACCTACGATGGCCTCGCCAACGTCGATGATACCGTCGTCGATGCCGAGCTCGATCCGGGCAAGCTGCCGCTCGATCCCGACGCGGGTTGCACGCCCGTGTATCCGCACCGCTACCTCCAGGTGAACACGATCTTCGAGCTTGCAAAGGCCGCTGGTTATCGGACGGCGCTCACCGACAAGCATCCTTCATACGAGCTGCTCAACGGGCCGTCCGGTACCGGGCTCGACGAGCTCTATACCCCGGAAAACGATGCCAACGGCGTGAAGAAGGACATCACCAAGGCGACCGCCTATGACGAGACCAAGGTCCAGGCCGTGCTGGCCTGGATCGATGGATACGACCACACCCGCACAGCTCAGGCTGCTGTGCCGGGCCTGATGATGATGAACTTTCAATCCGTAAACATCGGTCAGAAGGTCGGCGGCTATGTGGACGCGAGCGGGACGCCGAGCCCCGGTCTGGCCGGCGCGCTCGATTACGTCGACGGCGCGATCGGGCGCATCGTGCAAGAGCTCCAGACCCAGAACCTGACCCAGTCGACTCTCCTGATCATGACCGCCAAGCACGGCAATACCCCGGTCGACCTCAGCTTGCGCCGCGCGATCGCCCCGGCCTTGATCGATGCCACCGTCGAGAGTGTCGCGCCCGGCCTGCTCGCCCAGAACACCCCGGACACGATCTCGCTGCTCTGGCTCCGCGATCGCAGCCGCACCCGTGACGTCGTCGCCGCTCTGCAGGCCAACGCAGCGGCGCTGGGAATCGAGAAGATCTATTCGGAGGCAACACTCCACCATGCGTACGGGGGCACCCTCGCGCTCGTGCCGAACCGTTGCGCCGACATCATCATCGAGCCTCAGCCCGGCGTGATCTACACGACATCCATCATTTCCACGAAGAAGGTCGAGCACGGGTCGTTCAACGACGAGGCCACGCATGTCCCGCTCGTGCTGGCCGGACCCGGCGTCGCCGCTGGCACGGTGCACGTCGCCGTCGATCTTCGGCAAGTTGCTTCGACGGCCCTGAAGGCGCTGGACCTCCATCCGCAGGACCTCGACGCGGTCCGCCTCGAGCATACCCACCGCCTGCCGAAGGCCGACGATGACTGCACCATCTCGCCGTGCGATTGACCCGAGGTGTCGAGCCGATATGGCGAGCCGCTCGGCGATCTCGACCGCTCGGTGCGTGAGCGGCCAACCAGGTTGCATGGCTACGCTGTGGGACGGCACCGAGCTATGCATCTTCCAGAGGCGTCTCTTATGCGGAGCTGCGCATAAGAGACGTTATGCGGAGCCCGGCGTTATGCGAAGCCGTGCGACGGAACGCCGAGTGCTCGTTGCGGAACGAGTCGGAGACCGCATGCCACTGTGCATAACGACGAGCTGATCACGATGGGCGGCCGAGCAGCGATGCGATGAGGGCGTCGGGCGCCTTGAAGCGACCGCGGCGAAGCGCAGGAGGCACCAATGCCTCGATTGCTTCGAGCTTCTCGGATGGATCGATCCGAAGATAGACCTCCGCAGCCGATGCGGTGAGCCGGACAGGCCGCGGCGGGGGCGACCGCGGCATGGCGGTCGTCGCAGTCGCTGCGATCCCGGCGGTCAGCGCGGTCCGGGCGGTCATCGCGCTCAGGGCGCGAGCGCGACCAGGAACGGCCACTCGGGGAACACCGGCCACTGGGCGCGCAGGTTCCACCAGGCGCGCCCGCTCGGCGCCAGCGCGACCGCGTCGCCCTTGCCGAGGTCGCCGAGGTAGCCGACATCGAGGTCCGGCCGGGCGACGGGGGTGCCGGCGGCGTCGAACCACTGCAGCACCGGGCGCGGGAACTGGGTCCACAGCGTGCTCGACACGACCACGCGCGTCGCGCTCGCCGCGACGCCGCCGATCCAGCTCGTGCGCGTGTTGGTCGAGAACACGTGGCTGCCTTCCGCGGCGAGCTTCACTACGAAGCCGTTGATCGCCGCGTCCGGGTTCGACATCGGCGTGAGCACGCCGCCGCCGAAGTCGATCGGCGTCGCGAGCTCCCCGGCGAGGATCACTGCGTGCGCGGGGTCGACGATGATCGCGCTGAGGCCCGCGCGGCCGGGGAACGAGCGCAGCCACCGCACCCCGGCACTCGGCGAGAACCGCCCGACCCAGACCGCGTCGCCCTGGTTCCACGCGGCGACCACGTCGTCGCCGTCGAGCGCGACCACCTCGCCGGGGGTGCTCGTGCCCGGGAGCTCGGTGCCGTGCGCGTCGAGCCGGATCACCGTGGTCCCGCTGCTGTCGGCCGGGGCGCGGACCGCGACGCCGACGTTGCCCTGGGCGTCCGTGGTCATGGCAAGGATCGCGGTGCGCTCGAAGAAGCCGACCGGCGTGCTCCACACCGGCGCCAGCGCCGGATCGTACTTGTCGACGAACAGCGTCGATCCCTCCATGTGGGCGACCAGCGCGTTGCCCTGCAGATCGACGGCGAGCGCGCCGTGGCCCGGTCGCTCGGCGAGCGTGCGGCCGGCGGCGTCGACCCGACGGATCGTCACGCCGTCGCCGAGCAGCGCGCCTTCGCCGGGGAGCGGGACGACGGTGTGCTCGTCCTCGCGCTGGTAGACGACGCCTGCCGCGCGCTGGGCGCCGGAGTTGCAAACAGAGATCCCGCCGGCGTCGCCGTCGACGATCACCGACAGGTGGTCGAGGTGATCGACGGTGCGCTGCTGGGTGCGGAACGCATAGCCGCGGCCGATCTCGTCGGCGAAGCGGGAGCCGCCGGCGTACGCGGAGTAGGTGTGCGTGCTCAGATCGACGATCATCCGGATATCGATCTGCGAGCCGGGGGAGTAGCGCACCTGGCGATCTGCACGGTACACGTCGCCGTCGCGAGCGTCGTAGGTGCCGGTCGGGCCGAGCCGGAGCGAGGTCGCGAGCGCCGCGAAGCTCGTGGCGGCCCCGGCCGAGAGCCCGATCACCGCGTCGAGCGGCCTCGAGCTCGGGGTCACGACCGCGGCCGCCGTGCCGAGCCCGGTGAGGTCCGAGACCGCGGCGCTCACGAACCCGTCGCCGGCCGACGCGAGCAGGCAGCCCTGGCTCGGCGTGGCGCTGCGGGACACCGAGATGCCGCAGACCGTCGCGCTGCGGGTGTCGCCATCGACCTTGGCGGCCACGCTCGAGAGCTGCAGGGCCCCCGCCTGCTCGGTGCGGAACGCGTAGCGGTGGGCGAGCAGCGTGAAGCCCTGGAAGATCGACGAACGTACCCAGACGTTGTAGACGTGCGCGGCGACGTCGACGTCGAGCCGGATATGGTACGGGTTGCCAGCGACATACGCCAGGGCCACGTCGGCGCGATACCCGGCACCGTCCCGGACGTCGATCGTGCCGGACGGGTTGAACCGGACGGCCGCGGCGAGCCCGGCGAAGCTCGTCACCGCACCGTCGCCGAGGCCGATCACCGCATCGATGCCGCTCGCCGACGGCGTGGCGTCCAGATCGACATGGAGCTTCCCGGTCTGGGGCTCGAAGCCCTGGCTCCACCACGGATCACCGGCCACGGCGGTCGCGCAGCCGAGCTCGGGCGATCGGATCGTCGTGGGCTCGACATCGCCACCACACGCGAGCGCAGATGTCGCGATCACCGCGCACACGCCGGATCGCGAGATCCGCAGGATCTCAGGTATCACCACATGACGAGCTTGTGTCTGCATTGGATTGAGCGCGAACGAAGCAAGAAGCATGCGTTCGAAATCACGTGGCAATGGGATTCTTACCGTCGAGCCGAAATCCGATCGTCACTCCGTGTTCGCCGGCGCGAGCGCGATCCGGGCAGGGGACCTGCGCGCGTTCGCGAGGTCATGCGACTCTCACCGTCGGACCAAAATCCGAACGCCGCTCCGTGTTCGCCGGCGCGAGCGCGATCCGGGCAGGGGACCTGCGCGCGAGATCGCGAGGTCATACGACTCTCACCGTCGGACCGAAATCCGAACGTCACTCCGTGTTCGCCGGCGCGAGCGCGGTCCAGCTGACTGCGCGCGAGCTCGCGAGCCATGCGACTCTCACCGTCAGACCGAAATCCAGATCGCGCCGCGCGGGCGGCTGCGCGCCGAGGGCGCCGCGGTCGCCGGTGCTCGGCGGATCTACGCGGCGCGGGTGTAGCGCAGGCCGACAACGCCGGTCGGATACGGCCTTGCCTGGACGAGCGTGAACCGGCGGTCGATGCCGGACGCCGGGCGCTCAAGCGCCGTCACCAGGGTCGGCTGCAGTGGCTTGAGCCGCTTCCCGCACACACGGTCGGAGGCCTCCCGCAGCATCACAAGGGCGTCGCGAACGGCCACGCCATAAATTCGCTCACGCGGAGGCCTCGACGGCTGCTCCTCGTCTATCGCTGAGCCTAAGACGCGCACCGCGTGCTTCCGATGGTAGCCGGTGAGCGCGACGAACTCATC
>DASWRS010000391.1:0-5552 GCA_036403075.1 Kofleriaceae bacterium
TCCTCGGGAGCCAAGGGGAAGTCCTCGACCAGGGGGACGTCCTCCTTGTTCTTGATCCGCTGCTGGAGGCTCTCGGCAGCGGCGCGCTCCATGTCCTCCATGGACCGCACACCCGCGAACTCGCGCTCCATCGCGGCCTCGGCAAGCCGGGGATCGACCACCGTGACGCCCTGGTCGAGCGTGGCCATCAGCGCGTCTGGCAGGCCTTCGTGCGCGGCAAAGCATCGGTTCACCAGGCGGCACCGCATGGCCACGACCTCGGGCCCGAGCCGGGGCGCGAAGAACCTGGCTCCTGCGATCGCGCGCTCGAGCGAGTTGGTTTCCAGCGTCATGGCTCCGCGGTCCGGGAAGCGGATGCGCCCGAGGACGATGGGCCGCTTCGCCTCCGGCACGTCATCATAGTTGCCGCCAGGAAATCGCAGCGAGGCGGCCTCGGCATGAAACAGCCACTGCCAGCAGCGCTCGCCGGGGACCTCGACCATGCACTGGAGCGCCTCGAGCTTCCGGACCACCAGGGCGGCGTCCGGGACGGAATAGTAGAGGCGCGCCGGCTGGAACGGCTCGTTCGTCATCGTCACCAGGAGCTGTCGCTCCTTCGCGGGCCTGGTCTTCATGAGCTTGATCCTTGCCTGTGGTCAACGCGAACCGCGATCTGCGTTCTCGTCGGCGGCGAGATGACACTTCTTGTACTTCCGAGCGCTGCCGCACCAACACGGCTCGTTGCGGCCAGGCCGGGGTTCACGTCGTGCTGGTGAGGCCAGCGCGACGCGGTCATCGCGACTCGGCGGGACCACGATCACCTCGCGTCGGTGCGACTCGATCGAGGCGTCGAGCTTCCGCGAAAACACCTCGGCCGGTTCGCGACCGCGACGATACTTGAGCTGTTGCTCGGGGGTCAGCGTTCCGCCCAGCTCCTCGATCGCTTCGCGCAGCTCGATCAGAGCGTGATTGGCGAGCGGGTTCCCGCTCTCGACGATCGTGTACCGATCGAGGGCTTCAAGCAGGTGCGGGACGGCACGTGAGTCGCCGTAGATCGCCAGGCTGCCGGCGCCCAGAGACGGCTCGCGCCGAAGCTGGTCGATGAGGATCTCGAAGATCCGATCGTCGTGGATCTGGCATGCGGCGAGGACGGCACCGAGGCTGTACCGGAACTTCTGGTCCGCGTTGGTGGCGAACGCACGGAGCACCGGCTCGGTGACGGCGGCTCCGAGCTCGGGCAGCGCCCAGATGATCTTGTCGTGCAGCCATCGATCGTTCGCGTCGGTACCCGCGAGCACCCGAAGCATCGGCTCGATGGCAGTCGTGGCGTGCAGCTCGCCGAGCAGCTGCGCCGCGTGACCGGGTCCCCAGCCGCCGACCGGAGACTTCGATAGGGCGTCTTCGAGGATCTCCAGCAGTGCTGGCACGGCGGCTTGGCCGAGAGCGAGGATATTGTCTCGGAGCTCGTCTGGCAGGCGGTAGCCAGCGTCGAGTAGCCGATGCACGGCGCTCTGCACGTGGTCAGTCGCGGTATCGGCGGCGGTATCGGCGGCGATCTCGGGCACGGCGATCTCAGGCATGGTGATGGTCAGTGTCATTGGTGCATCGCCGGGAACATCGCCTGGTGCCGCTTCACCATGTCCTTGGCAAGAGCACGGAGCTCCATGGCATCCGGTTCGTTGGGAAGCTTGGTCAGAATCTCGGAGAGCAGCTCCTCTCGTTCGTCGTCCTCGCCAAGTGCGAGGTTCCAGAACACCGCGCCCAAGTTGAGCGCGTTTTCCAGCTGGGCGTCGTCGTTGCATCCGGCGAGAAGCGGCTGGACGAAGCGCATCAGCTGCGCGGCCGGACCTTCTCCGCGGTCCTTGGCCGCGTAGAGCTCCACGGCGTGGTCGAGGGCGCTCGCCGGCAGATCGCGACCACCGGAGACCAGCAACGGCCGACCGCGGTGACGGATGATCCGCGACGCTGGCTGTGGTGGCGGCGCGAGCGCACGCTGTGCCGCTTCGTCTTTCGCAAGGCAGCACTTCTTGTACTTGATGGTCGAGCCGCAGGGGCAGGGTCCGTTTCGGCTGGGCACGATGCGAGGTTAGCCGCCGGGTGTGACGGCCTCGGAAACGACGACCTTCGCCACAACGAGCCTCCATGAAATCAAGCGCCTCGGCGTACTGACGCTGCAAAGGACCGGCGACCTCGTGTTCTACCAGCTCCACGCCGAGGAGAAGGTCGCGCTACCCGCGGATGCGTTCGTCATCGGCGAGCCCGTCTCGGCCGTAGCCATCACGTACAGCGGTCATCGGCGCGCGGGCCTGACCTGCCCTGCATTCGCGGGCAGCGACCGTTCACGGTGAGAAGGATGACGGCCAACCGATCGTTTCCAAGGACGCAGCGACGTGCGGCCCGCTGCGACGAAGCTGCGCCCAGGCGCTGAACGCGGCGGCAAGACCGTGGACGCGCTTGCACAAACGTAAACCTACGGTTACGTTGTGTGCGTGCGAGGTTCTCGACCCAGCTGGGACCACCTGTACGAACTGGCCAGCGGCCAAGGAGGGCACTTCACGACCCAAGACGCGTCCGGGGTGGGCTTTTCCTCGCAGCTGCTGCTCAAGCACATCCACGCCGGCCGGGTCATGCGCGTGCGGCGGGGCGTGTACCGGCTGGTTCACTTCCCGGCCGGCGATCACGAGGATCTCGTGGTCGTATGGCTGTGGTCCGAGAAGCAGGGTGTGTTTTCGCACCAGACCGCGCTCGGTCTCCACGGCCTCTCCGATGTACTGCCCGCGAAGGCGCATCTTTCATTGCCATCAGCGTGGCGAACCCGACGGCTGCGCGTGCCACATGATGTGGTGCTCCACCACGGCGAGGTGCCGAGGCGCGAGCGTGTATGGTTCGGCGCGGTACCTGCGACTTCGGCGCTGCGGACGCTGAACGACTGCGCCCATGAACAGCTCAGCCCGGAACTGCTCCGGCAAGCATCATGGGAAGCACTGCGCCGGGGCCTGGTCATGAAGAACGATCTTGTCGACGTGAAGCGAGCCCTTCGTGGGTTTGGAGGGCTCGCTGCGTGACGGTCCGAACGTACGGGAGCCCGGCCGCATTCAAGGAGGCGCTGGAGCATCGGCTCCGTGCGAAAACGCCACGAGGAACGATCGTTGCACGGACACGACAGCTCCTGGTATTCGAGCGGTTCCTCGCAAGGGTCGTGGCGGTCTTCGGCGACGCTGTGACGATCAAAGGCGGTGTTGCCCTCGAGTTGCGGATCGAGCGCGCGCGCACGACCAGGGACGTGGACCTCCGGCTGATCGGCCCTAGCAAGGATGTCCTCGCTCGACTACAACAGGCGGCACGCCTCGATCTGGGTGACTTCCTGACGTTCGAGATCGTGCCCGACGCCGACCATCCGGCGATCGAGGCCGACGGGATGAAGTACGATGGCCAGCGGTTCCGCGCGGAGTGCAGTCTTGCCGGCAAGATCTACGGCCAGCGGTTCGGCGTCGACGTGGCGTTCGGAGATCCGATCTTCGGGGAATCGGACGCCGTGCTTGCTGACGACGTGCTCGGGTTCGCCGGGATCGCTCCGCCCACGCTGCGCCTGTATCCGATCGAGACGCACATTGCGGAGAAGCTTCATGCCTATACGCTCCCGCGGAAGCGTCCGAACTCGCGAATCAAGGACCTCCCCGATCTCGGGCTGCTGGCCGGGAGTCGCCTCATCGACGCTGCACGGCTGCGCGGAGCACTCGAGCAGACCTTTACATTTCGGGCCACACACGACCTTCCACCGCGACTGCCCGAACCGCCGATCGTGTGGGCGAGGCCTTACGCTGCGCTCGCACGAGATGACCAGCTCGGCTGGCCATCGCTCGAGGATATCGTGGTCGCGGCACGAGCGTTTCTCGACCCCGTTCTCCAGGGACAGCCAGTTCACAGGTGGGATCCTTCGACTTGGTCGTGGTCATGAAGGCAGCTGGTCGGGCGCGTTGGGCAGATAGATCCAGCTCGGAGGACGGCATCCTCGCGCCACGTCGAGAGCCGGGTCCCCAGCATCGCCTCGTCCGCGATCAGAGCGCCGACCGGCCGCACCAAGCCCGATCCGCTCCACGTGTCCGCTGGCCGCGTCGGCGCGCGGCGTCGAGCGCCTGAGCTGCGCGGCAGCGGAAGGCATACGCGTTCACCGCGCGACGGCCAACGCTCGAAGCGCCGCAGATCGTGGCTGGACGCTCGTGCGAGCCCGTGGCGCGGGCAGCAGTCGCCCTTGGTCGAGCCGCAGGGCAGGGTCCGTATCGGTGGGCGCACGATACGAGGTTAGACTGCAGGTGTGACAGCCAAGAAACCTGCCGCGCGCGCCAAGCCCCGCAGCGCCAAGCCGACGTCTGGCAACGGCGCCTCCGGACGAGAGGACTTCGGCAAGATCATCGATCTGATCGCCGACGCCAAGGAGCGCGGCGTCCTCGATCCAAAGAACCGGTTGCGCGTGGTTGCCAGGCCGAGCGCGACGAACACGCCGGGGGCGCCATTCGCGAGCATCGTCGCAGGCGCGAAGACCGAGGACCAGCAGCTCCGCTCGCTCGAGGCCGCCGCCAGGGACGAGGTCGCGCTACCCGCGGATGCGTTCGTCATCGGCGAGCCGGTCTCGGCTGTAGCCATCACGTACAGCGGTCATCCGCGCGCGGGCCTGACCCTGCATTGCATTCGCGGGCAGCGACCGTTCACCGTGGGCCTGGCCGACGTGGCCTTCCTGCCCGGCAGCAACGGCGCCGGGTTCGTCTCGCTCTACCGGGCATGGCTCGGCCTGGGCGAGCTTCCGAGCGAGCTGGAGCGACATGGCGCCGCGCCCACGAGCCGGCACAAGGTGGCGAGCGACGACATCGCCCTCGGCACGCCCGTCGAGCTCGTCGTGCTCGCGTGCAAGACGAACGCGCTCCGCTGCCGCCTGCTCGGCACCGCCCGCGAAGTCACGCTGCGTACCGCCGTTCGCGACGAGGTGCCCGGCGAGATCATCCACGTCATGCCCACGAAGCAGTGGACCCACGCGCGCCACGCCTACCTCGCCGGCAACGTGCTCTCGACGCGCGCAGACGTGGAAGCGCTCGGCCTCGTGCCACTCGCCCTGCGCGACGAAGGCGAGTGGGATCCCGAGACCGAGTACTGGGGCGAGGAGGGTGAGCCCGTCGAAGCGTGGGCCAAGCCCATCATCGCGCGTGGCAAGCGGCCGATGTTCGAGATGGAGCAGGTGCTCCCGGGCGCGGACCCCGAGGACTTCGACTCCGACCCCATCGTCGAGGCGAGCGAGCTCCACGCCGCCGGCGATCGTGCCGCGGCGCGGGAGGTCTTGATGAACCTGCTCGCGCGAGACCTGCGCTGCCTCGACGCCCATGCCCACCTCGGCAACATCGAGTTCGACCACCGGCCCGCCCAGGCGCTGCGTCACTACAATGCCGGTCTGAGCATCGGCGCGTTCTCGCTCGGCAAGAAGTTCGACGGCGTGCTCCCGTGGGGCCTCATCGACAACCGGCCGTTCCTGCGCTGCCTGCACGGCGCCGGCCTCTGCTGGTGGCGCCTCGGCAAGACCCGCG
>DASWRS010000392.1:0-29091 GCA_036403075.1 Kofleriaceae bacterium
GGCGCTTGCGACCGCCAGCCCGTCGGCGGTGGCGCCGAGCGCCACGATGTCCGATCCGTGCGCAGCGGTCAGCGGCCGGGCCGGTGGAGCCACCGGCCGCTGCGGCGGCGCGACGCGTGTCGGGGCGGGTGGCGCGGACACCGTGTCAGCGGCACACGATGCGAGGACCAGGCAGACCCCAAAGCGCATGTCTCGAAAAGCAACGTACGATGCGGCGCAAAAAGTCTCTTTCCGACTCCACAGCACTCCAGTTTTCCGTAACGATGAAAGTTTGCAGAGTCGAAGCGCTTTCCTCGAAAATTTGGTTGAGCAGCCGACGCGCGAAATGATTGAACAGAATACGTGGAGCCTACGGTGGGCTTCCTCGAGTTTCGTGTAGGAGGCAGTACAAATGGCGCTCGGTACCGTGAAGTGGTTCAACGATGCCAAGGGCTACGGCTTCATCAGCCGGGCGGATGACGGCAGGGACGTATTCGTCCATTATTCATCGATCTCCGGGGATGGTTTTCGCACCCTCAACCAGGGCCAGACCGTGGAGTACGAGGAGCAGCAAGGCCCCAAAGGCCTGTTCGCTGCCAAGGTCCTGAAGGTGATGTCCAGCTAGCGCCGCGCGCGTCGGCGCTGGCGCCGGCGGTCGAGCTCACTACCGCGCGAGCTGCGTGGCGCGATACTCGCCGGAGTTCGTGCGCATCAGCACGACGGAGAACGCCTCCTTGGCGGTGCGGATCTGCAGCACGAAGGTGCCCTGGGGGGCACCCTGGGCACCCGCTTCGCTCGGCGTGAGCAGCTTCCAGTCCTTCATCGGTCCCGACTCGACGACGAGCCCGGCGTACATGTCCTTGAGGTCGGCCGAGGTCTGCGCGACGACCTTGCCGCCGACCGTGAATGGCGCCTGGGAGTAGCTCACCAGCTTGTCGACCTGCGCCGTGGCGAACGCCGAGACCCAGAGGTTGGCGGCGAACAGCGCCTGCTTGTCGGTCACCGTGGAGTCCGGGGACACCTTCTGCTGCGCGAGGCCGTCGTCGGGCGTCACCGTCCGGGTGCCGACCGGCACGCTGCGGTCCCTGCGCTTGCCGGGCAGCTTGGCGGTGTTCTTGACCATCGCGCCGTCGTCGAGCGTGCCCTGGCCGCTGTCGTCCGGCACCTCGGTCAGGATGTAGGGCTCGACGTTGAACGTGCCGCACTGGCGCCAGTTGCGATAGAACCCCCAGCGCAGGTAGATCCGGCCGTCGACCGAGCGGATCGCCTCGGGCGTGGCCTCGTAGGGCGCGGACGAGATCACGGTGTCGATCGCCGCGACGTCGAACTCGTTCTTGCCCGAGGTCTTGGCGATCGTCACCTTGTGCACGCTGCCGTCAGGGTTGACCGAGATCTCGAGGTTGACCCACAGGTTCGGATCGTTCAGCGGATAGTCCGAGCCGCGGCTGTCCAGGCTCTCGAGGAACCCGAAGCCCCAGAGCTCGTGGATCCGGCGGTGCATCCGCGCGATGTAGAGCGCGTAGGGATGCGCGCGGGTCTTGAGCGCGGTCTGGTTGCCCGGCCGGACGTCGGGGATGAAGTTCTCGAGCGAGCTCTTGACCGCATCGAGCTTGCGCTCCCAGCGGCCCTTCTTGCTCGTCATCTTGCGCGCGGCGACCTGGCGCTCCTCGTCGACCTTCTCCTTGCCCATCACGCGCTCGTAGTCCTTGAACGACAGCGCCGTGTTGAGCCCCGGCGCGCCGTGCCGGCCGACCTTCTTGCCGTCCTTGCCGTTCTCGATGATCGAGCCGCGGCCGCCGATGCCGCGCATCGCCAGCACGCCCTGGTTGTCGCCGGTGCCGTTGTCGCCGTTATCGCCGCCCTCGCCCTTGATCGCGCCCTTGGCGACCTCGTCCTTGCCCGAGTGATCGGTCTCGCGGATGTGCTGATCGGTGGTCGCCTGGGTCTCCTCGAGCTGGCGGATCCGGTCCTCGGGTCCTCCGACGTCGGGGCTCTGGTGGTCGTTGCTCTCGCGCGACGCGACCTCCTTGCCCTCGGACTCCTTGTCGAGGTTGGTCTGCTTGGCGCGGGTCTCCTCGGCGACGTCGCGGTTCTTGTCCGAGAGCTGCTTGGCGTCGTCGGGCGACTTGTCGACGACGTGCTTGTCGTCCTTGACCTCGACCATCACCATGTTGGGCGGCGGCGGGGGTGGCGGCGTGTTCGCCTTGGGCTGCGGCGGCGGCGGGGGCGGTGGCGGTGGCGGTGGGACCGCGACCAGTGGCTGCGGCGGCTTGGGCGGCGGCTTGAGCGCCACCTGGAGCGACTGCTCCTCGAGCTTCTCGGCGTCGATCGGCGGCGGCGGTGGCCGGGGCGTCAGCGGCTTGACCAGCTCCTCGATCCGGGGCGCCTCGAGCGCGACGTTGACCTCCTTGGGCACGAGGCCGAACTCGGCCGAGACGTCGGTGTCCGCGGTGACCGCGAACGTGCAGTCGAACACCGAGCCCTCGGTCGCCGCCGTGACCGCGTCGCGCGCGTTGCACGCCGCGAGCGGATCTCCGAGGATGCCGGCGAGCTCGGCCGGGGTCCGCATCGGGACCTGGTGGTACCCGGCGAAGGTCGCGCCCTCGCCCAGCACCGCGGTCAGTGTCACCCGCGTGCCCGGCGCGACCACGAGGCCGCAGCGCGCCTGGTTGCAGCGCACCGCCGGGGAGGACTCGCCCACGCGGGTCACCAGGACCTGACCCAGGCTCGGCGTGTAGTCCAGCGAGACCCGGGTCTCCTGCTTGGGCTTGATCGGAATCTTTCGGGTCCAGCGTGTGCCGTCGGGCCCGTTCACGGTGACCCGAGCGTCCGTGATGCCATCGGCGAGCTGGAACGCCTGGGGGACTGTGCCCACCAGCTCACCCGCCGGGGTCGCGACCACGACCTTGAAGCCCGTCGGGCCCTCGACCTTGATCGACGTGGCCGCGGCAGGTTGCTCGGCGATGTCGTAGTCCCAGCTGCTGGCGGCGTCGTCGAGCCGGATCGTGAGCACCGGGTTCGGCGTCGTGCGCGTGAGCTCGTAGCCGAGGACCGCAGTGCCTTCTGCGGTGATCGAGACGGCGAACGCCAGGAGAATCAGTCCTGGGCTCCGATGTCGACGCGTACGGACCACCGCGGGTTCCAGTGTGACATACCGAAACCCCAAACGGTTGTCTCGAAACACGCGACGAGACCGGCGGGGAACGCTTGAAAGATCGTTAACGATCGTCGGAGCTTGCGTCGGGCTCGTCCGAGCCTTCCGCTCGCTCGTCAGAGCTTTCGGTAAACGCCGACGACCACGCCGATGATGTCGACGCTCTTGAAGTCGTCCTTGCGCACGAAGATCGGCTGCATGTTCGAGTTCGCCGGCTGAAACCGGATCACATCGCCCTCGGGGAAATACCGCTTCACGGTCGCCTCACCATCGATCATCGCGACCACGATCTCCCCGGACCGGGCGGTCGGCGCCTTCTTCACGAAGACGTAATCGCCGTCGAAGATTCCGTCCTCGATCATCGATTCCCCGACGATCCGCAGGCCGAACACCTCGCGGTGGCCGCCGATCAGCACGCGATCGATCCGGACCGTGTCGGTGGCCTGCTCGACCGCGAGGATCGGCTGGCCTGCCGCGACGCGTCCGAGGATCGGCACCTCCGCCATGTCATCGGCGCTCGTGGAGACCACCTCCATGACGCCGGTTCCCATCGGCGTGCGCCGCAGCGGCACGACCTCGCCGCTGCCGTCCGGCAGCACCGGTCGCATCGCCCGCGACTTGAGATCCTCCCGCCGAAGGTGGCCCTTCTTCTCGAGCGCCTTCAGGTGATCGTTCACCCCATTGGTCGATCGAATGTTGAAGTGCTCGCCGATCTCGCGAAGCGTGGGAGGAAACCCGCGCTCGACGATCGAAGCGGAGATGAAGTCGAGAATGTCCCGTTGTCGCTGGGTCAGCGCGTCGGCCATGAGCACCGTCCTCCGGTTGTACTGAACGCCCACACCGTACTGAACACTTCATCACCCTGTCAATTTTTCTGCTGCGATTTCGCCACGCTTCCCGGAAACAGAGAAGATCTCCTGGTGAGCTGGCTCCAGGTCCTGGTCGTGGCGGCGGCCGGGACCGCGTCGATGCGCGCGGCGTTCGAGCGCGGCGACGTCGACGAGGCGGCCCGGCAGGGCGCGCTCGCAGGGCCCGCCGTCGTCGAGCGCGCGCTCGCCTCGCCCGACCGCACGACCCGGCTCGCGGCGATCGCCGCAGCGCCGATCGTCGAGGATCGCGCCGAGCTGCTCGGGGCGCTCGCGCGCGTCGCCGCCGGGCCCGATCGCCGCACCGCGATCCCCGCCGCCGGGGCCGCGCGGGCGATCGCCCGCGAGCTGGCGCGCCGCGATCGCCCCGATGATCTCGCGCCCGCCGACGTCGCGGCGTGGCAAGCGGCGTGGGCCGCGATCGCGCTCTCGGCGGATCGCTGGATCGAGCTGCGGATCACCGCGCTCGAGACCGCCGCGGCGCTCGATCCGGCGGGCATCGGCGTCGACCTCAGCGCCGCGCTGCGCGATCCCGATCCGGCGTTCCGGCGCACCGCCGCGGCGATCGCGCCGGTGCCGGTGCCGCCCACCGCATACACCGCGCTCGCGGACGCCGTGGTCCACGACGTCGATCCGGCGGCCGCGCTGGAGGCAGCGCAGTCGCTGTGCCTGTCACTCGCGGCGAGCCCGCCCGGCCCGATCCTCGGCGCGCTCGGCCCGCCCGGGCTGGCGCGGATCCGGGCGCTGGTGACCGGACCACCGCCGGCGGCGCCAGCGACGGCCGTGCGCGACGCCGCGCGCTGCCTCGCCGCCGACCGCTCGCCCGAGAGCGCGGCCGCGCTGCGATCGCTGCCCGGGCCGGCCGCCGCGCCGAGCCGGCCGCCGCGGACCCGACGACGCTGACGCTGACCGTGACCCTGGGCCACGCACGGGCGGAGCAGATGCCCTCGCTCGCCAGGTCGCCGCGCGTTTGCCGCGCGTTCGCCGCGCGCTGACGAGCGCCGCCGATCCCGAGACCGGCTCAGCGTCCGCGCCACGCGCTACCCGCGCCGGGGCAGTCCTCCGGCCGCCCCGCACTGGCGCCGCCGACGGCGCCGTGGCTCAGGCGCCGCGCTGCAGCGGCCTGGGCTCGCCGGGATCGAGGATCCACAGCCGCGCCGGATCGAGGCCGCGCTCGGCCCAGTACGCCCGGAGCCGCGCCGGCGGCTCGCCGATCGCCTCGTCGGTGAGCCGGAACGTCCCCCAGTGCATCGCCAGCAGGTGGCGCGCGCCGAGCGCCTCCCAGGCCCGCGCGGCCTCGATCGGATCGATGTGCTGCGGCGCCATGAACCAGCGCGGCGCGTAGCCGCCGATCGGCAGCATCGCCCAGTCGATCGGCCCGAGCCGGGCGCCGATCTCGGCGAAGTGGTCGCCCCACGCGGTGTCGCCCGAGTGGTAGGCGGTGCCCTCGGGGCCGCGGATCACGTAGCCGCCCCACAGCGTCGCGTTGCGGTTCCACGGCATCCGCATCGACCAGTGGCGCGCCGGGACCAGCGTGATCGCCAGATCGCCGACCTCGTGGGTCTGCCACCAGTCGAGCTCGACGACATCGGGCTTGCCGAGCCGCTCGCTGTTGCCGATCGGCACCACGTAGCGCGCGGTGTCCGGCAGCTTGCGCAGGGTCGGCAGGTCCATGTGATCGCGGTGATCGTGGGTGACCAGCACCAGGTCGGCCGCCGGCATCGCGGCGAGCCGGACCCCGGGCGGCACCAGCCGCCGGACCGCGCCGCCGATCGACGCCGACCAGATCGGATCGATCGCGATCAGCTGTCCGCCGAGCCGCAGCGCCCAGGTCGCATGGCCGATCCACACCGCGACCGGCGCGCCGCCGGCGAGCGCCTCGGCGCCGCCGCCCTGCACCGCGGGCCGGACCGCGTCGAGCGCGGCGAAGTCCTCGATGCGCGGCTCCTTCTTGCCGAGCTTCCAGCGCAGGATATCTCGCGGCCCGCGCCCCGGCGTGGTCGCGCGCTCGGCGAACCGCGCGGTCATCGCGTCGCGTCCAGCACGCGGCCGACGGCGGCGTAGATCTCGCGCCGGAACGTGCTGACCTCGCCCGCCGCCACGAGCTGCGCCAGGGTCGCGTCCTCGCCGGCGGGCACGAACAGGCGATCCCAGCCGAGCAGGTGCGGCCCGGCGGGTTTGTCGGCGATCCGGCCGTCGCACATCGCGGCGCAGAGCTCGATGTCACCGCCCTGGGCGCGGCGCACGGCGACCACGAGCTGCAGCCGCACGGGAGTCTCGCGCCACCACTTGCAGAACCGGTTCTCGTTCTCGGAGTCGAGCTCGAGCCGCAGGCTCTTGCCGTCCATCGTCGTCAGATCGACGGCCTCGGCGAAGCAGCCCGCCGCGACCGGATGCGCCAGCACCTTGTCACGCGCGCGCTGGCCGGGCTCGGGCGCGCTGGTCGAGAACCCGCTCTGCAGCGCCTCGACCACGAGCTCCACGCCCGGGAGGATCTGCCGGATCTCCGCCGCGCGGAGATCGTTGCCATCGATGAACACGACGCGCGACACGCGCGCACCGTACTACGCACCGGAGCAGGGGTCACTCGATCACGACGCGATCGGTGGCGCCGCGCCCGAAGGTCTCGGGCATGTACATCTCCTCCGCCCGCGGCGGCGGCACGACGAAGCGCCCCGGCGTGGTCGCGCGCGCGACGTAGTCGTAGCGGTGGACGCCCTCCCACAACAGCGACGCGAACGCCTCGGCGCGGTCGTCGCGCAGGTTCTGGTGCTCGTACCAAGGCCCGTACCACCACGTGTACCTACCCTGTGGCTGCGGCGCGCCCGGATCGGCCGGGATCGCGGCCGTCGTGGCCAGCGCCGGGTTCAGGATCTCGAGCCCCGCGGGCAGCGGATCGACCAGCGCCACGTGGTAGCGCCGCGCCTCGTTGACCAGCGACACCCGGACCCGGACCCGCGCCCCGGCCTTGATGTGCCACGTCCCGTCGCTGCCCCGCGTCACGTCGCGCGGATCGTCGATCGCCTCGTAGCGCCGCGCCACCACGAAGCCGTGGTCCGCCGGCGCCAGCGCCAGCGACGCCGGCGCGTACGTCATCCCGATCCGGTAGTACAGCCGCCCCCGCCCGGCCTTCTGGATCGTCAGCGCCGCCCGGTCGTGGCTCGCCACGTCTGCCATCCCGATCGCGATCTGGTGCTGCTCCGTGGTCCGGCCCCGGAACGCGTGCTCGCCCGCCGCGTCGTTGCCCAGCCACACCCGCGCCACGAAGTCCGGCGTCGCCGCCTCGTAGCTCTGGAAGTAGCGGTCCAGCGCCACCAGCGCGAACGTGTTCTCCTGCGTGTTCAGCCACCGCCCCGCCGTGCGGTGCGCCAGCAGCCCCGTCACCAGCTTGGGGATCAGATCGAGCCCCGGCTGGTCCTGGATCAGCGCGTCCAGCAGCACCGCGTCGACCCGCCGGTCGCTCGCCAGTAGCAGGTACGCCCCGTCGCCGTAGCTCGTCGCAAAGCTCGCCGCCCCCGCGGTCTCGGTCACCCGGTTCAGCACGTGGCGCACGATCGCCTTGCGCTCCTCGGCCGCCGCCGGGTCGTGCGCGAACAGCCCCAGCAGCCAGCCATCGGCCTCGAGCGACAGCTGGTCGACCCCGCCGGCCTCGGCGAGCAGCTGCTTGCCCCCTGCGATGTCGAGGTCGCCGAGCTGCTTGCGCGTGTACAGCGCGAACGCGCGGATCGCCCGCCGCACGTCCGGGCCGTACGACGCCGGGTAGCGGTGCTCGATGTCGCGCAGGTAGCCCCGCGCGCCGTCGAGCACGGCGGCCGGCACCGCGAAGCCCTTGCGCCGCGCCTCGCCCAGCGCACTGGCCACGTACACCGTCAGGTACGGCACCGACGGCTGCCCGCGGTCCCAGAACGCAAACCCACCGTCGGCGTTCTGCAGCTGCGCCAGGCGCTCGACGTCGCGCGCCACGCTCGCCGTCATCTCCGCCGCGCTCGGCAGGTCCGCCGTGTGGAACGCCGCCAGCACGTCCTGGAGCGCCGCGATCGCCACGATCCGCGACGCCCGCTGCTCGGCGCACTCGAATGGATAGCGCACCAGGTAGAGCAGCGCGTCGGTCAGCGCCGCCAGCTGGGTCGACGCCGTCGTGACCTCCAGCCCGCCAAATTGCGGCACCACCTGCCCCGGCAGCGCCACCGGCTGGGCGATCGCTCCCCCGGGGGCCCCGTCATCGATCACCCCGTAGGTCGCGAACGCCTCGGTGGTCGCAGGCGTCCACACCGGCAACGCCACCTCCGCCGCGTCGCTGGCGCGCCCCGCCACCCCGGCGATCTGGAACCGCGCCGTCCCCGCCCGCTCGGCCGCCGCCGGAAACCGGACCTCGACCCGATCGTTGGCCGGCACCGTCACCTCGCGCCCCGCCCCGTCGGTCAGCGCCGCGTTGCTCGCCCGCACCGCCACCCGCACCGTCACCGCCGCGTCGGTCTGGTTCTGCACCACCACCGGCAGCTCGAACGCGTCCCCGAAGTTCAGGAACCGCGGCGGGCTCGGCCGCACCATCACCGGCAGCCGCGCCGTCACCACGCTCTCGCCCTTGCCGAACTGTCGGTCCCCCGCCGCCGCGATCGCCACCACCCGGTACCGCGTCAGGTTGTCCGGCACCGTCACCTCGACCGTGGCGTTGCCGGCCGCGTCGGTGTGCACCGCCGGCGAGAACGCCGCCAGCGGGTTGAAGTTGCTCCGCACCGCGATCGCAGGGGCCGCGACCGCATTCGCGAGATGAGCGCCGGCGAAGCTCCCGGTCATCGCCTTTTCCATGGACATCGAGGCAGCGCGAGCTCCCGGAGGAGCCGGTGGTGGTGGACCGCCGCCGCCGGGGCCGCCGCCGCCCATGACGCCCTGCTGCAGCATCGCGACCTGCGGCCGGGCGAGCTTCAGGTACGCCTGCGAGTAGACATCGCGGGTGTCGGTGCTGCGCCGCGCGTAGAACGCGTCGATCGGGCTCGCGAACTGCGCCGCCGTCACCGCCAGGATCGCCTCGTCCACGACGATCACCGCGGCCTCGGCATCGGCCACGGGCTTTCCGGCCGCATCGCGGACCGTGAGCGCCAGCTGGGTCTTCTCGCCCGGGGCGAGCCGAGCGGCGGCCGGGGTGACCTCGACGGCGAGCGTGCGCTGCCGCGGCGGGATCGCCAGATCGATCGCCCCGACCGCGTACGCCGGTCGCCGGGGCAGCTTCGGATCCGGCACGCCGTGATCGTCGGTGCGCGTCGCCGTGCCGACGAGGTCGACCTGCACGGTCAGGTTCGGCACCATTGCGTCCTCGATCGGGACGGTGATCACCCGGCTCGGCCCGTCGAGCGCGATCTTCTCCGCCTTGACGATCCCCGAGCGCCGCCAGGTCACCACGCCCTCCGCGGGATAGAACGGCGCGCGGATCAGCAGCTCGGCCGTGTTGCCGGGCGTGTAGTCCTTCTTGTCCGGGATCAGCTCGAGGGTGTCCTGCGCGACCTCGCGCGCGGGCGGCTGCTCGCCGCCGCTGACCCAGAACGTCAGGCGGGTCTGGTTCGCGCGTCCCTGCGCGTCGGTGATCGTCGCGGTCAGCTGGTACTCGCCGCCATCGCGGGTCTGGAACGAGCACGGCGCCGCCGCCTTCCCCGCCACCACCGCGCACGACTGCGGATCGACCTCCTTCACCACGTACGTGCCACGCTGCACCGCGCCGTCGAGCCGGACCACCCGGACGTCGATCTTCGCGCCGACCGCGGGCTTGCCGTCGAGGTCGACCCCGATCACGTCGACGGCGAACGGCGTGCCGCGATCGACGAACGGCCGCCGGGCCTTGACCCCGACGTAGTGCGACGACGGGTGGACGATCAGCGCCGACGACGCGGCGTGCGCCTGGCGGTTGACGTCGGTGACCTCCGCGGTCGCGGTGACGGAGACCGGCAGCGCCGGGCGGACCGACGGCCAGTCCAGGTGCAGCGTGTGCGCGCCGGTCGCGTCGGTCGCGGCATCGAGCGACCAGGTCTTCGGCGGCCGGTCGCCGAAGCCGCCGCCGCGACCGCCACCGCCGCCGCCACGCGCCTCGAACGCGCCCCACCACGGCCGCCACGCGCCGAACACGTAGTCGTCGTGCCCCGGCGGCGAGAAGCTGGTCTGCGTGGCGATCACCGACCAGTGGACCGGCGCGCCAGCGAGCGGCCCGCCGGCGAAGTACGTCGCGTGGACCGTGACGTCGCCGCCGCCGCCGACCACGAACGGGCCCTGGCTCGCCTGCGCCGAGACCTCGAACTCCGGGCGGCGGAACTCCTCGATCTGGATCGTATGCGTGAAGCCGCCGCGCAGGCTGCCCTGGACTTCGAACGCGATCTGGGCATAACCAAGGCTCGGCGTCCCCGGCAGCGTGAACCGGGTGTCGAACCCGCCGACCAGGCTGAGCGGCGCCGAGCCCGTGGCGATCGGGTGGCCGCCGGCGTCGAGAACCTTGTACGACACCGACGACACCGCGCCGGCGAGCCCGCCGATGTCGCCGTGCTTGCCGCGATCGATCACCCGCAGCCAGCCCTTGAGCGCGACCTCCTCGCCCGGCCGGTACAGCCTGCGATCGTCGGTGACGTACCACGCGAGCTGCCGGTCGCGCGGCTGGCGGGACCAGCCCCCCGAGTCGCCCCAGATCCCGGCATTGCCGACGACGAAGGCTACGTCGCCGCCGCGGCGGGCGAGCAGCAGCTGTGCGCCCTTGGGGGCCTGGGCGGCGAGCGCGAGCGTCGCCAGGCCGGCGTCGTCGGTCGTCGCCGTGATCCCGTCGGGCCAGATCTCGAGCGCCACGCCGGCCGCCGCCTTGCCGGTGTCGAGCTGCGTCGCGTGGCCGATCAGCTGCTCGCTGTCGACGTGGGCGTCGATGCCGAGCCGGGTCGACTGGACCCACGCGATCAGCCGGGGCGGCGGCTGGTCCTTCGCCGTCCAGGGCGACGGCTCGACCACCGCGATCACGTGGCCCAGGCCGTTCGCGCCGAGCGCCGGCCGCAGGTCGACGTGGGTCTCGACCAGCTGGTTGCTCCCGCCGCCGGTCGCGACCGTCTGATCAAACACCTTGCGACCCGGGACGGACGGCTTGCGGTTCTGGTTCCAGCGGTCCCGCTGCAGGGCGCCGTACGCCGCATAGTCGGCCGGCGTCACCGCGTAGAGCTCGACCTGGAGCCGGTCGTAGCCGGTGCTGAACACGTCGAGCGTTGGCTGCTTCGCGGCGGGATCGATCACGACCACGCCGTCGGCGCCGAAGAACGTCGGCGCGGCGTCGCCCACCGCCCACGTCACCATCTCGTCCTTGCCCAACGTCTGGCCGAGCTCGTCGGTGACGCCGGCGGAGATCTTGACCTGGTAGCGCGTCCGCGCGGCGGTCGCGCCGGACACCGAGACCGTCGTGCCCGACGCGACCACCTGAACGTCGGGGATCGCCGGCGTGATCGCCAGCTGGCGGTCGTCGAACCGCTCGGCGTCGATCGGGTTATTGAACGTGATCTGCAGCGGCAGGCCGGGCGCGCACTCGCCGCCCCAGCCGCACTCGGAGCGCACGATCTTGAGCGGCGGATAGGTCGAGAACCGGAACGACTGGGCCTGCTGCGTCGTGCCCGGGCCCTCGGCCGACGGCGTGCCGGCCGCGATCTCGACCTCGACCGCGGTATCGGCCGGTAGCTCGTCGGTCGCGCGGAACGCCAGCCAGCGGCCGTCCTGCTCGGTGCGCCGCGCGGCCTCGACCCGCGCCGCGATCTCCGGGTCGCGCGCGAGCTCGGCCGGCTCGAGCAGGCGGACCGCGTACGCCTTACCCGCGGCCGCCACCGAGATCTTCGGCAACACCGCCCGCGGATCGATCTTCTGATCGAAGCCCACGAACATCGCCGCGTTCCGGCGCTGCGGCGAGCCCTCGGGGTGGTGCGACACGATCGTCGGCGCCGGGGTCTCGAACCCGAACCGGACCGGCGCATCGAGCTTGCCGCCGGTCGCGCTGGCGGTCCCCGCCGGGATCTCGACGGCGTAGCTCGTGGCCTGCGGGAACCGGACCTCGGGGGCAAACACGATCGTGCGCGTGCCGATCCACCGCCACGTCCCGCGCGGCTGCGGCGACAGCTTGACCGGCGTGGTCGCCGCGGCGTCGTCCTGCGAGGTCACCGCGACCATCGGCTGGCTGAACGTGACGCTGAGCTCGGGCGCCAGCGGCACCTTGCCCTCGGGCATGGTCCGCACGACCCGCAGCGGTGATCCGGCGGCGCTGCCGGCGGGCGGCGGCGCCGGCGTGCCGGCGGGCGGCGGGAACGAGCCCCGGATCGTCTGCCCGGCCCGCGGCGGCGGCTGCGACCCCGGCCGCAGCGCGACTTGCTGCGTGTCGTGCGGCTCCACCGCCAGCGGCTCGAGCCGTGCGAGCACCGCGCCGACCTCGGCGTCCGGCAGCTTCTTCGCCGCCACCAGCTTCGCGCGGTCGAACGCCGGCGGGCCTTGCGTGCCGCTCGACAGCCGCAGCTCGAGGCCGTCCGGATCCGCGGTCTTCACCGGCGCGCGATCGCGCCGAACGTCGCCTCCGCTCGGCGGGCTCACCGCCGCGTCGCGGCCGCCGCACGCCACCCAGACCACGGGCAGCAGCGCCGCCAGCGCCACGCTGCGTATCAATGACGAGCGATCAGCCATCAGGGATCCTCCGGCGGAATCCAGCGCACCTGCGCTGCCTCGCGCCACGCTCACCGTCGCGCGGCCCGGTGGGCAACGCAAGTCACCTGCACCGGATCGCACCGGATCTCAGTGGATGCGCCGCGGTGCACGGCAGCCGCAGCACCGCGCTCACGCGCTCACGCGCTCAGTTGAGCGAGTGCGAATCGACCGCGTGGCGAAACAGGGCCGCGCGATCGACGATCTCGGTCGCCGATTCGTGCGTCGCCGCCAGGATCACCGGCGGTGCCACATCGGCCTCGAGCGCCTCCTGCCAGCGCGCCGCGCACAGGCACCAGCGGTCGCCGGGCCGCAGGCCAGCAAACCCCGGCTGCGGCGTCGACAGATCGTTGCCGCGCGCGGCCGAGAACGCGAGGAACGCCTCGGTCATCTGCGCGCACACCACGTGGCGGCCGACGTCGCGCTCGTCGGTCTCGCAGCACCCGGTGCGAAAGAACCCGGTCACCGGGCGCGTCGAGCACGGCTCGAGCGGCAGGCCGAGCAGGTTGCGCTGCGACGACGCCATGCCCCGACGATACCCCCGCCGGCCCGGACGTGCCGGCGTTCGCGCCGATTTCTGCCGCCCGCGCCGCCGCGACCACGCCCCGGCTCGCAGCGCGCCTTCCGCTCACCTGCAGGGCGAGCCCCGCGTGTCACGCGAGCGACGCGGCCTGCGATCGCGCCGCTCGCCGTATGTGGTCGGCTCGCCGCGACGGACGGGTCTTGCCGAAAACCGCGTCGACCCATCAATTCAGCTCGGCATCCGCCGCAGCGCACATGCGCCCCCTTGATCAGCACGCGAACCTCATCGACAACCTCTGTCATGTTCAGCAAGAGGCGGTGGTCGGGCACGCCGGCGCAGTGCACGGCGCCGCGAGCTCGCCGCCGCACCCTCCGCGCCGCCCGCTGCCTCCCCCTGCTCCTGCTTCTATCCCTCACCGCGGCCTGCGGCTTCCCCCGGCCGCCCGACGTCCCCGACGATACCGAGGGCGGCTGCACCCGCGACGCCGACTGCGGCGGCAGCGCACCCTACTGCCTCGACCGCGCGTGCGTGGTCTGCAAGGACAGCACGACCTGCCCCGCGGCCCGCCCGGTCTGCGACGCCGCCAGCCACGGCTGCCGCACCTGCACCAGGGACAGCGACTGCGACTCCGGTGCCTGCGACCTCGCCGCCGGCACCTGCGTCGACCAGGGCGCCATCCTCTACGCCTCGCCCGCCGGCACCGCGGCAGGCGTCTGCACACAGGCGGCGCCTTGCTCGTTCCGGCGAGCGGCCGAGCTGGTTGATCCGGGCCGGCGCTACCTGGTGCTCCGGCCCGGACGCTATACTGGTGGCGCCCAGTTCACCGGCAAGACGGCGATCATCGCCGCGAACGGCGCGACCATGGAGTTCGCCGACTCGAATCGATCTCCGATCGAGATCAGCGATCGATCTTCGATCCAGATACGAGATCTGAACCTCGAAGAGCATCTGGCGAATCTCAGTTCCGATGACGTGGCGGTGATCGTCAGCAGCATGTCCGACGTGTCGTTCGACAACCTGCGGAGCGAGACTACCCAGCTCTACGCTGCCTATGGCGGCAATCTCACGATCAGGCGCTCGTCGTTCACCGGCCCCTCGCTCCAGGCCCCCAGGCTGATCGTCGACGGCTGTGTCTTTCATTCCGGCGGCCCGTTCGCAGCCGGGTCGATCGAGATCACGAACTCGGTCGTGATCTCGAATGCCACACAAGGATCGATCGACATCAGGTCGACCGACCCGTCCCACCCACGCAGCGAGATCGCCCACAACACGTTCGTCGGAGGCGCGGGGATCAGCTGCGAGGCAACCAGCACAGGTACTCGCCAGTTCAACAGCAACATCTTCTATAACCTTGCGACGATCCAGGCACCTTCAGGTTGCGAGTATCAGTACAACCTGTTCGTTCCCGGCGGGACCATCGGCGGCATCGGCAACACGATCGGCGACCCGAGGTTCGTCGATGCGGCGCACGGCGACTTTCACCTCCAGCCGGGCAGCGCGGCGATCGACACGGCCGACCCGGTCACGGCGGTGACCGGACGGGACTTCGATGGCACGCCGCGACCGCAAGGGACCCGGGCGGATATCGGCGCCTTCGAATACGTTCCGTGACGCGGGGACCTGGATCCGCCCGGTGCCTCGGCCGGCGGCCCCGGGCGAGCGTCCGGCACCTGACGACCCGCGAACCGCTCATCGCGGTCGACCATCGGTCGCCGCGTCGCGCATCGCCCGCCGGGATCCACCGGCGGCGTCACGTCGGCCGCCGTGTACCGACAATACCCCGCCGACCCGGACATGGCGGCGTTCTGCCATTTCCTGCCGCCCGCCCCGGCGGCGAGCACGCGCCGGCTCGCAGCGCGCCTTCCACTTTGCCTCCAGGCGATCCCTCGCATCATGAGATCAACACAGGCCCGCCTCGCCCCCGCGCCGTGCGCCTTTCCACTCGGCTCCGCGGACGGGTCTTGCCGAAAACCGCGTCGACCCATCAATTCAGCTCGGCATCCGCCGCAGCGCACATGCGCCCCCTTGATCGGTACGCGAACCTCATCGACAACCTCTGTCATGTTCAGCAAGAGGCGGTGGTCGGGCACACCGGCGCAGTGCACCGCGCCGCGAGCTCGCCGCCGCACCCTCCGCGCCGCCCGCTGCCTCCCCCTGCTCCTATCCCTCACCGCGGCCTGCGGCTTCCCCCGGCCGCCCGACGTCCCCGATGATACCGAGGGCGGCTGCACCCGCGACGCCGACTGCGGCGGCAGCGCGCCCTACTGCCTCGACCGCACCTGCGTGGTGTGCAAGGACAGCACGACCTGCCCCGCGGCCCGCCCGGTCTGCGACGCCACCAGCCACGGCTGCCGCACCTGCACCAGGGACAGCGACTGCGACTCCGGTGCCTGCGACCTCGCCGCCGGCACCTGCGTCGACCAGGGCGCCATCCTCTATGCCTCGCCCGCCGGCACCGCGGCAGATCCGTGCAGCTCGTTGTCGCCTTGTTCCCTGGGGCATGCCGCCGAGCTCGTCGATGGGGCTCATGTCTACATCGTGCTCCAGCCCGGACGGCATGCTGGAGGCGCTACCTTCAATCGCAAGAGAGCGATCATAGCCGGCCACGATGCCACGATCGACGATATCCAATCAACTCTATCCGCGATATATATCGATAATGGGTCCTCGATCACCATGCGAGATATTCGCATCGAGGAGCACCTCGAGGACCCCGGCTCTGATGCCTTTGCTGTTATCTACGTTTGGCAGTCAGATCCGGAATCAGATCTGACCATCGATAATTTGAAGAGCAACACCCGAACCCTCGGAGCCATCAGCTCGTCCAGCGGCAAACTGACGATCCGACATTCGAGCTTCATCGGCTTTCCGCTCCAAACCAAGAGACTGATTGCCGACACGTGCTTTTTTCACGACGGAGGACCCATCATCAATGGCTACGTCGAGATGACCAATTCCGTGGTCGTCGCCACGACCTCCCCCGTGGGTGCCATCAACATCACCACAACCGATCCAGCTCACCCAGTCAATCTCATCACGCACAACACGTTCGTTGGCGGCGGAGTGTCCTGCTCGGCGAGCAGCGGATTTGTGCGAAACTTCACCAACAACATATTCTACCATAATACGAAGATCGAGACAGCTTCGAGCTGCTATTACAACTACAACCTGGTGGTTCCAATGACCAGCCTCGGAGGCACCGGCAACACCACGGGCGACCCTCTGTTCGTGGACATGGCCCACGACGACTTTCACCTCCGGCCGGGCAGCCCGGCGATCGACGCGGCCGACCCAGGCAACGTATCGATCGGGCGGGACTTCGATGGCACGTTGCGGCCGCGAGGCACACGTTCGGACATCGGTGCCTTCGAGTACGTCCCACCCAACTGACCCCGCGCTCCCACCGGGCGCCCGCGTCGCAACGAACGCCCGGAAGGCCTACCGGAGGCCGCAAACACCCTTGACCCGCGGGGCGCACCCCGAGGACAGTTCGGGGTATGGCAGAAGCGCCGAGCCCGTCCCCGTCTCCCGGCAAGGTCGAGCCGTACATTCCGGCCAGCAAGTTCCTGCCGGAGCTGACCCCCGGCGTGATCGTCCTGGGGCTCCTGCTCTCGGTGATCCTCGCCGGCGCGAACGCGTACTTAGGCATGTTCGCGGGCATGACGGTCTCGGCCTCGGTGCCGGCCGCCGTGATCTCGATGGGGATCCTGCGCGCGCTCAGGACCGGCAACATCCTGCAGAACAACGCGGTGCAGACCGCGGCGGCGTCGGGTGAGGGCCTGGCCTCGGGCGTGATCTTCACGCTGCCGGCGATGGTGATCCTCCACAAGTGGACCCACTTCGCGTACCTCGAGACCACGCTGATCGCGGCGTTCGGCGGCATCCTCGGCGTGCTGTTCACGATCCCGCTGCGCCGCGCGCTGATCATCGACCAGCCGCTGCAGTTCCCCGAGGGCGTCGCGACCGCCGAGGTCCTCAAGGTCGGCGCCGAAGGCGGCGGCGGCCTGCGCGTGCTGGTGCTGTCGGCGGTGATCGGCGCGGTGGTCAAGATCGGTGCGACCGGGGTCAAGCTCTGGGCCGAGACCGTGCGGTTCGGCGGCTGGCTGACCGGCGGAACCGCGACCGCGGCGGCCGGGACGTCGGCGTCTGCGGCCGCGGGCGGCGCGGCCACGGCGAGCACCGGCGTGCCGTTCTACTTCGGGATCAACGCGTCGCCCGCGCTGCTGTCGGTCGGATACATCGTCGGGTTCAACGTCGCCGCCGTGATCTTCGCGGGCTCGGTGCTCAACCGCTGGATCGCGGTGCCGCTGTACGCGATGTTCGGCGACGCGAACACGATCGTCGTCGACAAGGTCAAGAACATCACGCTCGCGGCCGCGCTGCACGGCACCAGCGCACTCGACACGGCGGACCTGTATCACAAGTTCGTGACGCGGTACCTCGGCGTCGGCGGCATGCTGGTCGGCGGCGTGTGGTCCTTGTACAAGCTGCGCAAGTCGCTGCTCGGCGGGATCACCGCCGGCCTCGATGCCTACAAGAAGCGTCGCGCCGGCGGCCAGGACTCGGTGCTGCGCACCGAGCACGACATGCCGATGAACATCATCCTGATCCTGATCTGCGCATCGGTGATCCCGCTGTTCTTCATCTTCTGGCGCTTCACCGGGACGGCGTGGGTCAGCGCGGTGATGGCGGTGGTCATGGTGATCGCGGGCTTCCTGTTCTCGGCGGTGGCCTCGTACATGGCCGGCCTGGTCGGCTCGTCGAACAACCCGGTCTCCGGCATCACGATCTCGACCATCCTGGTCTCGGCGCTGCTGCTGCTCGGGCTCGGCCTCGAGTCTCCGGCCGGGCCGATCGCCGCGGTGCTGATCGGCGGTGTGGTGTGCTGCGCCGCCGCGATCGGCGGCGACAACCTGCAGGACCTCAAGTGCGGCCAGCTCGTCGGCTCGACGCCGTGGAAGCAGCAGGTGATGCAGATCCTCGGCGTGATCGTCGCCGCGTTCCTGATGGCGCCGGTGCTGAACCTGCTCAACGACGCGTACACGATCGGCAGCAAGGCGCTGCCGGCGCCCCAGGCCAACCTGATGGGCACCGTGGCGTTCGGCGTGTTCGAGGGCGGCCTGCCCAAGACGTTCATCGGGGTCGGGGCGGCGATCGCCGTCGTCGTGATCATCGTTGACTCGCTGCTACAGCGCAGCGGCTCCAAGATCCGCACGCCGGTCATGGCGTTCGCGGTCGGCGTCTACCTGCCGTTCGATCTCAACATCTCGATCTTTCTCGGCGGCGTGATCTCGTGGCTGGTCAGCCGCGCGCTCGATCGCGCGGGCGCATCGCCCCAGCGCCGCGGCGAGGTCGAGCGCAATGGCCTGCTCGCGGCCGCGGGGTTCATCACCGGCGAGGCGCTGCTCGGCGTCGGGCTGGCGATCCCGGTCGTGCTGAAGTGGCCGATCGTCCTTGCCGGCGGCAGGTTCGAAGACTTCGCACCACCGGCGCTGGCGTTCGTCGTGATCGTGATGATCCTGCTCTACGTGCTCTCACTTCGTAAGGAACGGAAGGCGATCTGACGCCGTGCGCCCCCGCTTGCCACACATGATTCAAGTGCAAGTACCTGCACAAGTTCTGGGTGGGGGAAATCCCTCAGGGTCTCCTGTCCTCAGCTGTTAGTGACGTGGATCCACTCGCCAGCGCAGAAATGATCCCCCGGCCCGGCGCTTGCTGTACCGTTTCGCCATGACGCGCGTCCTCCTCCTTGGCTTCGTCCTGGCGGCGACGGCTTGCGGCAGCAGCAAGACGTTCCCGAGCTTGTGCACCGGTCAAGCATCCGCACCGGCAGAGTGCAACACGCCCTGCAACCCGGCGCCGGGCTCGACCGACAGCTGCGCCACTGGCTTCCATTGCTCCGCCGATGGCAAGTGCGACACGGTCTGCACGCTCGGCGGCAGCGAGTGCGGCAAAGGCTATCTGTGCACCGCCGACGGCCGATGCGTATCGGACGGCAGCGGCAGCGGCAGCGGTGACACCCCCGATGCCTGTCCCTCGGTCGAGTTCACGGCGACCAAGACCATCCCGTCGATCCAGCTCCTGATCGACCGCAGCGGCTCGATGAAGGAGAACTTCAACGGGGTCAACCCCAATATGGCCATGGATAACGGGCCCTACAAGTTCCCCACGGAGCAGACCGCGCTCGTGGGTACGCAAGGCGTCGTGACCCAGCTCGAGGGCAGCGTCTACTTCGGAGCTTCGATGTACCCGAGCGATGTGTGTCCCGGCGTGTTCCAGACCCCGCGCGCGCTGAACAACCACGATGCGATTGCAGCGCTCATCGCGGCGCATGGCCCCGGCGGCAACACGCCCACTGCGGAGGCGATCAACGCCGTCGTTGCGGACTTCATCGCGAGCCCCGCACCGCAGGGCTCGCCTCCGGTCATCGTCCTGTCCACGGACGGCCTGCCGAACGACTGTAACGGCAATAACCCTGATCCGGCCAAGACAGCCACCGTTGCAGCGGCCAAGAACGCCTTCAGCAAAGGGATCCGACTGTTCCTGCTGGTCGTCGGTAACCAGTTCGACGCGACCTTCAAGCAGGACATCGCCAACGCCGGCCAGGGCGTCCAGACCGGTCAACCCAATGCGAAGGCGTTCACGGCAACCGACCCCGCGACCCTGGCGGCCGCGTTCCAGGAGATCATCCGCGGCGTGGTGTCGTGCGACCTCAAGCTCAACGGCCACGTCGATCCGGGCAACGCGCAGGGCGGCATCGTCAAGCTCAACGGCACGACCCTGCGGTTCGGCCCCGACTGGACGATCACCCCTGACGGCAAGGGGATCACGCTGCTCGGCAACGCATGCAACACGCTCAAGACCGCGCCGAATCCGATGGTCAGCGCCACGTTCTCCTGCGGCGCCGTGATCTTCTAGCGCTGCTCGCCAGCCCGTGCGCCGACGCTACACCAGCGGCCGCACCATTCTGAGCGCGCGCTGGCCGCGGTCGTAGGTCGCAGAGCCATCGACGATGTGGAACCCGGCGCGCGCATAGAGCCGCTGGGCGGCGACGTTGGTCTCGGCCACGGTGAGCCGCAGCGTGCCGATCCGGCTCGACGGTGCGACGCGCTCGGCGACCTCGATCACGTGGGCGAGCAGCTTTGCGCCGATGCCGCGGCGCTGGAACGCCGGCAGCACAGCGAGCGCGAGCAGGTCCGCGACGACCTCGGCATTGGGGCTCTGGCCTTCCATGTAGAACCCCAGCATCGCGAACGCGCGGCCGCGCCCCTGCAGGTCGTGATCGATCCACGCCAGCACGCCGGGCTGCTCGAGCCACGACGGCAGGATCCGCGTGTAGTCGCCGAGGTCGCGATACGCCTCGGCACCGGTCGCGATGATCCACGGATGGTCCGCGACCTCGGCGCGGCGGATCACGATGACACGGCGGCGGTGCTAGCCGGCGAAACCGCCGCCCTGCACGTCGGTGTCACGCGCGCGGGCCGGCGGGGGAGCAGCGGCCGCGGGCTTGCGCTGTGGCAGCGCGCTCATCGACGGGCCGGAGGACTGTGCAGCGGCGCGCAGCGCGGCGGCGCCGTCGCTGGCCAGCACACTGCCCGCGAGCGTGCGCAGCGTGTACCGGCCGGGGGAGGTGCGGACGAACAGCGAGGTGTCGCCCCTGCGCTTGATATCCATCGAGAGGTCGCGAGCGACCACCGTGTCTGGAGTCTTCGACTTGCTCGGCAGGCGCGCGCCCGCGCGCTCCACGATCTCGCGAACCGACATCGGAACCGCCGTCTCGCGCAGGATCTCTTCCACCACAGCAAGCGTGCTCATGACCGTCGTGCCTCCCTCGAGAAAAGACGTTGCCTTCGGAGCGTCGAGACCGGGGCCATCCTAGCGCCGCGAGCCTCAGGAACCAGTCTTGACATGGCTTTTTTTTCGGCGCCAAACCCGACCGCCACCGGGCCCGCCGGCTCGCCTAACTTTTCCTTGCATCCCGATGGGTCCGGCGCGGTTGCGCGCCCGCTGGCTTGAGCAGATCCTGTGCCGGGCGACCGCCCGGGAGGAACCATGTCGTTGGGCATCATCGAGGTGATCACGCTGCTGCTCGGAATGGCGGGCTTCGGCCTCGCGAACAACCCGAAGCCGGCGACGCCCGACCAGGCGCTGCGCTACGCGATCGCCGACCCGGATCTCGTCGCCCACGTCGACGCGGCGAGCCTGATCCCCGGCAACTACAAGCTGCTGGGCCAGCTCGCCGATCAGCCGCAGATCCGGTCCTCGCCGGAGCTGCAGAAGCTGGTGCGCGAGGTGGTCGGCGAGATCGAGGGCGCGCGCGGCATCGCCCGGTTCGCGACCGGGCTCGACGTCACGGCGGACATCACCGACGCCACCGCGTTCGTCCAGCTCGCGCCGCCGGCCGAGCCGAGCTTCGTGGTCGCGGTGCACGGCAAGCTCGGTCAGGCCAACCTCGAGAAGATCGCGAGCACGGTCGGCGCCTCGCCGACGCGGATCGACGCCGGGTGGTTCGTCTCGCTCGGCACCGGCCAGCCGGCGCTCGGCCTGACCCGGGACGGCGTGATGCTGGTCGGCAGCCCCGCCCTGGTGCGCGATCGGCTCGCCGATGGCTGGCGTCCGCCGAGCCACGCGGCTGGGACCAGCCTCGGCTACGCCGCCGACGCGATCGGCGAGCGGCCGGTGTTCGCGGTGGTGGCGACGCTGTCGCAGACCGCGCGCGGCGAGGTGCTGAAGAACCTGCCGTCCGGCGGGCTCGCGGCCGACCTGGTCACCCGGCACAAGCTGGCCGCGCTGTCGGTGTTCCACAACGGCGTCGGCTGGACCTGGATCGACAGCACGAAGGCGGGGCTCGACGCGATGGAGCTGGTGTCCAGCGGCGCGGTCGACCTGCTGCGCGCCGCGCAGATCGCGCCGCGCGGGGTCGCCAAGATCGCGCTCGGCGCGCTGGACTCCTACCGTGGCACGAGCGCGCAGGTCGACGACCTGATCCAGCACAAGGCAGACCTCATGAAGGTGGTCGACGCGTATACCGGCGATGGTAACTTCAAGGTCGCGATCGACCGGAACCCGAAGACCCTGCGGCTCGGCGTGCGCGCGACCGGCAAGACCGCCGGCGAGGTCGTGCCGTTCGGCCTGGTCGCGCCGCTGGCGGTGATCGGCTACCTGACCGAGCGCGCCGACGCCGCGGCCGCGAAGGCGGCGAAGCCGACCCGGCCGACGGCGGTCGACCCGGAGCGCACACCGCCGGCCGCCCGGCCCCCGGCGGCCCCCGCCGCCAAGCCGCCCTCTGCACGGCCGCCCGCCACCCGGCCGCCGACCCGGCCGTGACGCGCCGGGCGACGCAGGGCCGCGCTCGACGTTTTGGGCTACGCTGTGTCGGCCTTGCCGTCGACGCGCGCGCTCATCCACGCCCCGTGGTCGGCCTCCAAGGTCTCGACCGCGCTGCGCTGCCCGCGCCTGTTCCACTTCAAGTACGTGCAGAAGCTCGCCGAGCCCGAGGTCATGCCCGAGACCCGGATCGGCAAGGCGATCCACAAGGCGCTCGAGCAGACGCTGATGGGCACGCCGCTGGCCGAGGCGACCGAGACCGTGCGCGGCGAGCTGCCGAGCGAGACCGAGCAGCGGCGGTTCGACGCGCTCGCCACCGGGATCCCTGCGTTCACCGCCCGGATCGGCCAGTTCCGCCGGCGCCGCCGGGTCGCGCGCCAGCTGGTGGAGTACTCGCTCGCGGTGCGCGAGGACCTGTCGGCGACGCAGTTCTACAGCGGCGATGCCTACTACCGCGGGGTGATCGACCTGGGGTTTCTGTTCGAGGACGACGCGCTCGCGCTGGTCGATCACAAGACCGGGCAGCGGATCCCCGGCACGTCGATCGCCGACCAGCTCGAGGGCTACGCGGTGCTCGCCGCGGCGGCGTTCCGCCACGTCCACACGTTCTGGCTCGGGCTGCACTGGATCGCCGAGCGCGCCGTCGAGTGGAGCTCGCCGGTGCCGCCCGAGACGATCATCGATCGCCTGGTGCCCGACCTGTTCGACAACATCGAGGCGGCGGCGCTCGCGATCGACGATGGGCCGCGACCCAATCCCGGGTCGTGGTGCGACCGCTGCAGCTATCGCGAGCTATGCCCGGCGAGCCGCGAATTGCGTTACGAGCCGGTCGAGTACTACGAAGATGACGAAGATTAACGAACGGCTCGCGCTCGTCGAACGCCAGCGCCGCTTCGAGTGGCGGCTCGCGCGCGAGGTCCAGACCCACGCCGCCGGCCGGTTCGTCGCCGGCAAGACCCACGACCTGCTCAACCTGGTGCAGATCGTCCAGCTCGCGTCGCTCGAGCTCGCGCGGCGCTGCGCCCCCGACGCCGAGGAGTTCATCACCGACCTGCGCAAGGCGGCCGACGACGCCCAGCGCCAGCTGTCCGAGCTGATGGCGGTGGCGCGGCCCGACGAGGTCGTGGTCGCCGGCGCGCACGTCGGCGCGGCGATCACCCGCGCGGTCGAGATCGTCCGCGCAGCCTCGACGATCGCCGTCGACCTCCACCTTGCGGTGCAGCCCGAGCTCGCGACCCGGTGCTCCGCCGAGGAGCTCGAGCACCTGATCTACGGCCTGACGCTCGATGCCGCCGCCGCCGAGGCAGAGCGCGAAGCCGAGCGCGAGGCCGAGCGCGAGGCCGACGCCCGGTCCGCACCCGCGGCGTGCGATGCCGAGCCCCGGCCGATCGAGCTGTTCGTCCGCGAGCGCGCGATCGACGGCAAGCCGTGGCTCGAGATCGTCCGCGGCGCGCGGGTCGAGCTCGGCGGCGAGCACTTCGACCTCCAGGCGGTCGAGGCGATCGCGGTCAAGAACGGCGGCGAGCTGGCGCACAGCGAGCGCCGCGGCGGCGGCACCGAGCTGGTCGTCGCGCTGCCGGTGGTCGCGGCGAAGTAGCCTAGCGCCGCCAGCGCAGGATCCGCTGCGGCCACGGCGGCATGCCGTCATCGCGCAGCCGGGCGGCGTCGCGCGCGACCAGCCGCGCCAGGCTGACCAGCCGGGCGTGGAGCTCGTCGGGCGCGCCGCTGGGCGACAGCTCGATGCTGCCGTCGTCGCCCAGCACCGCGGTGGCGGTGAACGCCGCGTCCGGCGTGTAGATCGACGCCCGGTAGCGGGCCTGCGCGCCGTCGGCCGCGCCGTCGCGCTCGAGCAGGTAGCGCGCGCCGTCGCTCGGGTGCAGGTCGCGCGGCACCGGCCCTCGCTACTCGCCCAGATCGGCGGCGAACCGGCTGGTCACCGCCGCGGCGTTGCCCCACTGCGACTTCTTCCACTCGACGTTCCAGCTGCGCAGCAGCCACATCGGATCGAGCAGCAGCCGTGCGCCGATCTCGGCGGTCGGCTTGCCCCACAGGTCGTTGCGCTCGTCGGGATCGCGCGCGAGGTCGTAGAGCTTCGGGCTCTGGGTCCCGATCAACTTGAGCTTCCAGTGGCCGATCCGGCCGCCGTGGGCGTTCTCGTACTGCGACGCGACCGCGAGCAGCGGATAGCCGCCGGCGCCGTTGGCTAGCCCGACCAGCGACATGCCCTGCCACTCGGGGTCGGCCTGGACGCCGAGCACGTCGGCCACGGTCGGCACGATGTCGATGCCTTCGGTGCCGGCGGCGATCCGCGCCGCCGGGAACATCGCCGGGTAGTGCACGATCAGCGGCACGTGGACCAGGGTCTCGCGCACCGAGCCGCCGTGCCCGACCCGGCCATCCTCCCACTGCTCGTCGCCGTGATCGGCGGTGATGATCAGCATCGTCTGATCCCAGATGCCCCAGCCCTTGAGCTTGTCGACGAGCTGTCCGACCAGATCGTCCTGGTAGCTGACGTTGGAATCGTAGAGCGCGCGGACGTGGTCCTTCTCGTGCTCGGTCAGGTCCTTGGCGAAGCCGCCCGGGCCGTCGTCGCCGAACTCGGCCGCGAACCGGCCCTTGTAGCCGCCGTCGTAGCGGTCGATCCACGGCTGCTTGGCGCGCCACGTCACGTGGGTGTCGATCAGCCCGAGGTAGAGGAACCACGGCTGGTCCTTCCTGGGGGCGATGAACGACAGGCCCTTCTCCATGATGTCGGCGCCCTTGAGCCCGAGGCCCTTCTCGATGTGGTTGACGTAGCGGTCCCACGCCGAGCCAAAGCCGCGCGCCGGGCGGATGTAGCCGTTGCCCGACGCGCCGGCGACGAACCGGCCCGCCTTCTTGGCGACCTCGTCGATCGTCACCCACTTGTCCGCCAGGCGGTCGGCCATCTCGATCGCCTTGTGCTTGGCGAGGTAATTCGAGGTCCACATCGACGCGTGCGAGACCTGCGATTCGTTGCCCTGGACGTAGCTCTGGGTGAACAGGGTCGACGACTCGGCGAGCTTGTCGAAGTTCGGGGACTCGGGCCGCGCCTTGGCGTTGAACGTCCGCACCCGGTCGGCACGCAGCGCGTCCATGACGATGAACACGACGTACTTCGGGGCCTCGCCGCGCCGCGCCGCCGGCGCCGCGCCGGGGACCACGAGCGCCGCGCTCGACAGCGCGGTCGCCGCGCAGCCGGTGCCCTCGAGATCGAGCCGCACCGCCTTGCCCGCGACCGCCGACAGGTCGACCGCCGAGCCCGTGCCGGTGAGCTTGCCCTCGGCCGTCGCGCCGTCCTCGGCGGTGGCGTGCACCGCGACCGCGCAGCTGCCGTCGGACAGATCGCCGGTCAGCTGGGCCTTGTCGGGCACGGCGATGTACCAGCTCATCTGGCCGCCCTGGGGCAGGATCAGCGCGCGCTGCGCCGGATCGTAGAACGTCACCGCGTCGTCGGTGACTGGCGCCGCGGCGCCGATCTGCAGCCACGCGACCTCGACGCCGGACGACTTCATGAACAGCTGCAGCGCGTTCTCGCCCGGCCGGAGCTGGCCCGACGGGACGGTCAGCTCGGCCGTCGACCAGCCCGCGGCGAGCTTGCCATTGATGTCCTTGCCGTCGTTGACCTTGAGGCTGACGGTGGTGTCGGTCCGGGCAAACGCCCGCAGCCGGACGCTGCCGTGGCCGGCCTGCGCTGCGGTCAGCGGCACGAACAGCGTGCCGGCCTTGCCGATCAGCCGGGCGACCTTGACCTCGCCTTCCATCTGGCGCAGCTCCCAGGACTTCTTGGCGCCCTTCATGAGGTTGGCGAACCGGACGTACTTGGCCAGGCCCGCCGAGCCGGCCGCGACGACGAGGCCGCCGCCGCGGGTCAGGTGCGCCGACAGCCGGTTATCGACCAGCGAGTACACCGGGTGCTCGGGGCCGCGCGACGCGGCCTTGACCGGCGGTGTCACCGGCTTGCGCTCGTCGGCCGCGGTGCGCATCGGCGCGCCCGGCGTCCGGGACTGCGCGGAGTCGGCCGGCTTGGGCTCGGTGGTGGCCTGTTCCCTGGGGGGCGTCTTGCCGCAGCCGGCGACGAGCAGCGCCAGCGCGATGGCGAGGTGGCTCCCCCGCGGACCCGATCGAGAGATCATCGACGAGCAAGCTATGCGTGAAGGTGGATCATGGGCAACCATGCAGCTCGCAAAAGCGCCCCGCGGCGAAGCGCCCCGCGATCCCTCGGCCCGAGGTTTTCGGAGCTGTGCGGACCTTGGCCCGGCTGCCCCTGCCGGTCACCGCACGCGCCAGCCGTGCGCGTAGACGTTGGCGCGGCGGCCGCGCACGAAGCCGATCAGCGCGACGTTGAAGCGCTCGGCGAGCTCGATCGCCAGCGAGCTCGGCGCCGACACCGCCGCGACGATCGGCACGCCGAACCGGATCGCCTTCTGGATCAGCTCGTAGCCGAGGCGGCCGGACAGCACCAGCACGTGGGTCGCCGGATCGATCCCGGCGCCGAGCGCCCAGCCGACGAGCTTGTCGACGGCGTTGTGCCGGCCGACGTCCTCGCGCGCGGCGACCAGCGCGCCGGCGGTGGTCGCCAGCCCCGCGCCGTGCAGCCCGCCGGTGTCGGCGAACACCGACTGCGCCGCGCGCAGCGCCTCGGGGAGCCCGGCGAGCACGCCGTGCGTGACCGCGGTGTCGGCGGCGACCTCGCGGGCGCGCAGCTCGAGATCGGCGATCGCCACGCGGCCACACACCCCGCACGCCGCCGTGGCCAGGAGGCCCCGGCCCGCGAACGCGGCGGGCTCCACGTCGACGTCGATCGCGTCGGCGCCGACCTGGACCAGCCCGCCGGCCACCACCGACTCGGCATGCAACAGGCCGCGCACGAGCTCGAGGTCGTGACCCGGCGTCCGCATGATCATCGCCACGGGCGTGCCCCGCGCGCGTAGCTCGAGCGGCGCCTCGATCACGACCCGATCGCGCTCGGCGCGGCGGGTGTCGCCGTCGAGGCGGTCGATCTGCACCTCCCGGATCTGGACCTCCCGGATCTGCACCGGCCGGCTCTGGCTCACGGCCGGCATCTTACCTCGGGGCGCGCCGCCGGCCGGCCGCTCGCATCGGCTGCCATCCGGCGCCGATGGATCAAGTCCTCGCAATTCTAGCTACTTGGAGAGGCCCGGCCGGAGCGAACGACGCCTCTGACCCGCGTTCCCCGCCCGCATCGGTTGCTACGATGTGGCGGTGAAAGACCGCGTGTTCCGCGATCCCGTGCATGGGCTCATCGAGTTCAAGGGCGCGGACCGGCCGATCGCCGACCTGCTGGACACCCGGGTGATGCAGCGCCTGCGCCGGATCAAGCAGATGGGCTTCGCGTGGCTGGTGTACCCGGGAGCCGAGCACTCTCGGTTCGGTCACGCGCTGGGCACGTTCCACATCGCGCAGCGGGTCGCGCGCCGGCTCGAGCGCGAGCTGTCGCCCGAGACCGCGCTCCACATCAAGATCGCGGCGCTGCTCCACGACGTCGGCCACGGCCCGTTCTCGCACGCGTGGGAGCACGTGTTCGCCGGCCACGACCACGAGCGCTGGGGCGCCCGGATCGTCGCCGAGGACCCGGAGCTCGGCGCGATGCTCGAGGCGCTCGAGCCCGGCCTGCCCACGACCCTGCGCGAGTTCTGGGGCAAGCGCTACAAGCCGCACTTCGCGCGCAAGCTGGTGTCGTCCCAGCTCGACGTCGACCGGCTCGACTACCTGCTGCGCGACGGCCACTACTCGGGCGCCGGCTACGCGACCTACGACCTCGACTGGATCATCCACGCGGTGCAGATCGCCAAGGTCCGGACCGGGGAGGACGATCCATCGGACCTGGTCGTCGACTACCGGCGCGGGATGTACGCCGTCGAGCAGTACCTGTTCGCGCGCTCGTACATGTACGCGCAGGTCTATCACCACAAGACCGTGCGCGCGGCCGAGTGGATGTTCATCAAGACGCTCGAGCGGTTCGCGCAGCTCGCGCACCAGGGCGTCGAGCCGCCCGGGCTCGCGGTCGCCGGCGCGATGGCGCGCGGCAGCGACGTGTCGGTCGCCGACTACCTGCGGCTCCACGATATCTCGGTGTCGACCGCGCTGGATCGCTGGGCCGGCCACGACGGACCGGGCGCCGACGACCCGGTGCTGCGCGACCTCGCCGCGCGCCTGGTCGATCGCCGCCTGTTCAAGACCTTCGACCTCGGCGACGACCGGCCCGCGGCCGATCGGCTGTGGCCGCAGGCGCTCGAGGTCGCCGAGCGCCGGTTCGGCCCTTCGGCCAAGAGCTACCTCCACCTCGACACCGCGCGCCAGGTCGGCTACCTCGCCTCCGACGACGAGGAGCTCCACGTCATCGACCACCCGCGCTACGGCGCCGTGACCCTGTCGCGGCTGCTCGAGGACATGCCGCTCGGCCAGCCGATGGCCGCGATCCGCCTGGTCTGCGCCCCCGAGCTGGTCGACGAGCTGCGCCCGCTCGTCGAGCACGCCCTCGGCCGCGGCCGCGGCCGGCGCTGACG
>DASWRS010000393.1:0-21668 GCA_036403075.1 Kofleriaceae bacterium
TTGCTCTGGAACCAGCCGCAGATGACAGTCAGCGCCCGATCCATCCGAGGTTTCGCCGTCGCGCGTGTGCGCCGATGGCTGATGTGCGTGGCCAGCGGTGCGCTCGGGCTCGCGTGTACGACGGGCTTCGAGCACGAGGCCGCGCTGGCGACCGCCGCGTGCGCGACCGAGATCGCCGGGGATCCCTGGCGAAATCAAACGTTCGCCGAGCAGGCCGGGCGGTTCCATGTCGAGCTCGACGCGACCGCGTCGCTGGCGTCGATCGACGCGGTGATCGGCCTTGGCAACGGGCCGGTGAGCGCGTTCGAACAGCTCGGGCCGACCGTCCGGTTCAACCCCGGCGGGATGATCGATGTGCGCGATGGCGCGGGGTATCGCGCCGATGTGACGCAGGTCTATGAGGTCGGCAAGACCTACCACCTGCGGCTCGACGTCGACGTCCACCGCCGCACGTACTCGGTCTGGCTGCGCGATGACTTCGGCGGCTACACCGCGCTCGCGCGCGACTACGCATTCCGCACCGAGCAGGCGAATGTGACCCGGCTCTCCGGCGTCGCGAGCAAGATCGACGCGACGACCGGCACGTTCTCGCTGTGCAACGTCGAGGTGGTCGGCGACGCCACGACCGCGGACGGCTGCCTGATCGCCACGGCCGGGGACGGACCGATCTCCGCCCTGCTGCCCGACGCGAGCGTGCTCGCGACCGTGACGTTCACCGTGACGCCGAGCGGGCCCGGCATCGACGCGGTGATCGGCCTGTCCGCCGGTCCGGCGGCCGGGTTCGCGGATCTCGCCACGGGCGTGCGGTTCGCGCCGGGCGGCGTGGTCGACGCGCGAGACGGCGACGGCTATCGCGCGGACCTCGCGCGGCCGTACGCCACGACCGCGATCGACTTCCGCATGATCGCCGATGTCACGTCGCACACCTACTCGGTGTTCGAGGGCGGGTTTCGCGACGCGCAGGAGCTCGCGCGGCAGTACCGGTTCCGCCCCGAGCAGGCCGGCGCGACCCACCTCGACCGGCTGTCCGCGATCGTCGACGGGACCGAGGGCAGCGTGACGATCTGCCACCCGCACGGCACGCCGTCGCGCGGGATCGCCTACAGCCGCGAGGGCACCTACGCGGTGCTGCCGGTCGCGAACGACCAGGCGCTGGTCAGCGACGGCGCGACGACCCGGCGGCTCGACGCCGGCGGCCACGTCATCGCCGAGCTCGGGCGCGGCGGCGCTTTGGCGGCGGACCCGGCGGGCAACCTGTTCGTCGCGCGCGTCGCCGGGGCCACGCTCACGGTCGAGAGCTACGATCCGGGGTTCGCGCCACGGTGGACCGCGATGCCGAGCGTGCCCGCTGGCAGCACGATCGCCGCGATCGAAAGCGATCCGGCCGGCGGCGTGCGGGTCGCGACGATCTCGCGGCAGGACGGGACCGTGCAGGTGACGCAGCTCACCGCGGGCGGCGGGCTCGGGGCGCAGCGGGCGGTGCCGGGCGAGGCGGTCGCGCTCGACGGTGCGCAGCCGATCGTCGCGTGGAACGACGCCGGCACGCTGCGGATCACGCGGTTCGATCCGACCGGTGCCGCGGTGTGGAGCCGCGCGTTCGCGGGGCAGGCGAGCATCACGGCGATCGCGGTCGATCCGGGCCACGATGTCGTGTTCGGCGGCGAGCTCGTGACCGCGATCGACTTCGGCGGCGGCGTGCTGCCGCTCCGGCGCACCGACAACGGCCCGCTCGACGGTTTCATCGTCAAGCTGGCGGCCGGCGGCGCGCACCAGTTCTCGCGCAAGACCGGCTACACGCTGGTCGGCGGCATCGCCTCGAACGGGTCCCGGATCGCGGTGTCGAGCACCGAGCAGACCCAGTTCCACATCGTGCACTACCAGCTGTTCGATGCCTCCGGCGCGCCGATGGTCACCAGCTTCGACACCGGCTTCGGCGAGAACGGCTTCGGCGGCGCGGTGGCGATCGGCCCGACCGGCCGGGTGTGGTGGAACCTCGTGACCCAGTGGCCGCTGTTTCCGAGCTGGCCGTACCTGGTGGTGCTGAACCCCTGAAGCACGACGAGCTAGAACGCGAGGAACACGGTCTCGCGCTCGCCTTGGAGCCGGATGTCCCAGCGCCAGCCGGCGTGCTCGGGGCGCGCGACCAGGGTGGCGCGGCGCTCGGACGGCAGCGCGGCGAGCAGCGGATCGGCGACGTCGCCGAGATAGACCCGGGTCCACAGCGGCTTGAGCAGGCCGCGCGCGAGCACCATGACCGCGAGGCAGGGCGCGGCGGGGTCGGGCGCGAGCGTGACGAAGCGGTAGCCGCCGGTGGCGTCGGTCGCGCACCGGCCCCAGCCGGTGAACCCGGGCGACGCGGCGGGCGTGGCCTGCCAGATCTCGATGCACGCGTCGGTGATCGGGGCGCCGTCGCCGTCGAACACCTGGCCGGCGAGCTCGATCCGGGGCCCGGCGGCGCCGAGCCGGGTCAGATCCGCCAGGCCGGTGTCGCCGAGCAGGTGCCAGAACGGGCCGATCGTCTGGCTCGGGGTCGGGGGCCGCATCGCCGGCATCATCGGCCGCCTTCCATCGGCGTGGCGTGGAGGCCGCGCAGCACGATATCGAAGCGGTAGCCGAGCGCCGACTCGGGCTGGGTGAGCGCGAGGTCGAACGCCGCGACCAGCCGGTCGCGCGCCGCGGCGTCGGGGATCGAGTGGTAGATCGGATCGAACGCGAGCAGCGGATCGGCGGGGAAGTACATCTGGGTCACCAGCCGGGCGCCCCACGAGGCGCCGAACAGCGAGAAGTGGATGTGGGCCGGACGCCAGGCGTTGGGGTGGTTGCGCCACGGGTACGCGCCCGGCTTGATCGACGTGAAGCGGTAGCGGCCGTCGCCGTCGGTGAACACCCGGCCGGCGCCGTGGAAGTTGGGATCGAGCGGCGCGTCGCGGACATCGCCGTCGTGGTGGTAGCGGCCCGAGGCGTTGGCCTGCCACAGCTCGATCATCGCGTCGGTGACCGGACGGCCGGCCTCGTCGGTCACCCGCCCGGCGACGGTGATGCGCTCGCCGAGCGCGGCGCGGCCGGCCTCGTGCGACATGTCGATCGCCGCGGGGTAGTGGACCGGCGAGAACACCGGGCCGGTGCGCTCGATTGTGGGAGTCACCGCAACCAGCGGCTGGCGCGGTGCGCGGCGCGCGGTGCTGCCGTAGCTCGGGGCGTCGTACGGTGGCTGGCTGTCCGGGGGGATCGGGTGGTACGTGGTCTGGGTCATGGCGTCTCCTCGGCGACTTGCTTGGCGATGCGCATGGCGGTGTTGGCGGCCGGCACGCCGGCGTAGACCGCGACGTGGAGCAGCAGCTCGGAGAGATCGGCGGGCGTGGCGCCGGTGTTCTTCATCGCGCGGATGTGCAGCGCGAGCTCGTTGTGGCGGCCGAGCGCGGCGAGCAGCGCGATGGTCACGATGCTGCGGGTCCGGCGATCGAAGTGCGGGCGCGCCCACACGCCCCACGCGGCGTGGCTGATGTACGCCTGAAAGTCGCGATCGAGATCGGTGATCGCCGCGATCGCGCGCTCGACATAGTCGGCGCCGAACACCTCGCGGCGCGCCCGCGCGCCGGCCTCGGCGTCGTCCGGGGTCAGGAACGCGAGGATCGCCGCGGTGACCTCGTCGGGACGCTCGACCATCGGGATGTGCGCCGCGCCCGGGATCACGGCGAGCCGCGCGCCCGGGATCGCGTCGCGCAGCGCCTCGGCGGCGGCGATCGGCGTCGACGGATCGAGCTCGCCGACGACGACCAGCGCGGGCAGCCGGAGCCCGGGGGTCGAGCGCGACAGGTCGGCGACCGCGAGCGCCTCGGCGGCCGCGGCGTAGCCGTGACGGTCGGTGCGCACCAGCATCTGGCGTAGCCCGCGGCCGGCGGGCGAGGCCAGGAACGCCGGGGTCACCCAGCGCGCGAGCGTGGCATCGGCGACCGCGGCGACGCCCTCGGCCCGCACGGTCGCGGCGCGCTGTCGCCACATCTCGGGCGGTGGCAGCGCGAGCGCGGTGTCGCACAGGATCAACGAGGTCACCCGCTGCGGTGCCCGCGCCGCCACGGCCTGCGCGATCATCCCGCCGATCGACACGCCGCCGACGTGGGCGGCGGCGATGCCGCAGGCGTCGAGCACCGCGAGCGCATCGTCGGCGAGGTCCTCGATCGTGCACGGCCCGGCGCCGGCCTCGGTCAGGCCGTGGCCGCGCAGGCTGAACCGCACGACCCGGAACCCGCGTGCCAGGCGCGCGACCTGCGCGTCCCACACCCGGAGGTCGCTGCCGAGCGAGTGCATCAGCAGCACCGCGGACGCGCCCGGTGGCCCGTCGACGACGATGTGGGTGGCGAGGCCGCGGATGTCGACGAACGAGGACATGCCGGGAGCCTAGCGGAAAACCCGGGCCGCGGCGGGGCTAGGCGTGATGGTGCGGCGCGCCGCCGGTGTTCTCGTGAAGCATCGCAGCTACGAGATCGCGGAGCTCCTTGCCATCGAATGGCTTGATCAGGACGGCGCGGCCGGTCGCGAACAGCGAATCGACGTTCTCGCCGCCCGACATCATCAGCACGATCGGCGGTGGATCGTGGGCCAGGATCAGCGCATCGGAGACCTCGCCGCCGTTCATGCCCGGCATGTTGAGATCGCACAGCACGATATCGAAGCGCTCGCCTTGCTCGACCCGCGCGACCGCGCGTCTCGGGTCGGTCTCGGTCGCCGTGTCGTGCTCGTTCAGCATCCGCGCGATCGCGCGCGCAACGTCGGGGCGGTCATCGACTACCAGGATCCTCGCCATCGCGACCTCCTTAGGGTCGAACGTCTGAAGTCGTTCGGCCGCAGCATACCGCCGGGGCTTCGCCAGGCCGCCGAAAAACGTGCCTCAGGCAACTACCGAAGATTCCCTAGGATCGCCGGACTCGCTCGTGCACGAGCGCGGCCGGCCGGCAGCACGCGGTGCGTCAGCTCGGCGGCAGCGGCGGGAATACGTAACGACCGTCGACGAATGCGCGATCGACCTCGGGCAGGATCTCGGCGCGCGCGAGCAGCATGCAGCGGTCGACCTCGGCCTTGTAGAGGAACAACCACAGAAATCCGATACCGACGCCGACTGCGAGAACGATCACGAAGATCGGTGGGACGCCGCTGGACATGCCGATGATGATCGCGCCGCCGGCCGCCATCGCGCCGAGCTTGACCCGGCCGAGCAGCTGCTTCCACTTCATCGACACCGCCGCGGCCGCGGCGTCGTAGGACGGCAGCGTCGCACCCGCAACGACCTTGGGATCCTGAGAGCGCATCATCCCCGCGATCTTGATCGCCGCGCCGATCGCGCCGAAGTACGACTCCGGCGCCGTCTTGCACAGCCGCTCGGCATGATTGGCGTTCGTACGCAGCGCGTTGATCAGCAGCGGCCGCGTGTAGATGTATTTGAGGTTCGATGTCAGCGTGCGGGCGACCGCCGACGCCATCATCACGAACCCTACAATAGCGAGTGCATAGCTCCCGACCGTGGCCACGGTCGTCAGCTTACGCGGCCCGGCCGGTGATCGCCAGCGAGATGCCGGGGGCGCACGAGCTGCGCGACGCCGATCATCCCGAACACTCGGCAGTTGCGCACATCGCCTCAGGTTCCAGCATGCCGAGCCGCTGGGGCCGACTGTCCCGTATGAGGCCATCGATCATGACAGCCTTCCGTACTAGGCATTGTCAGCGCGCTTGAAGTAATGTGGGCGCCAACTATGAACTTCGCGCAGGTCTGTGGAGCAGTGACGTGCGCGGTCACGGCGTTCTTGGGGTGTGGGGACGACCGCGAAGCAGTGGGCCCTGACCGCGAACCGTCCTCGGTTCCCGGCGCGCGAGGATCGGCGGGGACCGTGACCGCGCCGGACACGCCCGCGGCGCTCGGCGCCCGCGTCGCGACCACGACGAGCACGCCGGCCGAGATCGAGCTGATCGCAGATCACCGCGGCCCGCAGCTCGGCTCGCGCGTCGTCACCGGCTTCACCCAGGCGGCGCACGGCCGCGTCACGCTGCTCGGCTCGAAGGCGATCTACACGCCGACGCCCGGCTACGCCGGCGCGGACAGCTTCCGCTACACGGTGTCGAGCGCCGACGGCAAGGTCCAGAGTGCGACCGTCGCAATCGCCGTCGCCCAGGCCGTGCCGGCGTGCTCGATCACGATCTCGGGCCCGAGCTCGGCGATCATGGGCCCGGCGATTCACCTCACCGCGGCGGTGACCTGCAACTTCGGCACCCCCGAGATCCAGTGGCGGCATCGCACCGGGACCAGCGGCACGTTCTCCACCTTCAAGAACTTCAGCACCCAGACCACCGCGGATTTCTCGACCACCGGCGCCGCGCTCGGCACCCACCAGTTCATGGCGCGCGTCCGGGTGCAGGGCACGACCCCGCTGTTCAGCTCGAACACGCTCGGCGTGTCGCTCGTGGCCAGCACCGCGCCGTGTACCGCCGTGACGCTCGACGCGCCGGCGGGAGGTGCGGTGTTCGCCACCGGCCAGGCGATCGCGATGCACGGCACGGCGACCTGTCCGGCCGGCGTCACGCCGGAGTACCAGTACTGGGTCAAGCAGGCGACCGACCCCGCCTACACCGTGCTGCCGGGCTACTTCGCCGCGGGCTCGAGCTACACGCCGCCGCAGGCGGGTGACTGGACGTTCGTGACCGCGGCGCGCGCGGTCGGCGCCTCGGCGCCGTTCCAGGTCCAGTCCGCGGAGGTCAGCGTCAGGATCAGCCACGCGCCGACCGCGGTCGACGACACGCTGACGGTCAGCGAGGACCACAGCGGCACGGTCGCCGTGCTGGCCAACGACAGCGATCCCGACGGCGATCCGCTGATCGCGACGATCACGACGGCGCCGGCGGCGGGCACGGCGACGATCGCGGCCGGCGTGGTGACCTACCGGCCGGCGGCGGACTACAACGGCAACGACACGATCGGCTACACGGTCAGCGACGGCCACGGCAACGCCGCGACCGCCGTCGTGCACGTCACGATCACCCCGGTCAACGACGCGCCGTCGGCGCAGCACGACTTCGTCACCGTCGCCGAGGACAGCAGCGCCCTGATCGACGTCACCCAGAACGACGTCGACGTCGACGGCGACGCGCTGTCGATCGCGGCGATCAGCGCGCCGGAGCATGGCACCGCGGTGGTCGCCGGCAACGTGGTGCTCTACACGCCCGCGCCGGACTACCACGGCGCCGACGCGTTCGAGTACACGATCGCCGACCCCAGCGGGGAGCACTCGACCGCCTCGGTGTTCGTCACCGTGACCGCGGCCAACGACGCGCCCGGCGCGGTCGACGACCAGCTCGCGACCGCCGAGGACACCGCCGGCTCGGTCGATCTGCTCGCCAACGACGGCGACCGCGACGGCGATCCGCTGAGCGTGGCCGCGTTCGACCAGCCGCTGCACGGCAGCGTGTCGGTGGCCGCCGGGGTCGCGACCTACGTCCCGGCGCACGACTACAACGGCCTCGATGCGTTCGGCTACACGGTGCAGGATCCGTCCGGCGCGACCTCGACGGCGATCGTCCATGTCACCGTGGCGCCGGTCAACGATCCGCCGGCCGCGGCGGACGACGCGGCGAGCCTCGACGAGGACACCCGCGCGACGATCGACGTCGTGGTCAACGACAGCGACATCGACGGCGACCCGCTGACGGTCGCGAGCGTGACCCAGCCGGCGCACGGCACGGTGGCGATCACCTCGGGCCACGAGGTGACGTACACCCCGGCCGCCGACTACCACGGCGGCGATTCGTTCCGCTACACGATCATCGATGCGGGCGGCGCGACCGCGACGGCCACGGTGACGCTCGCGATCGCCAACGTCAACGATCCGCCGGTCGCGGCGGCGGACGAGGCCAGCGTCGACGAGGACGGCACGGTGACGATCGACGTCGTGGCCAACGACGGCGACATCGACGGCGACGCGGTCGCGGTCATCGCGATCAGCCAGCCGGCGCACGGCGTGGCCGAGATCGTCGACGGCCGCCGCGTGGCGTACACGCCGGCGGCGAACTACCATGGCCCGGACGCGTTCGGCTACACGATCGGCGACGGCAACGGCGGCGAGGCCGGTGCGGTGGTGGCGATCGCGGTCAATGCGGTCAACGATCCACCGGTCGCGGCCGGCGATGCGGCGACGCTCGACGAGGACGGCAGCGTGACGATCGACGTCGTGGCCAACGACACGGACCTCGACGGCGACACGCTCGCGGTCACGGCGATCACCCAGCCGGCGCACGGCGTGACCGAGATCGTCGATGGCGGCCACGTGGCGTACACGCCGGCGCCGAACTACCACGGCCCGGACGCGTTCAGCTACACGATCAGCGACGGCAACGGCGGCGAGGCCGGGGCGGCGGTCGCGATCACGGTCAACCCGGTCAACGATCCACCGGTCGCTGCCGGCGACGCGGCGAGCTTGCTCGAGGACGGCAGCGCGACGATCGACGTCGCCGCCAACGACAGCGATATCGACGGCGACGCGCTCGAGATCACCGCGGTGACCCAGGGCGCGCATGGCACGGTCGTGATCGGCGATGCCCACCACGTCGTGTACGCGCCGGCGCCGAACTACCACGGCCCCGACGCGTTCAGCTACACGATCGCCGATCCGTCCGGGGGCCGGGCCACCGCGGCGGTCGCGATCGAGGTCATCGGGGTCAACGACGCGCCGGTCGCGGCCGACGACGCGGCGAGCCTGGACGAGGACACGTCGGTCACGGTCGACGTGGTCGGCAACGACGGCGACATCGACGGCGACGCGCTGGCGATCGCGAGCGTCACCCAGCCGGCGCACGGCCTGGCGTCGGTGACCGACGCGACCCACGTGCTCTACGTGCCGGCGCCGGACTACCACGGGCGCGACGCGTTCAGCTACACGATCGGCGATGGCCACGGCGGCCAGGCGACCGCGGCGGTGACGATCGACGTGGTCAGCGTCAACGACGCGCCGGTCGCGGCCAGCGACGCGGCGAGCCTCGACGAGGATACGTCGGTCACGGTCGACGTCGTGGCCAACGACCGCGACGTCGACGGCGACGCGCTCGCGATCGGGGCGATCACCCAGCCGGCCCACGGCACGGCGGCGATCGCCGGCCTGCACCAGGTCAGCTACACGCCGGCCGCGAACTACCACGGCCCGGACAGCGTCAGCTACACGATCGATGACGGCCACGGCGGGCAGGCGACCGCGACGCTGGCGATCGATGTGGTCAGCGTCAACGACGCGCCGGTCGCGACCGGCGACGCGGCGAGCCTGGCCGAGGACAGCTCGATCTCGGTCGACGTCGCGGCCAACGACAGCGACATCGACGGCGACGCGCTCGCCGTCGCCAGCGTGACCCAGCCGGCGCACGGCGCGGCGGCGATCGCCGACGCCCACCACGTCAGCTACACACCGGCGGCGAACTACCACGGCCCCGACGCGTTCAGTTACACGATCGGCGATGGCAACGGCGGCCAGGCCACGGCCCAGGTCGCGATCACGGTGACCAGCGTCAACGACGCGCCGGTCGCCTACGGCGTCACGCTGAGCACGTTCGACGACACGCCCGCCGCGGCGGCGCTGGCCGCGAGCGACGTCGACGGCGACGCGCTGACGTTCGCGATCGCGACGTTGCCGGCGCACGGCACGCTCGGCGCGGTGATCGGCAGCCGCGTGACCTACACGCCGGCGCCCGGCTTTGTCGGCAGTGACGCGTTCACGTTCACCGCGTCCGACGGCCTGGCCAGCTCGGCGCCGGCCACCGTCCGCGTGACCGTGGTCGCGAGCGTGTGCGGCAACGGCATCCGCGAGGGCAGCCACGAGGAGTGCGACGACGGCAACGCGACGCCGGGCGACGGCTGCGAGTCGAGCTGCAAGCTGACCTGCGGCTCGGGCACCGGCGCCGATCGCGCCACGGTCGACGCGGCGTCGGGCCACTGCTTCGCCGCCTACGACGGCGTGCAGCACAGCTACCAGGCGGCCGCGGCGCTGTGCACCGCGATCGGCGGCCACCTGCCGACGATCACCAGCGCGAGCGAGGACACGGCGGCCCGCGGGGCCGTGCACGCCGGCGACACGCCGTGGCTCGGCGCCGCCGACGTGGCGACCGAGGGCACGTTCGGCTGGATCACCGGCGAGCCGTTCGGCTACAGCCACTTCCACGCCGGCAAGCCCGACAACGCCGGCAACGCCGACTGCGTCCAGTACCTCGCCGACGGCTCGTGGAGCGACGCGCCGTGCAGCGGGATCCCGACCGGGGTCACCGGCACGCTGTGCGAGCTCGACCTCGCGGTCACCACGCCCGCGTTCGCGACCGGCGGCGGCGGGACGCGCGGCGTCGCGATCGCCGACGTCAACGGCGACGGCCGCGCCGACATCGCCGCGGTCAACCCGGCGAACAACACCGTCGGCATCCTGATCGGCGACGGCGGCGGCGGGTTCGCGCTCCAGGCGACCTACGCGACCGGCGCCGGGCCGACCGCGATCGCGGCGGGCGACTTCGACCGCGACGGCCACCCCGATCTCGCGGTGGTCAACGCGACCGCGAACACGGTCGGCATCCTGCGCGGCACCGCGAGCGGCGCGTTCGTCGCGGGCGCGACCGTGGCGATCCCGGCGGGATCGACGGCGATCACCGTGGCCGACCTCGACCAGGATGGCGCGCTCGATCTCGTGGTCGCGGCGTCCGCCACCGTGCGGCTGCTGCACGGCGACGGCGCCGGCGGGTTCACCGCGCTGGGCTCGATCGCGATCACCGGCGTGCCGGCGTCGATCGCGGCGGGCGACTTCGACCACGACGGCCGGATCGATCTCGCGCTGACCACGCCGGCCGCGGTGCTGGTCGTGATGGGCACCGGCGGGGGCGCGTTCGGCCTGCCGGTGTCGCTCGCGGTGTCGCTCAACAACCGCGCGATCCTCGCGACCGATCTCGACGGCGACGGCAACCTGGATCTCGCGGTCGCCAACGGTGCCGCGACGGTCAGCGTCTGGTTCGGCGCCGCGACCGGGCTATCCGGGGCGCCGACCAACCTGACGATCGCCGGGACGCCGCAGCTGGTGGCGGCCGGTGACTTCGATGGCGACGGCGGCACCGATCTGGTCGCGCTGACCGGCAACTACGCGACCGTGTTCCATGGTGCGGGGCGGAGCTTCACCCAGGCCGGCCCGCTGATCGCGACCGGCGGCGGCGGCGCGAGCTTCGCGGCGGTCGCCAGCCTCAACGGCGATGCGGCGGCCGACCTCGTGGTCGCCAACGCGGCGACGTCGAACGCCGGGATCCTGCTCGGCGGCAGCGGCGGGCTGATCGGGGCGCGCGCGCTTCCGGCCGGCACCGGCAGCACCTCGGCGGTCTCGGCCGACTTCAACGAGGACGGCCGCGCCGACCTCGCGGTGGTCGATCCCCCGACGAACCGGATGCTGGTGTTCCTGCAGTCGGCGTCCGGGGCGCTGGTCCCGGCCGCGCCGATCACGATGCCGGCGGGCGCCGGCTCGACGTTCGCGGCCTACGCCGACTTCAACAACGACGGCCACGTCGACCTCATCGTCACCAACACCAACAACTCGAGCGTCAGCGTCATGCTGGGCACCGGCACCGGGGCGTTCGGCGCGCCGCTGATCACCGGCTGTGGCGCGCAGCCGCGCCGGATCGCGGTCGCCGACTTCAACGGCGACGGCCGCATCGACGTCGCGGTGCCGTCGGCCACCGGCAACCTGATCGCGATCCTGGTCGGCAACGGCGCCGGTCGGTTCGGCCGGCTCGCCGACGTCCCGGCGGGGGTGGGGCCGGCGGCCGTCGTGGTCGGCGACTTCAACGGCGACGGCAAGAAGGACATCGCGATCGCGGCGACCGGCGAGGCCAGCGTCCGGGTGGCGCTCGGCGTCGGCAACGGCACGTTCGGGGCGACGACCGCGTTCCCGGTGGCGTCGGCGGGGCAGGCGCTCGCGGCCGGCGACCTCGACGGCGACGGCAAGCTCGATCTGGTCTCGACCAACACGACCACGGCCAGCGTCGGCATCCTGCTCGGCGCCGGCAACGGCAGCTTCGGGGCGGTGACCAGCGTCGCGGTGGGGACGCAGCCGGCGGCGGTGGCGGTGGCCGACCTCGATGGCGACGGCCGGCTCGACGTCGTGGTCGGCAACGCCGGGACCAGCGACCTGACCGTGCTCCACAACGCCGGCGCCGGCGGGTTCGTCGGCACGAGCTTCGGGCTCGGCGTGGCGCCGGGCTGGCTCAGCATCGCGGACTTCGACCGCGACGGCCACCTCGATATCGCGACGGTGTCGTCGAGCTCGTTCGCCACGCTGCTGTACTCGGGCCGGTAGGCGCCGCCCGGGGCCACGCGGCGGGCGGCGTCGATTGCCGTCCGCCGCGGTTGGCGTGCCCGGGGTTCTGTGGAACGGTCGCCGTCAAGGAGAGCGCCATGCTTCGTAGCTTCCGGATCGCGAAGGTCTTGGCCGTGATGGTTTCGGCCGTGATGACGATCACCGCCTGCAAGACCGACAAGCCGGCGACACCGGCGCCCGCGGCGTCCGCGCCGCCCGTCACGCCCGCGGCATCGGCCAAGGCGGTCGACCCGGCCGCCAAGCCGGCGCCGGCCGCGGCGACCAACAGCGAGCTCGAGACCCGCGGCATCGCGATGATGCAGCACCTGGCCGACGTGTTCGCGGCCGACGGCAAGGACTGCGACAAGCTCGCCGCCGACATCAAGGCGTTCGTCGCCGACAACAAGCCGCTGCTGACCCAGCTCGCCGCGCTCGATCAGCAGCAGAACGACGCGCAGCGCGACGCGTTCTCGGCGCGCAACGCCGAGGTCCAGGCCGCGGTGGCGGCGAAGATGCAAGGCGCGATGACCGCGTGCGCGGCCAACCCGGGCGTGCTCGCGGCGATGAAGGAGTTCCCGGGCGAGTGACCGCTACGGCGCGCCGCGCGCGAACGTGATCCGCGTGATCGTGACCGGCGCGTCGGGCTTGTCGCTCTGGCCGCGCGGCAGGGCGGCGATCCGCGCGACCACGTCGAGCTCCTTGCACTGGCCGAAGATCGTGTGGTGGTTGTTGAGCCAGCTGGCCTCGACCTCGTCGATGAAGAACTGGCTGCCGTTGGTGCCCGGACCGGCGTTGGCCATCGCCAGCGTGCCGGGCTGGTGGGTGAGATCGGGGGCGAGCTCGTCGTCGAACTTGTAGCCGGGGCCGCCGGTGCCGTTGCCGAGCGGATCGCCGCCCTGGATCATGAAGCGCGGGATCACCCGGTGGAAGCCGAGGCCGTCGTAGAACGGCTTGCCGCGGACGGTCTTGCCGGACCGCGGATCGACCCACGCCTTCTGGCCGGTGGCCAGGCCGACGAAGTTGGCGACCGTCGCAGGCGCGCGGTCCTCGAACAGCTGGCAGTGCAGGGTGCCGTGGTTGGTGGCGATCGTCGCGATCAGCGCGCCCTTGCCCTTGATCCCCTGGGTGTAGCCGGCGAGATCGGAGGCGTCCGGCGGCCGGACCTCGCCGGCGACCAGCAGCTCGAGCCGCCGGTTCGCGCGCTTGCCGTCGTCGCTGGCGTTGTCGCCGACCGGCTTGTCGCGGCCGAAGCCCCGGGCGCTGAGCCGCCGGGCGGCGACGCCGTGCTTGACCAGGTACGCCTGCACCGCGTCGGCGCGCTGCTGGCTCAGCTTGAGGTTGTACTCGCCGGTCCGGTCGTTGTCGGGCGCGGTGTCGTCGGTGTGGCAGGCGATCCGCACCGTGGTGGTGGCGTCGCGGTTGAGCGCCCGGGCGATCGCGTCGAGCAGCGGCCGCGCGGCGGGCTTGATCTGCGCCTCGCCCGGATCGAACACGACGTCGGTCGAGACCGAGGGCGAGTGCTCGACCTCGACGCGGGTCTGGGTGACCTCGATCGCGGGCAGCGCGGGGGGCGGCGCCGGCGCTGGCGGCGTGGGCGTGGGCGTGGGCGATGGCTGCGCGGCGGCGAGCGGCAGGAACGCTCCCAGGGCGCAGGCGGCAAGCAGGCTCCGGTGCATCCCGGGATTCTTCGCCGCCTGCGATCGAACTGCAAGGCCGCGCGGCGGCACCCGGCGGCAGGCGCGGCGCGCAGGTCGCGGGCGAGCACGATAACCGCTGAAGATCCTCGGGGACGAGCGACCGGCACGGACCGTGCCCGTGCGACGATGTGCGGCGCCATGACCGCCGCGCATAACCCGCTGATCGACGATCGCGACGTCGAGCTGATCCTCGACGAGGTGCTCGATCTCGAGCGCCTGCTCGCCCTGCCGTACTTCGCCGAGCACGACCGGCAGACCTGCGAGATGGTGATCGCCTCGGCGCGCGAGCTCGCCCACGGCCAGCTGTTCCCGGCGTACCGCGCGCTCGACGCCGAGCCGCCCCGCCTGGTCGACGGCCGCGTCGCCGTGCACCCGCGGATGCGCACGCTGTACGCGCGGATGACCGAGCTCGGCCTGGTCGCCGCGCCGCGGCCGCACGCCGTCGGCGGCGCCCAGCTGCCACTCGCGGTGTTCTCGCTCGCGACCGCGTACCTCATGGCCGGCAACCTGTCGGCCTACGGCTACCTCGGGCTGACCCAGGGCGCCGCCCACCTGCTCGAGGTGTTCGGCGACGACGCGCTGCGCGCCGCGTACATGGCGCCGCTGTACCGCGGCGAGTGGACCGGCACGATGGCGCTGACCGAGCCGCAGGCCGGCTCGAGCCTGGCCGACATCACGACCACGGCCGAGCCGACCGCCGCCGGGCACTACCTGGTGCGCGGCGCCAAGATCTTCATCTCGGGCGGCGATCACGATCTCACCGACAACATCGTCCACATGACGCTCGCCCGGATCCGCGGCGCGCCGGCCGGGATGAAGGGCGTCTCGCTGTTCTGCATCCCCAGGCGCCGGGTCGAGGGTGGCGCCCTGGTCGACAACGACGTCGCGGTCACCGGCCTGATCCACAAGATCGGCTGGCGCGGCCTGCCGAGCCTGGCGCTGGCCTACGGCGAGCGCGGCGACTGCCGGGGCTGGCTGGTCGGCGAGGCCCACCAGGGGATCCGCTACATGTTCCAGATGATGAACGAGGCGCGGATCATGGTCGGGCTCAACGGCGTGGCGACCGCGTCGGTCGCGTACCACGAGGCAGTGGCCTACGCCCGGGTCCGGACCCAGGGCCGGCCGCTGTCGGCCAAGGATCCGGCGGCGCCGCCGATCGCGATCGCCGGCCACCCCGACGTCCGGCGCATGCTGCTGCGCCAGAAGGCGATCGTCGAGGGCGGGCTGGTGCTGCTCGCGCGGGTGTCGTGCTACGCCGACCTCGCCGGCCACGCCGCGGATCCGGCCGAGCGCGAGCGCGCCGGCCTGTTGCTCGACCTCCTGACCCCGGTCGCCAAGTCGTTCCCCGCCGAGCGCGGCTTCGAGGCCAACGCGCTCGCGGTCCAGGTCCACGGCGGCTACGGCTACTCGAGCGAGTACCTGCCCGAGGCCTGGCTGCGCGACCAGAAGCTCAACTCGATCCACGAGGGCACCACCGGGATCCAGGCGCTCGACCTGCTCGGCCGGCGCGCGGTCGCCCGGGGCGGGGCCGGGCTCGCCGCGCTCGCCGCCGAGATCGCCGCGGCGTGCACCCGCGCGCGCTCGGCCGGCGTCGATCCGGCCTGGATCGCGGCGGTCGAGCGGGCGATCGGCGCCGTCGGCGCGCTCACCGCCGAGCTCGCCGGGCGCGGGCTCGCCGGCTCGGCCGAGGCCATGGTCCTGCACGCGACCGACTACCTCGACCTGTTCTCGACCGTGGTCATCGCCTGGCAGTGGCTCGAGCTCGCGGCGATCGCCCGCGAGGCGCTCGCCGGCCCGCTGCCGCGCGGCCGGGCGTCGCGCGACGCCGGCTATTACCACGCCAAGCTCGCCGCCGCGCAGTACTGGATCCGGACCGAGCTGCCGCGGATCGACCACCTCGCGGCGCTGTGCCGCGACGCCGAGGACTCCTATGCTCGGCTCGATCCCGACTGGCTCTAATGTGGTCAACGCGGGGCGGTCAGCGCCTCGAGCCGGATCAGGAATGCCATCGCCTCGGCCGGCGAGTCCCCGCACATCTCCGGAGACGGCCGCAGGCTCGAGCACACCGCCGGCCGTGCGGGCGATCCGAACAGCGCGCACCGGATGTCGGCCGAGAGATGGGGGCAGCGCTCGCCGGCGGGCTTGCCGTGCGGCAGCGCCGGCGGCGAGGGCGAGATCGACGGTGCGATGCAACACGCACCGCAGCCGGGTCGACACGCGAGCATCGCACACCTTACGCAGCCGGCCCGGCCCCGTCCAGCGAACTCGGTGACGCGGCTGCCGCGGGCCCTGCGGTCATGTAGGATCGCGCCGTGGTCAAGCGCCTGTCGCCCAGCGACGCGATGTTCCTGTACGGCGAGTCGCGCGAGCAGATGATGCACGTCGCGGGGCTCATGCCGTTCACGCCCGCCCCCGACAGCTCGCCGGATCACCTGCGCGAGCTCGTGGCCGAGCTCCGCGGCCACCCCCCCGTGCTGTCGCCGTGGAGCCTCAAGCTGCGCACGCCGGGCCTGCTGTGGAACCCGCTGCAGGCGTGGGTCGAGGAGCCCGAGGTCGACCTCGAGTACCACGTGCGGCGCTCGGCGCTGCCGTCGCCCGGCGACGAGCGCGAGCTCGGCATCCTGGTGTCGCGGCTGCACGGCCACCACGTCGACCTGCACCGCCCGCCCTGGGAGATCCACCTGATCGAGGGCCTCGAGCGCGGCCGGTTCGCCTGGTACGCCAAGATCCACCACGCGCTGGTCGATGGCTACAGCGCGATGCAGGCCATGACCAACGCGCTGTCGCCCGATCCCGACGAGCGCAATCGGCCGCTGTTCTTCTCGATCCCGCTGCATACCCGCGCACCGCGGCCCGCGCCGGTCGCGGCGACCCCGGGCGAGGCCGGTGACGCCGGCGAGACCGGCGGCTCGCGCGGCATCCAGTACCCCGAGTTGCTCGCCGCCGTTCGCGAGCAGTACGGCGCATCGAAGACCGTCGCGCGCGCGCTGCTCAACGTCGTGCAGGCGTCGCGCGCCGGCGATCACGAGCTGATATCGCCGCTCGAGGCGCCGCGCTGCGTGCTCAACGCCCGGATCAGCAAGAGCCGGCGGTTCGCGACCCAGCGCCTGCCGCTCGATCGGATGCGCGCGATCGCCAAGGCGGCCGGCGGCACGCTCAACGACGTCGTGCTGGCGATGTCGGGCGCGAGCCTGCGCACCTACCTGGTCGAGCAGGGCGCGCTGCCGACCGCGCCGCTGGTCGCGATGCTGCCGGTCTCGATCCGCGCCCAGGACGAGCTCGGCGGCGGCAACGCGGTCGGCGCGATCCTCGCCACCCTGGCCACCAACCTCGCCGATCCGGCCGAGCGGCTGGCGAAGATCATCGCGTCGACGGCGCGGGCCAAGCAGCAGCTCCAGGGCATGTCGAAGGCCGCGATCCTCCAGTACAGCGCGCTGCTGACCGCGCCGTCGATGCTGCAGATGATCCCCGGCGCCGCCGGCCACCTCCGGCCGACGTTCAACGTGGTGATCTCGAACGTGCCGGGGCCGGACCGCCCGCTGTACTTCCGCGGCGCGCGGCTCGAGGCGTGGTACCCGATGTCGGTCCCGATCCACGGCCAGGCGCTCAACATCACCTGCACCAGCTACGCGGGGTCGGTGTGCTTCGGGTTCACCGGCTGTCGCGATACCGTGCCACACTTGCAGCGCCTCGCGGTGTACTGCGGCGAGGCCATGTCCGAGCTCGAACACGCGGTGCTACATGGCTAACCTGGTAGTCGAGACCACCCACGGCAAGGTCCGCGGCGAGCTGCACAGCGACGTCGCGATGTGGAAGGGCATTCCGTATGCGGCGCCGCCGGTCGGCGCGCTGCGGTTCCGGCCACCGCGCCCGCCCACGCCGTGGCCGGGCGAGCGCGACGCGACGCAGTTCGGCAGCGTCGCCGCACAGTCGCGCGATCCGCGGATCGCGATCATGAGCGGCATCGCCGAGAAGGTGGTGTCCGGCGAGGACTGCCTGGTGCTCAACGTGTTCGCGCCGGCGGGCGCGGCGGGCTCGGGCCAGCGGCTGCCGGTGATGGTGTGGATCCACGGCGGCGCGTTCGTCATGGGCTCGGGCTCGACGCCGCTCTACCACGGCCATACGTTCGCCGAGCAGGGCATCGTCGCGGTGACCCTCAACTACCGCCTCGGCTTGCCCGGGTTCCTCTACCTCGGCGATCTCGCGCCCGGCCGCGAGGAGGGCAACTACGCGCTGCTCGATCAGATCGCCGCGCTGCGCTGGGTCCAGGACAACATCGCGGCGTTCGGCGGCGACCCCGACATGGTCACGGTGATGGGCGAGTCCGCCGGCGCGATCTCGATCGGCACGTTGATGGGCATGCCGGCGGCGCGCGGGCTGTTCCACCGCGCGATCCTCGACAGCGGCGCGCCGAGCCTCGGGCCGCCGACTCGCGCCGATGCCACCCGGGTCGCGCGCGGCGTGCTCGCCGAGCTCGGGGTCGGCGTCGACGAGCTCGCCGGGATCGCGATCGACCGGCTGATCGAGGTCCAGGTCAAGATGGCGCAGACCAGCGGCCTGGCCGCGTTCGCGCCCTACGTCGACGGCGCCGCCGTGCCGCGGCTGCCGATCGACGCGATCCGCGACGGCAGCGCCGCCGGGATCCCGATCCTGCTCGGCTCCAATCGCGACGAGTGGACGCTGTTCGAGGTGTTCCTCGGCGAGGTCAGCGTCGAGGCATTCCAGGCCCCGCTGCGGCTGCGGCTCGGGGCACTCGTCGATCCGCTGCTCGAGGTCTACCGCGACGCCCACCCCGATCGCTCGGTCAAGCGCGCCTGGGTCGATCTGATCGGCGAGCTCGTGTTCCGGATCCCGGCGATCCGGCTCGCCGAGACCCAGTCGAGCCGCGGCGAGGCGGTCTACATGTATCGCTTCGACTGGAAGTCACCGGCGTTCGGCGGCCGGCTCGGCGCCGCCCACGCGCTCGAGCTGCCGTTCGTGTGGAACCGGCTCGACCTGCCGATGGCGCCGGTCCTGCTCGGCGACCGGCTGTCCCAGCTCCAGCCGCTCGCCAACGCGATCCACGGCAGCTGGGTTCAGTTCATCCGCTCCGGCGACCCCAACGGCGGCGGGCTGCCGCCCTGGCCGCGCTACGACGCCGAGCGCCGCTCGACGCTGATCATCGACCGCGACAGCCGCGTCGAGGACGATCCGGCCGGCACCGCGCGCGCGATGTGGCCCGAGGTCTGGCCGGACTGAGAGCCTGGGCACGATTCGGCGCGACAGGATCGTGAGCTGAAGACGGAGCCGCCGATGGCCCTGGAGGCTCGGGATGGCGCTCGGGATCCTGCCGGGACCCGGCGGAGCCCCACAGCCAGCCCGGGCTCGGCAGCTCGGCCGGCGCGTGGCGTTGCGGGTCGATGCCGAGCAGCTGGCAAGAGCTGCCGCTCGAGATCCGCGCGCCGCGCCCGGGCCAGGACGTCCCGCGGCCGCTCAGTGCGTGAGCCGCCACAGCATTGCGCGAACCCGATCCAGCACCGCATCGACGGCGGCGAAGTCGGCGGGCGTGATGTAGCCACGCGCCCGCGCGATGCGGAGCGCGGTGGTGAGTTCGCTTGCCGAGCCTGCGGCGCGGCGGAACAGGTCGGCGCGACCGAGGCCGGCACGCTGCCGTGCTTCGCTGACGTTGAGCGCGATCGATTCGGCAGCGCGGCCGATCTCGTCGGCGAGCGACTTGCGGCGCTGGCGGAGCTTGGGCTCCAGCGGAGCGAGTTGTTCCAGAACGATGAGTGACGTCTCGAGCGCATCGAACATCCGAGCCTCCTTGTGATTGGCCTCCCGAGCGCCGGGGGCCGTCGTCGCCCGACACGCCGCGGAGCGCACGTCCCGTGACGAGCGTGGGCACGGCAACTCGCACCTCGTCGACCGATCAGCTGTGGGAGCGCCGCCCGCGCCACGGCGGTGGGTCATGCGCTCGGCGCGGGACGGTGCGCGAGAGCGGCGCAAGGGCGACGGCCCCCGGCGCGGGCGGGCGATCACGGCGGCGGTGGAGCGGCAGCGGCAGCGGCAGCGGTGGAGCGGTAGCGGCAGCGGCAGCGGCAGCGGCAGCGGCAGCGGCGGCGGCGGCGGTAGCGGTAGCGGTAGCGGCAGCGGCAGCGGTTGCGGTTGCGGTTGCGGTTGCGGTTGCGGTTGCGGTTGCGGTTGCGGTTGCGGCGGCGGTAGCGGTTGCGGCAGCGGTTGCGGCAGCGGCAGCGGTTGCGGTTGCGGCGGCGGCAGCGGCAGCGGCAGCGGTAGCGGTTGCGGCACGCCGTCACTGGTGGCATAGACCCAGAGCCCAGGAGAATCTTGGGGTCGGTGGCGGGTGCGCCGGCGATCGCGCGCACCTCGTGATCGGCGGGCACCTCGGCGTCGAGGTCGACCCGCCCCGAGGTGATCTGGCCGCTAGACCCGCACGTCGCGCTCCGGCTGCACCGGGCAACTCGGGCCGGCCAACCCGGCGGGTTCGTCGGCGGCACCGGCCCACAACTCGGCCCGGGTCGCTGACCCAGTGCGGGGCGCCGGCCGCTTGCGGCTCATGGCCCCGCTCGCTTCCAGCCCACGCGTAGGAGCCAGGTCTGGGCTGACGGCAACGCCAGGTCGGGTGCGCCCGCCGACGAGTACGGATCGACGTAGCCGGGCGAGTAGGTCTCTGCGCGCTGGGCGGCGTGCTTGCGTGCGTTGTCCAGCACGTAGTGGATGGCGTGGCGGACCTCGGTGGGCGTGCGCAGCACGCGCGCGTGATAGCGATCGTCGAACACGCGGCCGGAGCGCCCCATCATCCGGTTGAGCCCCTTGGCGACGCGGATCGAGAAGCCCTGGATCGCACGGGCGAGCGCACGGCGGTTGGGCGCCTCGACCAGGAGATGGATGTGGTTGCCTTGGACCGAGAACTGGATGACGCGGACGTCGAAGCGATCGCCGCCGAGCCGGAGCGCCGCCGCGATGACGCGGAACGAGCGCCGGCTGCGCAGGTTGTAGACGTGCGGCGCCATGCGCAAGGTGACGTGGAGCGGCATCGGCTGGGTCCACTCGCCGCGTGCGCGATGAGCCACGCCGGCGCGCGCACCGCGGGGCTTGCGGCCGGCGCCAGCGCGCTTGCCACCCCAGGTCCGGAACTCGAGAGCGAGCTGGCGGGGACGCCGCCGCGACGCGGGTTGGGGTGACGCCGTCATCTTGATTGAGCATATATTAGAACGACCACCGGCAAAGCCGCAAGGGCTCTCATCAATTCAAGTCAAACCTCGCGCGGGCGGCGGTCCCACGGACTAGCCGCTGACAGGTGAGATCTTGACGGAGCGTGATCGCCGCAACCGCAACCGCTGCCGCAACCGGTGCCGCAACTGCAACCGCTGCCGCTGCCGCAACCGCTGCCGCAACCGCAACCGCTGCCGCCGCCGCTGCCGCCGCCGCTGCCGCCGCCGCAACCGCTGCCGCAACCGCTGCCGCAACCGCAACCGCAACCGCCGCCGCTGCCGCCGCCGCTGCCGCTGCCGCTCGGCTCGGGTCGCGAGATCGCGCGGCTCGTCGAGCTCCACGCCGTCCACCGCTGCTGTGCGGCGGCGTCGCAGTCCCCTATCACCGCCTCAACGACGTTCGCGCCGACCAC
>DASWRS010000394.1:0-26875 GCA_036403075.1 Kofleriaceae bacterium
GTCGGCGCCGGCACGATCTATCGCTACTTCGAGTCCAAGGAGGCGCTGGTCAACGCGATCTACCGCGAGCAGAAGCTGCTGTTCGGCGAGGTCGCGCTCGACGAGTTTCCGGCCGCGGCACCGACCCGCGAGCAGTTCCGCGTGCTGTGGACGCGGATGGCGAGGTTCGCGATCGAGCACCCGAGCTCGTTCGTGTTCCTCGAGCTGCACCACCACGCGCGCTACCTCGACGCCGCCAGCCACGCGGTCGCGCGGCGCATGACCGGCCTGTTCGGTGACGTCGTGGCCGGCGCCCAGGCACGCGGCGAGCTCAAGCCCGGCGACCCGCGCGTCTTGATGGGGCTGGTGATGGGCGGGTTCATCGGTGTGATCCGCGGCTGCGTCGACGACGACCGGCCGCTCGGCGAGGCCGACTGGAAATTGGCCGAGCAATGCATGTGGGAAGCGATCCGCGCGTGACGGCGCGGCGATGACCGAGCCCTCCCCGCGGTCATGAGCTCACAGAGCGTACAGCGCATGGAATAAATTTGGTTCTATTCGGAATGAACGTTCATTCCTCGAGCACTTTCAGGAGCCCCGCAACATGTCCAGCACCACCAAGACCGTTCTGATCACCGGCGCGACCGCAGGCATCGGCCGCACCACCGCCCTCCACCTCGCCACGCTCGGTCACCACGTGATCGCCAGCGGGCGAAAGCCCGCCGAGCTCGCCCGGCTCGCGGCCGACGCCAGGGGCCTCGCCGGTGTGGTCGACACCGTCGTGCTCGACGTCACCGACGCGGGGTCGATCGCCGCGGCGGTCGACGCCGTCCGCGCGCTGACCGGCGCCCGCGGGCTCGACGTGCTGATCAACAACGCCGGGTTCGGCGTGATCGGCCCGACCTCGGAGATCTCGGACGCCGAGATGCGCCGGCAGTACGAGACCAACGTGTTCGGCCTGATGAACGTGACCCGGGCGTTCCTTCCCGGGATGCGCGCGCGCCGCGTCGGCCGGATCATCAACGTCTCGAGCATGGGCGGGCGGATCACGCTGCCGTACTTCGGCGTGTACAACTCGACCAAGTACGCGATCGAGGCCCTGTCGGACGCGCTGCGCTACGAGCTGCGCCCGTTCGGGATCGACGTCGCGCTGATCGAGCCCGGCGTGATCCGCACCAGCTTCGAGGCCACCGCGGTGCCAGGCCTCGCCGCGTTCGCCTCGACCGCCTACGGCCCGGCGCTCGCCAACTACGAGCGGATCTCGAAGGCCGCGGATCGGCTCGCGTCCGATCCGATCGTGGTCGCGCGCGCGATCGCCCGCGCGGTCGGCGCCCGCCGCCCCGCTGCGCGCTACGTCACGCCGCGCATCACGAACGTGGTGCTGTGGCTCGGGGCGATCCTGCCGACCTCGATCTGGGACTGGGTGATGCGCCGGGCCGGCTATCTCACGGCGGACGGGCTGGCGCTCTCCGTGGATCCCGCCCCGGCCGCGGCCGTTCCGCCGCAGGTCGGGGCACCTCCGGCGCCGGCCGCACGCGCTCGCGCCACACGCTGACCGCACGCGCTCGGGCAGGTGGCCAGGGCGGCCAAGGCCGCGTAGAGTGCCCGCGCCATGGCCGACCAAGACGATGATTTTGCAGCGATGCTCGCCGAGAGCGAGCGCGGCGCGCCCCGGGCGAAGAAGCGCCCGCGCGTCGGAGACCAGATCACCGGCAAGGTGATCTCGATCGGCAAGGACGCGGTGTTCGTCGATGTCGGTGGCAAGGCCGAAGGCCAGATCGAGCGCGCCGAGCTCAGCGATCCCGAGGGCCAGCTGCGGGTCAAGGTCGGCGATCTGGTCGAGGCGCGCGTCGTCGGCGACACCGGCGGCGTGCTCACGCTGCGCGTCCGGCTCGGCCGCGGCCCCGAGGCACGCGCCGAGCTCCAGCAGGCCCAGGAGCTCGGCATCCCGGTCGAAGGCACCGTCACCGAGGTCGTCAAGGGCGGCCTCGCAGTCGACGTCGCCGGCGTCCGTGGGTTCTGCCCGGCGTCGCAGATCGACGTCCGGTTCGTCGACGACCTCGCGGTCTACGTCGGCCAGCGGCTGACCTTCCGGATCACGCGCTACGAGCCGCGCAACCTCGTGCTGTCGCGGCGCGCGCTGCTCGACGAGGACAACGCCAAGCGCGCGACCGAGACCCGCAAGAAGCTCGAGCCGGGCGCGGTGCTGCGCGGCAAGGTCGTCGGCTTCAAGCCGTTCGGCGCGTTCATCGATCTCGGCGGCATCGAGGGCATGCTCCACGTCTCCGAGCTCGGCTACGCCCGGGTCGAGCGCCCCGAGGACGTGCTGAGCCTGGGCCAGGAGGTCGACGTGGCCGTGCTCAAGATCGAGCCGGCCCCCCGGGGCGACAAGGCCGGCGAGCGGATCAGCCTGTCGCTCAAGGCGCTCGCCACCGACCCCTGGCGCGACACCGCCGCCGCGCTCGTCGAGGGCGCCCGCATCCGCGGCAAGATCACCCGGCTGTCGCAGTTCGGCGCGTTCGTCGAGATCACGCCCGGCGTCGAGGGCCTGGTCCACATCAGCGAGCTCGGCACCGGCCGGCGGATCAACCACCCCAAGGAGGTCGTCTCGGTGGGCCAGGAGATCGAGGCCGTGGTCCTCTCGGTCGACCACGAGCGCCGGCGGATCGGCCTGTCGATGGCCTCCTCGGACGGCGGCACCCCCGACGACGTCGCCCAGGCCGCCAAGGCGCACCCGCCGGCGAAGTTCGGCACCTTCGCCGACCTGCTCAAGAAGCGCTGAGCGCGGCGCCCACTCGGTGGTGATCGTGACCGCGGCGCTGCCGTGATCGCGGCCGGTGGTGTCCACTCGCGCACGACATCCGTTAGAATGGGGGCCGATGAGGAAACTAGTCTTTCTATTCCTGGTGTGCGCGGCATGCGCGAAGAAGCCGGCGACGAAGGCACCCACTCCCCCACCGACGGATCAGCAGCCGGCGACGTCGCAGCCGCCCGACGCCAAGCCGAGCAACGTGCAGCGCACCGGCGACCCATGCGACGGTGGCGAGAAGCCACACTGACCGGCCGCGAGCGATCCGCGAGGCGCGGCCGCCCCGCTACAGCACGCTCGAGACCTGGCGGATCCGCGCGATCCGGATTCCGGAGTTGGTGCCGCCGGTGGCGGTGCAGCCGCTGAGCGTGTGGACGCCGACGATCTGGCCCGCGCTGTTCAGGATGCCGGAGCCCGAGCTGCCGCCGAGGGTGTCGAGGTTGCCGTAGCGCAGGAAGTCGCCGCTGCGGCTCGCCACGGTGCCGGCCTCGATCTGCTTGGGCTGGCCGGCCGGGTGGCCGATGATCGTGATCGCGGCGCCGACCGCGGCGTCGGCGGTGGCGACCGGCGCGATCCCGAAGGTGTTACCCGGCGTGCCCTCGAGCTGCACGATCGCGTAGTCGACGCCGCCGAGCGCGTCCTCGACGACGGCGGTGATCCGGACGTGGGTCTGGGTCAGCAGGGTGGTGCTGTTCGCGGCGCGCTCGAAGTTGAACGACACGAACTCGCCGACCGTCGTCGAATCGACGCAGTGGCCGGCGGTCAGGAACAGGTTGGTCGAGATCAGCGAGCCCGAGCAGAACTTGCCGCCGGTCGGCGAGCTCTCCATCGCGCCCTTGCTGCCCTTGTTGGCCTGGACGAACGCGGTCGATGGGCCGAGCGTGCCGTTGTAGCTGTTGACGAACTGCGCGTCGTTGGTCGGGCCGCAGATCGACGGCTGGGCGACGTCGTCGAGCTGGGGTTCGTCGCTGGTCATGTCGACGCAGCCGACCAGTACCGATAGCGACGTGCAGGCAATCGCGATGACAGTCTTCATGTTCGATCCTCCCGGTGAATGGGGCACGCCGCATCTTCGGGAGGTGCGCGGGGCCGCGCGAGCACCGAGGAGCCAACTCCTGCTGGTATTCGCGACGGGGCATGATGCCTCAGCACGCCAGGCCCACTCGTGCGGAACAGTGCGCCGGCTCGTCGAGCCGCGGCACACCGGACGGTAGGTCAGCGACGACAACTGGCGCCGGTCGAGCCCGGCCGCGTGGCGACCGTCCGTCTGTCCGGACGGCGGCGACGGCGCGCGATCGTCCGTGCGCGGCCGCTACAGCCGGACGTAGACGAACTCGCCGGGCAGGCCGTTGATGCCCTTCGCCGGCGGCGCGATCCAGCTCGCCATCTTGCCCGGCTCGTAGACCGGGTGCATCAGGCTCTTGACGTACGCCTCGTCGGCGTCGTTGGGCAGCCAGTCGCCGCGCCGCGCGGCGAACGTGGCGGCGTCGATCATCTCGCCGTCGGGCGTGAAGCAGTGGCCCGCCCACATCCCGATCTGGCGGTGGAACTTGTTGGACGGCAGCTTCAGCTCGAAGCTGATGCCCTCGTCCCGGATCGTCTTGTTCCAGCGATCGACGCCGCGCTGGCAGTCCTTGATGTACTCGGTGCGCAGCACCTCGTTGAGCGCGTTGCGCATCGCGATGTCCTTGTGGACGACCTTGCCGTTCTCGAGCACGTCCATCGCGAAGTGCGAGCCGACCAGCTTGTGCTCGTCGTAGCGGTCCTCCTTGTAGCGGCCCTTGAGGCCGGCCGCGAACGCGTCGGCCGCGTTCGACGAGACTTCCCCGCCGAACAGATCGAGCGACAGCGAGTACCACAGGTTCAGGTACTTCTGGATCGTCGGTAGGTCGATGCCGCCCTGCGCGCGCGGATCGCCGCCGCCGTCCTGCTTCATCAGCTCGCAGGCCCGCTTGACCACGCGCTGGACGCCGGTCTCGCCGACGAACATGTGGTGGGCCTCCTCGGTCAGCATGAACCGGCAGGTCCGCGCCAGCGGATCGAAGCCGCTCTCGGCGAGCGCGCTCAGCTGGTACTTGCCGTCGCGGTCGGTGAACATCGTGAACATGAAGAACGACAGCCAGTGCGAGGTCGGCTCGTTGAACGCGCCGAGGATCCGCGGCTTGTCGGAGTCGCCCGAGCGCCGGGCGAGCAGCTCCTCGGCCTCCTCGCGGCCGTCGCGGCCGAAGTAGGTGTGGAGCAGATAGACCATCGCCCACAGGTGGCGGCCCTCCTCGACGTTGACCTGGAACAGGTTGCGCAGGTCGTAGAGCGACGGCGCGGTCGCGCCGAGGTCGCGCTGCTGCTCGACACTGGCCGGCTCGGTGTCGCCCTGGGTGACGACCAGCCGGCGCAGCAGGTTGCGGAACTCGCCCGGGACCTCCTCCCACACCGGCTGGCCGTGGAAGTCGCCAAAGCCGTGGGTCCGGCCGTCCTGCCTGGGCTCGAGGAAGATGCCCCAGCGGTAGTCGGGCATCTTGACGTAGTCGAAGTGGGCCCAGCCCTCGCTGCCGACCGACACCGCGGTGCGCAGGTAGACGTCGCGCTCCTGCCAGCCGACCGGGCCCATCTGCTTCCACCAGTCGATGAAGTGCGGCTGCCAGGCCTCGAGCGCGCGCTGCAGGCGCTTGTCGCCCGCGAGGTTGACGTTGTTGGGGATCTTCTCGTCGGTGAGCACGGCAGCCATGATCAGGTCCTCTTCCACTGGAACTGCGGCCGCTCGGGCTGGCCGTAGAGGGTGAGTGCGCCGTGCTCGCCCGTCGAGTTGGCGCGGGTGAAGATCCAGTTCTGCCAGGCCGACAGGCGGCCGAAGATCTTGGTCTCGAGCGTCTCGGGGCCGACGAACCGCAGCGACTGCTCCATGCCGGTCAGCGCGTCGGGCGACAGCGACGCGCGCTCCTCGATCGCGATCCGGAGCTCGTCGTCGAAGTCGATGTCGTCGGCGGCGATCGTCGCGATCCCGATGCCTTCCGCTTCCTCCGACGGGATCGGGCCCTCGCTGCCGCGCGCCAGCACCTTCTGGGCGCGCGCCGGCTCGCCGTAGAACCGGGCGTCGAGTCGCGACAGCCCCGACGACATGGTCAGGAAGCCCTGGTTGGCGACCGAGGTCTGGACCGCGACCGCCTCGGCCTTGTCGATCCGCATGTAGAGCCGGTCGGCGCCGAGCGCGAGCTCGAGCAGCGAGCCGGCGAAGCACGAGTCCGGGCGATCGGCGACCGCGTAGAAGCTGCGCGCGGTGTTGTCGAACCGCTTGAGCACGCGGCGCTGGAGCAGGCGGATCTCGCGGGCCAGGCCCGTGGTCGACCTCGCGAGCGCCTCGTCGTGCGCGATCACGAGCTTCGGATCGCCGCTGGTGCGCACCGTGACCATGCCGATCTCCGCCAGATCGAACCGCAGGTGCAGGAGCGCGTCGTCCAGCTCGCGGAACGCGCGCAGCCCCCAGACGTCGGCGAGCCCCGGGCCGCCGCGCGGATCGCCGAGCTCGGCGGGCGGCGGTGCCTCGGGGCCTTTGACCAGGAGCGCCGCGGTCCGGGCCGCGCGATCGATCGTCAGCTCGACATGGCGATACGTGATCGCCCGGTCGGTGACCTTGGGCGCGAGCTCGGCCAGCTCGATGGCCGGGCCGCGGGTCACGGTCTGCCTGGCAGCGAGCGCGCGGGCCCGGGCGGCGACCGCCTCGTCCCACTTGCTGCGCGACACGACGTCGTCGACCAGGCCCCAGTCCCGGGCGCGCCGGCCCTTGATGCCCTCGGCGGTGGTGCAGAACACGTCGGCGCGATCGCGCCGGACCTTGCGCTTGTCGACCAGGCGGGTCAGCCCGCCGGTGCCGGGAAGGACGGCGAGCAGCGGGGTCTCGGGGAACGACACCGCCGAGTTGCCGTCATCGACCAGGACCGCCTCGTCGCACGCCAGCGCCAGCTCGTAGCCGCCGCCGGCGGTGGTGCCCTTGCACGCGCACAGCGACGCCAGCCCGGAGCTCGCCGAGGCATCCTCGAGGTAGAGCCGGGTCTCGTTGGTGAACTTGCAGAAGTTCACCTTGAACGAGTGGCCCGACAGCCCGAGCATGTAGATGTTCGCACCCGAGCAGAACACGCGATCGAGCTCGGCGGTGATCACCACGACCTTGACCTCGGGGTGCTCGAACCGCAGGCGCTGGATCGCATCGGCGAGCTCGAGGTCGACTCCCAGGTCGTACGAGTTGAGCTTGAGCTCGTAGCCCGGCGCGTGGGGATGGTCGCCGTCCACCGCCATCACGAGCCGCGCGGCGTCGCCCTGGACGCTCAGCTTCCAGTGCCGGTAGCGCGAAGGGTGGGTCTCGAAGTGCGTCAGATCCATCCCGGAGGTCGTATCAAGCAATTTAGTGCTTGTCACGCATGACGTTCATGCATTATAGTGCCGATGTGGATCGCTATCTGGAGGTCGTGGGCGCCGCCGTCCGCGGGCGCCGCGAGCGGCTGGGCTGGTCGCGCCGCGAGCTCGCCACGCAGAGCGGGGTCTCCGAGCGGTTCCTGGCCCAGCTCGAGACCGGGGACGGCAACATCTCGCTGCGCCGGTTCGCCGACGTCGCCCGAGCGCTCGGGACCGCACCGTCGGCGCTGCTCGCTCCGGCCGATGCGCCCAGCGGCATCACTCCGATCGCGCTGCTCGGGGTCCGCGGCGCCGGCAAGTCGTCGGTCGGCAGCGCGCTCGCCCGCCGGCTCGGCGTGTCGTTCATCGAGCTCGATCAGCGGATCGAGCAGACCGCCGGGCTCCCGCTCGGCGAGGTGTTCGCGCTGCACGGCGAGGCCTACTACCGCCGGATCGAGCGCGAGGTCCTGACCCAGCTGCTCGCCGAGCCGGCGCCGATGGTGGTCGCGACCGGCGGCTCGATCGTCAACGATCCGGTCAACTACGCCCTGCTGCGCGCGCGGTGCCGGACGTTCTGGCTGCACGCCCGCGCCGAGGACCACTGGAGTCGCGTCGTCGCCCAGGGCGATCTGCGCCCGATGGGCGAGAACCCGCATGCCTTCGCCGAGCTGAGCGCGCTGCTCGCCGCGCGCGCCAGGCTCTACGGCCAGGCCGATCACACCGTCGACACCACGGGGCGCCGCGTCTCGCAGGTGGTCACCGCGATCGCCGAGCTGCTCTAGCCCGGCGCTAGCCCGGCAGCGACGCGGCATCGCCGGCGATCAGCGCCACCAGGTCGTCGGGCAGATCGCGCTCGTCGGCCCACGCCAGGCCCACCACCGCGCGGACCGTGCCGGACGACGCGTGGACCGGCAGCGCCACCGCCGCCTTGCCATCCACGGCCTTGGCGCCCGGCTTGACGGCGCCGGTCTCGTCCTCCTGGAGGTTGCAGGTCGAGATCGGCTTGTCGTGCTGCCAGGCCAGGCCCGCCATGCCCTTGCCGAGCGGGATCTTCGCCGTCACCTCCTGGACCCTGGGTGGAATGTTGTGAGCCGCAGAGATTTCGAGGGCATCGCCACGCACGACGTGCACGGTCCCCGCGACCGCGCCGTGCCGGCCGAGCAGCCCGCGCAACCACTGGTTCATCGAGTCATCGAGCATGCTCGACTCTACTGCCGGCGAGCGACGAGGCCGGACGGCGCGCCGGGCCGGTGGTCGCAGATGTGCATTCGATCACGCGAGAGCGGCGCGCGAATGCGAGTCTGGATCAGTGAAACACCTACATTGGATCAGCGGCTACCTCGGTCGCCGTGTGACCATCTGGCGCAGTGATTGTGCTTAATGATTGTTTTAACAATGACATAGCCTGTTTCGGTTGAGGCCTCCGCCCCCGCACAAATTTGCGTCACCCGGAGCTCCGATCGGCACACGGGCTTACCTTGTCGAAAGTAAAAAGACGCTAAATGTAGTCGCGCCGACGGTGAATACGTTGCGGTGTGTCGGTCGGTTCTCGATCCGCCGTACGTGTTGCCGATCGAACCGGGCGCAGGCGGTTGCACAACTCGCGCATTCACGGATGGCACCCGTGATGAACACGGTCGGGCCCATGACTGCCATCCGATCCATCTTCACCGCGGCCCTCGTGGCCGCTGGCGCGCTCGTCCTCGCAAGCTGCGCCACCGCCGAACGCGAGGACACCGGCGACCGCCAGGTCACCGAGCTGGCGACGATCCAGGACCTGCCGCACGCTGCCGTGTGCAGCGGCGGCACGTTCAGCTGCAAGGCGCGGGTTCGCACCGACCAGAACAGCCGGATCAAACCGTTCGTCACGCCGTCGGGCCTCGGCCCCGCGGATCTCAAGTCGGCGTACAAGATCGATACGACCAAGGGCGCCGGCAAGGTGATCGCGATCGTCGATGCCTTCAACTACGCCAACGCCGAGAGCGATCTCGCGACGTACCGCAGCCAGTTCGGCCTGCCGCCGTGCACCAAGGCGAACGGCTGCCTGAAGATCGTGAACCAGAACGGCGCGACCTCGCCGCTTCCGGCGGCGCCGCCCGCGAACGACGACTGGACGGTCGAGGCCGCCCTCGATCTCGACATGGCGAGCGCGGCGTGCCCGCTGTGCAAGCTGATCCTCGTCGAGGCGCAGGACGATCAAGGCAACGGCCTGTTCGTGGCGCAGAACGCCGCGGCCGCCATGGGCGCCAACGTGATCAGCGACAGCTGGGGCGGTCCGTCCGACGGCACGGACGCGACGCTGGACACGCAGTTCCTCACCCACCCCGGCGTCGCGATCTTCGTCGCGAGCGGCGACAACGGCGTCAACACCCAGCCGGATTACCCGAGCACGTCGGCGCGCGTGATCGGCGTCGGCGGCACGAGCCTGGTCAAGTCGACCACGGCCGCCCGCGGCTGGACCGAGGGCGCGTGGACCGGCGCCGGCAGCTCGTGCAGCGCGGTCACCGCGAAGCCGAGCTATCAGTCGGTGGTGCCGGCGGCGGCGTGCGGCAAGCGCGCGGCCTCCGATGTCTCGGCCGTCGCCAACCCGAACACCGGCCTCGCGGTGTTCAACGCGCACGCCGGCGGCTGGATCGTCATCGGCGGCACCAGCGCGGCGGCGCCGCTGGTCGCGGGCATCTTCGCGGCCTACGGCATCGGCACCAACGACGGCAGCTACTCGTACCAGCACGCCTCGCAGTTCTTCGACATCACCACGGGCAAGAACGGCAACTGCGGCACGGCGCTGTGCAACGCCGGCGCCGGCTGGGACGGCCCGACCGGCATCGGCTCGCCCAACGGCTCCGTGCTCGGCGGCGGCGGCACCTGCGTGCCGAGCTGCAACGCCAAGACCTGCGGCGATGACGGCTGCGGCGGCTCGTGCGGCACCTGCGGCGCCGGCCAGGCCTGCAGCCCGGGTGGCACCTGCACCGGCGGCGGCTCGTGCGGCCACCCGATCTGCTCGACCGGCGGCGCGCTCACGGCGAGCTGCGATACCTGCGCCGCCCAGATCTGCGCGGCCGACTCGTTCTGCTGCAGCAGCTCGTGGGACGCGACCTGCGTCGCCGAGGTCGCCTCGGTGTGCCACCAGTCGTGCGGCGGCGGCAGCTGCGCCCACCCGATCTGCGCCACCGGCACCAAGCTCACCGCGAGCTGCGACACCTGCGCCGCCCAGATCTGCGCGGCCGACTCGTTCTGCTGCAATAGCACCTGGGACGGGCGGTGCGTGAGCGAGGTGTCGTCGGTGTGCCACCAGTCGTGTAACTGACCGCGTCCCGGGCCACGCGCCGGACCCGCCGCGCGCCCGGCGAGCTGATGACTAACCGTAGCGCTCGGCGCTGCGCTCGCGCGCCTTGGCGGCCTCGACCTCGCGGTTCTTGGGCGGCGCGGTGGTCTCGAGCGAGTCGACCAGCCGGCGCGTCGCCTCGGCGATCTCGGCGATCGCGCGCTCGAACGGATCGACGTTCTGCGTGCTCGGCTTGCGGGTGCCGCTGACCTTGCGGACGTACTGCAGCGCTGCGGCGTGGATCTCGTCGTCGGTCGCGGGCGGCTCGAAGTTGAACAGCGGGCGGATGTTGCGACACATATGGCAAGCATAGCGCCCGGCGCTCGCCGCGTGCGCAACCCGGCCCGTCACCGCGCCGGCGGCCTGCGCGCGCCGTGCACCGGCGCCTCGCGCACGACCTCGCGCGGCGACTTGTCGAGCCGCAGGCCCTGGAACGACGGGTGGCGCAGCCGGCCGTCATCGGTCCACTCGCTGAACGCGACCTCGGCGACCAGCTCGGGCGCGACCCAGTGCCGCCCGCCGCCGGTCCACGCGCGCGGCGGCTCGGGCGAGAACGCCGAGGCCGGCTGCTCGATCGCGTCGAGCCGATCGCGCAGCTCGAGCAGCAGCTTGTGGGAATAGCCGGTGCCGACCTTGCCGGCATAGACCAGGCGCGAGCCGGCGTAGTAGCCGACGAGCAGCGCGCCGAGGCCCTGGCGGCTGCCCTCGGGGTCGGTGAACCCGCCGATCACGAGCTCCTGGCGGAGCAGACACTTGGTCTTGAGCCAGGTCATGCCGCGGCCCGGCAGATAGGGCTTGTCGCGCCGCTTCGACACGATGCCCTCGAGGCCGCGCTGGCACGCGAGCGCGAAGAACGCCGCGCCCTCGCCGGTCACGTGATCGCTGTAGCGGATCACGCCGGGCTTGCCGGGCGCCGCCCGGACCAGCTGCTCGAGCCGCGCCTTGCGGTCCTCGAGCGCGAGCGGGGTCAGGTCGTCGCCGTCGAGCGCGAGCAGGTCGAACGCGAAGTAGACGATGTGGCCGCTGGCGGCGGTCGCCACCGTCCGCGCGTTCTGCAGCGCCTGGAAGCTGGTGCGCCCGTCGGGCAGCAGCGCGGCGACCTCGCCGTCGATGAGCGCGCGGGTCGCCGGCAGCTTCGCGACCGCGGCCGCGACGCCGGGGAACGCCTCGGTCCAGTCCTTGAAGCGCCGGCTGAGCAGCCGGACCGTGCCCCGATCGAGCTCGGCGAGGATGCGGTAGCCGTCGAACTTCTGCTCGTGCAACCACTCCGGGCCCTCGGGCGCCGCGTCGACCAGCGTGGCGAGCTGCAGCTCCCGGATCGGCGGCGGGGTCTCGGGCAGTGCGGCCACCCAGCGTTGTGGCCCGCGGCCGCGGCCGTGTCCACCGGCGCGTGCCGGCTCAGGGCTCCTGGCGCGAGCGGCGCAGCGCGAGCTGGAGGTCACCGCCGGTCGCGAACAGCTGGCGGATCCCTCGGATCGAGCCGATCTCGTTGGCGAGCCACTCGGCGGTGTCGACCGAGTGCTCGGCCTCCTCGCCGTGGGCCTGGAGCAGCCCGCTGAGCTGGTAGCTGATCTCGTCGATGCCCGGGCCGTCGCCGAGCTCGATCAGCTCGCGCGCGAACAGCAGCTGGATCAGCCGGCGGCCCCACGCCGAGAGCTCGGCGACGCCGAGCCGGATGCGCTCGACCGGCGCGGTGGCGTCGAGGATCTCGGGAACGGCGACCGGCACCGGCTGCGGGGTCAGCCGCGGCAGGCTCGAGTTGCCGGGCTCGCGGGCCGGCTCGGCGCGCATCGCGAGCACCGTCCGGCGATCGAGCTCGCCGTGCATCAGCAGCTGGCTCGGGATCCGGCCCTCGACGGCGATCTCGCTGCCGAGGTCGCCGTGGGTGGCAAACCGGATCAGCGCCCGGCACGCCGCCGGCCACGCCACGCAGTCGGCCCACGGCACGACCAGCGACTTGCCATCGTGATCGAGCACCTCGAAGGCATCGCTGCGCTGCGGGTCGCCGGTCGAGGTCACGTAGCCTTCGATCGACTCGATGACGTAGAGCGCGCACAACTCGCGCCACATCACCGCGACCAGCTGATCGTCGCTCGACGACCACATCCGGACCACCCGGGGCTCGTCGAGCGTGGCCAGCCGCAGGGTCTCGAGCGCGGCGATCAGATCATCGAGGCTGCGCACCGCGAGCGCGTCATCGTTGTAGGCGCCCCAGATCAGCAGCGGATCGCCGGTCGGCTGGCGCTCGAGGGTGCGCGCGACGTCGGTGCGCTCGGCCTCGGCCTCGATCTGCAGGCCGTCGGCGATCGCGCGGAGCTCGTGCTCGTCGAGGACGATGGTCCAGCGGTGGGCGCCGTCGGGCGTCAGGTACTGGAAGCGATACGCGCCATCGACCCGGCCGCCGTAGCCGCAGTCGTCGCGGAACGCGTCCTCGGCGTCGACCAGCTTGCCGTCCTCGCCGGCGTCGAGCTCGGTGACCACCGAGCGCAGGAACGCGCGAAGATCGTCGGGGACCAGGAACAACGACTGCATGGCGAGAATCCAGCGAGATCCGGGGGCGATCGCTTGCGGATCGCGTGGGGTGACGCCGGCAACCCGGGCACAGAGGGTGCCGCCCACCGAGCGTATCAGGCCCTCGCCGCGAAAGCCTCGTCGCACCCTGCGAACGCAAGCCACGAGATCCGCGGGGAAAGCTGCGAAGGCGCGCACCGTGTCTGCGTGCGCAGGCCGCGCGTGTCAGGCCGGGCACGCGATCATGCAAGTGGGCCAGACGATTGACTCTCGCCGGGGGCGCGGTGCTTGCAACCATGGAGATCGACATGCTGCACGCCGCGATCGCGACCGCTCCTGACCGCCCGATATCCACCATCGCCGCCGCGCTGGCCGGGGTCGCGCTGAGCGCCGCGCTCATCGTGCTCACGGTCGAGCTGATCCCGGCGCCCGCGGCGACGCTGTCGGTGGCCGCCGCGGTGGCCCCACCGGCCCCACCGGCCCCGCCGGCGCGCGCCGACACCGCCGAGCCTGCGCCCGATCCGCTGATGCTGGTGTTCCGCGTCGGCGGCGAGACCTACCTGCGGCTGGCCGACCTCGAGGACGGTGACGCGCACGACGAGGTGCTCGCCGTGCCGCGCCACGGCAAGCCGCGCCGGCACCATGATGACGGCGACGGCGTCACCGCGGCGATCGCCACGGTGGCCGACCGCGACGTCCCGGTCGCGCTGCAGCGCTGGCAGGGCCGCCGCGTCGAGGTCGACGCCGGCTGCACGGCGACCGTGGTTGGCTTTGCGGTCGTGGTCCGCCGGGCCGACGAGCCCGGCGATGCGCGCTCGTCGCACTCGAGCGTCCGGCGGGCGCTGCATCGCGATCACGCGGTCCTCGCCGCGCGGCTCGATCGCTGCGTCGGCAGCTTCGCCCGCGACGCGTCCCCGATCGACGGCTGAGCTCGACCGCCCGAGCGCAGCGCGTGGTCGACGACCGGCGACGCAACTCGGCGCGCGCCGCGGAGGATCCGGTCGGGTATGCTCGCGGTGTGGTGGATCTCCGCGCCGCGCTGATCCAGGGCTGCCTCGCCGAGGTGGCCGAGCCGGTGCGCGGCCAGCTTGCCGGCGACGAGGCCCGGCTGGGGTCGCTGCTGGTCGCGCAGTGGGAGGCTGCGCGCGCGGCGTGGCCGGCGGCCGAGATCGCGCCCGAGCGCTTCGCGCGCGAGCTGGCGCGCCGGATCGCGGTCCAGGCCAGCGGCAACGTCACCGCGGCCGCGCTCGAGGCCAGCCACGGCGGCGACGTCTACCTGGCGATCGCGTGCTGCGATGGCGACCCGACCGCGATCGCGCAGCTCGACGAGCTGGTCGGCCGCGAGCTCCGCCACGTCGCGGCCAAGCTGCGCGCGTCGGCCGATCAGGCCGCCGAGATCCACGCCGAGCTCCGGCGGATCCTGCTCGTCGACGACACCGATCGCGGCGCGGCGCTCCGCGACTACGCCGGGCGCGGCGACCTCCGGGGCTACGTCCGGGTCAGCGCGACCCGCGCGCTGATCCGCGCGATCAACCGCGGCCGGCGCGAGGTCGCGGTCGACGATGGCGAGGTGTTCGATCGGATGATGCCGCACGACGATCCGGAGCTGGCGATCCTGCGCGCGCAGTACCGCGAGACGGTGGATGCGGCGATGCGGACCGCGCTGTCGCGGCTCGATGGCCGGTCGCGCGCCCTGCTGCGTTATCAGCTGATCGACGGCTGGAGCATCGATCAGGTCGGCAAGCTGTACGGGGTGCATCGCGCGACCGCGGCCCGCTGGCTCGGCGATGCCCGGCAGCTGCTGGGCGACCTCATCCGGAGCGAGCTGGCGGCCCGACTACAGATCGCCGCGAGTGAGGTCGATTCGATCGTGCGCCTGGTGCAGAGCCGGGTCGACATGTCGCTCGATCGACTTCTGGTTCCAGATGCTTCGTCCTAACGACGTGGAATGCGGCACCAGCGCGCACCGAGCGGCTCGGCACACCGAGCGTGACCGCACGGGCGGTGTGGAGCAAACGTACTAAAAACAGGCACGGATCACACAGGGAGTCGCGGGCACATGGCATGCAATGCGCCGCTGCTGCGTTGGCCTCGATTCACGCATCCCACCGGCCGTGTGCCGAAGGCGCGTCGGTCGTTGTGCCTCGCGCGATGCGCGTACTTGATCCACGGTGTCGCCCATAGGGGGGGAGAGGCCCCCACCTCGTCCATGTCGACCCCCCCGGCACCGCCCTTGTCGTCGCCCCTGCTGCCTCTGCTCGAAGAGGACGAGCCGCTGCGGATCAGCTATGGCCGCGACATCCTGGTCGTCGATGACAACCAGACCAACCTGGTCGCGATCGAGGCCGCGCTATCGCAGCTGGGGCGCAAGCTGGTGCTCGCCCACTCCGGAATCGAGGCGCTCGGCCGGCTGCTCGAGCAGGACTTCGCCCTGATCATCCTCGACGTCGCCATGCCCGGCATGGACGGCTTCGAGACCGCCCGGATGATCCGCAGCCGGGAGCGCAACCGCGCGACCCCGATCATCTTCATCACCGGGCTGTCGTGGGAGAACGACGCGGTGATCCGGGGCTACGAGCTCGGGGCATTCGACTTCCTGATGAAGCCGATCCGGCCCGAGGTGCTGCGTGCCAAGGCCACGGTGTTCGTCCAGCTCCAGGAGCGCACGATCGAGCTGGCGATCAAGGCCGACGAGCTGCGCCAGGCCCAGGCCCGCGCCCACGAGCGCGAGCTCCAGGCCCAGCGCCGGCGGTTCGAGACCGAGGTCATGGAGCGGCAGATGCAGCAGCTCGCCGAGACCGACCGGCGCAAGGACGAGTTCCTCGCGATCCTCGCTCACGAGCTGCGTAACCCGCTGCAGCCGCTGCAGACCGCGGTCGAGGTGCTCGAGCACGATCCGGACAAGCCGGTGCCGGTCCGGATCCGCAAGATCGTGCAGCGCCAGGTCCAGCACATCACCCGGCTGGTCGACGACCTGCTCGACGTCGCGCGGTTCACCGCCGGCAAGCTCGATCTGCGCCGCGAGCCGGTCGATCTCGAGGTGATCATCGAGGAGGCGCTGCTGTCGTGCCGCAGCGCGATCGACGCGCGCGGCCACCGGGTCGAGCTCACCCCGCTCGACGGTCCGGCGATCGTCCACGGCGACCCGCTGCGGCTGGTCCAGTGCGTGTGCAACCTGATCCACAACGCGGCGAAGTACACCGAGCCCGGCGGCCTGCTGATCATCGACTGGGGCTGCTACCGCAGCGAGGGCTTCGTCCGGGTCACCGACAACGGCCGCGGCATCCCGCCGGATCTGCTGCCCAGGATCTTCGACATGTTCGTGCAGGAGAGGGTCACCCCCGACGGCGCAGGCGGGCTCGGGCTCGGGCTGGGCCTGGTCAAGCGGCTGGTCGAGCTGCACGGCGGTACCGTGCGCGCGACCAGCGACGGCCAGGGCAAGGGCGCAGCGTTCGAGCTCCGGCTCCCCCTCGTCGACGACGCAATGCTGGAGAAGCTCAAACCTATGCGTACCAAGACCGGCCCCCTCGATCGTCCGCTTCGCGCCGTGGTCTGCGACGACGCGCCCGATCTCCGAGACCTCGTCGCCGACCTGCTTCGCCTGCGCGGTCACCACGTCAGCGTGGTCGGAGACGGCCCCGCGGCGATCCAGCTGATCGTCGCGGAGAAGCCCGACGTCGCGCTGATCGACATCGGGCTGCCCGACATGGACGGCTACGAGGTCGCGCGCACGATCCGCGAGCAGCTCGCGGACCGCAAACCTCGGCTGATCGCGATGACCGGCTACGGACAGGCCAGCGATCGGGCCGCGGCGTTCGAGGCCGGGTTCGACGCCCACATCGTCAAGCCAGCGAGCGCGGACAAGATCCTCCGCGCTCTGTACGGAGCAGAAGAAGCATGAACACCTTCGAGACGCCCAAGAACGGGAACGGCAAGGCCAAGCGGGGCGGTCAGCGGGAAACCAAGTCGAACGGCGGCAACGGCGAGCGCGTGGTCACTCCGGGGCTCGATCACCGTCAGATCCTCTCGGCGCTCCGGGCGTTCAAGCGCGGCGACTTCTCGGCCCGGATGCGCGAGGACCTGGTCGGCGTCGACGGCCAGATCGCCGAGACGTTCAACGAGATCGTCGAGATGGTCAAGACGGTCCGCGACGAGGCCAACGACGTGTCCGGCGCGGTCGGCAAGCAGGGCCAGGCCGCCAAGCGGATGCGGCGGTTCAACCTGGGGGGCGGCTGGGCCGACTACGTCCAGGCGGTCAACGAGGTGATCAACGACCTCACCGGCCACGCCAACGAGATCGCTCGGGTCGTCACCGCCGTGGCGCGGGGCGATCTCGAGGAGACCATGGAGCTCGACAGCGCCGAGGGTCCGCGCCGCGGCGAGTTCCTGCGCCACGCCCGGATCGTCAACGGCATGGTCGCCCGGCTCGCGCAGTTCGGCTCCGAGGTGACGCGCGTCGCGCAGGAGGTCGGCGGCGAGGGCAAGCTCGGCGCTCAGGCCCGCGTCCAGGGCGTGTCCGGCGTGTGGAAGGACCTGACCGATTCGGTCAACCTGATGGCGTCGAACCTGACCTCCCAGGTCCGCGAGATCGCGCGCGTCACCACCGCGGTCGCGCAGGGCGATCTGACCAAGACGATCACGATCGACGTCACGGGCGAGATCCTCGAGCTCAAGAACACGATGAACACGATGGTCGAGCAGCTGCGCGCGTTCGCCAACGAGGTGACGCGCGTCGCCCGCGAGGTCGGCACCGAGGGCCGGCTCGGCGGCCAGGCCACGGTGCGCGGCGTGTCCGGCGTTTGGCGCGAGCTGACCGAGTCGGTCAACTCGATGGCCAATAACCTCACGTTCCAGGTCCGCAACATCGCCGAGGTGACCTCCGCGGTCGCGTCCGGCGATCTCGGCAAGAAGATCACGGTCGAGGCCAAGGGCGAGATCCTGTCGCTCAAGAACACGATCAACATCATGGTCGACCAGCTGAGCTCGTTCGCCGCGGAGGTCACCCGCGTCGCGCGCGAGGTCGGCACCGAGGGCGTGCTCGGCGGCCAAGCCGAGGTCGCCGACGTCTCGGGCGTGTGGCGCGAGCTGACCCAGAACGTCAACTCGATGGCGTCGAACCTGACCTCGCAGGTCCGCGCGATCGCGGACGTGACCACGGCGATCGCCGACGGCGACCTGTCCAAGAAGATCGGCGTCGACGCGCGCGGCGAGATCCTCGCGCTCAAGAACACGATCAACACCACGGTCGACAAGCTCAACCGGTTCGCGGCCGAGGTCACCCGGGTCGCCCGGCTCGTGGGTACGGAAGGTACGCTCGGCGTCACCGCCGACGTCAAGGACGTCTCGGGGATCTGGAAGGAGCTGACCGACAACGTCAACCAGATGGCGCGAAACCTGACCAACCAGGTCCGCGACATCGCCGAGGTCACGACCGCGGTCGCCAACGGCGAGCTCGGCCGCAAGATCACGGTCGAGGCCCGCGGCGAGCTGGTCACGCTCAAGAACACCATCAACACGATGGTCGATCAGCTGAACGCCTTTGCGTCCGAGGTCACCCGCGTCGCCCGCGAGGTCGGCACCGAGGGCGTGCTCGGCGGCCAGGCCCAGGTCCGCGACGTGTCGGGGATCTGGAAGGAGCTGACCGACAACGTCAACTCGATGGCGAGTAACCTGACCAACCAGGTCCGCAACATCGCCGACGTCGCCCGCGCGGTCGCGGCCGGCGACCTGTCGCGCAAGATCACGGTCGACGCGCGCGGCGAGGTCCTCGACCTCAAGGCCACGCTCAACACGATGGTCGATCAGCTCAACGCGTTCGCGTCCGAGGTCACCCGCGTCGCCCGCGAGGTCGGCACCGAAGGCCGGCTCGGCGGCCAGGCATCGGTCGAGGGCGTGCGCGGCACCTGGAAGGAGCTGACCGACAACGTCAACGGCATGGCGTCGAACCTGACCAACCAGGTCCGCGACATCGCCGAGGTCACGACCTCGGTCGCGCGCGGCGATCTGACCCGCAAGATCACGGTCGACGCCAAGGGCGAGATCCTCGAGCTCAAGAACACGGTCAACATCATGGTCGACCAGCTGAGCTCGTTCGCCGACCAGGTGACGCGGCTGGCGCGCGACGTCGGCATCGAGGGCCGGCTCGGCGGCCAGGCCGACGTCCGCGGCGTGCTCGGCACCTGGCGTAACCTGACCGACGCGGTCAACTCGATGGCGGCCAACCTGACCGATCAGGTCCGCAACATCGCCAAGGTCGCGACCGCGATCGCCAACGGCGATCTGCAGCAGAAGATCGTCGTCGACGCCAAGGGCGAGATCCTCGAGCTCAAGAACACGATCAACACGATGGTCGATCAGCTGAGCGCGTTCGCCGACCAGGTCACCCGGGTCGCGCGCGAGGTCGGCACCGAGGGCAAGCTCGGCGGCCAGGCCTCGGTCGAGGGCGTGCGCGGCACGTGGAAGGAGCTGACCGACAACGTCAACCAGATGGCGTCGAACCTGACCAACCAGGTCCGCGACATCTCGGCGGTCGCCACCGCGATCGCGCGCGGCGACATGACCCGCAAGATCTCGGTCGAGGTCCGCGGCGAGCTGCTCGACCTGAAGAACGTGATCAACACGATGGTCGACACGCTGAGCGCGTTCGCCGACGAGGTCACCCGGGTCGCGCGCGACGTCGGCGTCGAGGGCAAGCTCGGCGGCCAGGCCGCGGTGCGCGGCGTCGCCGGCACCTGGAAGGAGCTGACCGACAACGTCAACCAGATGGCGTCGAACCTGACCAACCAGGTCCGCGACATCGCCGAGGTCACCACCGCGGTCGCCAACGGCGATCTGACCCGCAAGATCACGGTCGAGGTCCGCGGCGAGCTGCTCCAGCTCAAGAACACGATCAACACGATGGTCGATCAGCTCGGCTCGTTCGCGTCCGAGGTGACCCGCGTCGCCCGCGAGGTCGGCCTCGACGGCGTGCTCGGCGGCCAGGCCCAGGTCCGCGGCGTGTCCGGCACGTGGCGCGAGCTGACCGACAACGTCAACGTCATGGCGCGCAACCTCACCGAGCAGGTCCGCGGCATCGCGACCGTGGTCACCGCGGTCGCCAACGGCGACCTCGAGCGCAAGCTGACCTTGACCGCGCGCGGCGAGCTCGCGACCCTGGTCGACACGATCAACAGCATGATCGACACGTTGTCGACGTTCGCCGAGCAGGTCACCGGCGTGGCGCGCGATGTCGGCGTCGAGGGCCGGCTCGGCGGCCAGGCCGACGTGCCCGGCGCCGCCGGCGTGTGGCGCGACCTGACCAACAACGTCAACGAGCTCGCCGGCAACCTGACCGCGCAGGTCCGCGCGATCCGTGACGTCGCGACCGCGGTGACCCAGGGCGACCTGACCCGATCGATCACGGTCGACGCGCGCGGCGAGATGGCGCAGCTCAAGGACACCGTCAACCAGATGATCCGGACCCTGGCGGAGACCACCAAGGTCAACCAGGAGCAGGACTGGCTCAAGACCAACGTCGCGCGGTTCACCCGCATGCTGCAGGGCCAGCGCGACCTGTTGACCGTGGCGCGCCTCGTGCTGAACGAGCTCGCGCCGCTGGTCAACGCGCACCACGGCGCGTTCTACATGACCGAGTCCGACGACGACGGCGCGGCGCTCAAGCTGTTCGCGTCGTACGCCTACCAGGAGCGCAAGAACGTCTCGAACAGCTGGCGGTTCGGCCAGGGCCTGGTCGGCCAGGCCGCGCTCGAGGGCAAGCGGATCGTGCTGTCCAAGGTGCCGTCGGACTACATCCAGATCTCGTCGGCGCTGGGCGAGGCCCCGCCGCACGCGATCGTCGTGGTGCCGATCCTGTTCGAGGGCGAGGTCAAGGGCGTGATCGAGCTGGCGTCGTTCGAGCGGTTCTCCGGGATCCAGCTCGCGTTCCTCGACCAGATGCTCGAGTCGCTCGGCATCGTGATCGCCACGATCGAGGCGACGATGCGCACCGACGAGCTGCTCCGCCAGTCGCAGAGCCTGACCGAGGAGCTGCGCAAGCAGCAGAACGAGCTCCAGCACACCAACGAGGAGCTCGAGGAGAAGGCGGTCCAGCTGTCCGATCAGAAGGCCGAGGTCGAGAAGAAGAACAAGCAGGTCGAGCTCGCCCGCCAAGAGCTCGAGGAGAAGGCCGAGCAGCTCGCGCTGACCTCGAAGTACAAGTCGCAGTTCCTCGCCAACATGTCGCACGAGCTGCGCACGCCGCTCAACTCGCTGCTGATCCTGTCGCGCCAGCTCGCCGACAACAACGACGGCAACCTCACCGACAAGCAGATCCGCTACGCCGACACGATCCGCCAGGCCGGCACCGACCTCATGACCTTGATCAACGAGATCCTCGATCTGGCCAAGATCGAGTCGGGGACCATGGCGGTCGAGGTCTCGCAGGTCCGGTTCGGCAACCTGCGCGACTACGTCGACCAGACGTTCCGCCAGGTCGCCGAGGAGAAGGGCCTGGCGCTCACGGTCGAGCTCGATCCCGATCTGCCGTCGTCGATGGACACCGACGACATGCGGCTGCGCCAGGTGCTGCGGAATCTGCTGTCCAACGCGATGAAGTTCACCGAGCGCGGCCGGGTCAAGCTGCGGATCTACCGCGCGGCGCCCGATGTCGTCGGGTTCGCGGTCTCGGACTCGGGGATCGGCATCGCCAGGGACAAGCAGCAGCTGATCTTCGAGGCGTTCCAGCAGGCCGATGGCTCGACCAGCCGCAAGTACGGCGGCACCGGCCTGGGGCTGGCGATCTCGCGCGAGATCGCGGGCCTGCTCGGCGGCGACCTGCGGGTCGAGAGCACGGTCGGCGTCGGCAGCACGTTCACGCTGCTCTTGCCCACCGTGTACGAGGCCAAGGTCCGCGAGCCGCGGCGGCCGGCGATCGACGTCCTCACCCCGCCGCAGCTCGCCAGCCAGATCGCCGCGGCCCACATCGCCGCGGTTCAGCACGCCGGCGAGCTCCTGCCGGGGCTCAAGGACGCCGCGGCGCCGCAGCTGGCGCGCTCGGTGCCCGACGACTACGACAGCCTCGAGCCCGGCGACCGCGTGCTGCTCGTGATCGAGGACGATCTGACGTTCGCGGCGACCCTGCTCGAGATGGGCCGGCAGTCCGGGTTCAAGGGCGTGGTCGCGACCAGCGGCATGCAGGCGCTCGAGCTCGCGCGCACGGTCAAGCCCGATGCGATCACGCTCGACCTCCGGCTGCCCGACATCGACGGCTGGGTCCTGCTCGACCGGCTCAAGCACGATCCGGCGACCCGGCACATCCCGGTCCACGTGATCTCGGGGCTCGACGAGGAGCGCCGCAGCCTGCAGTACGGTGCGCTCGGCTTCCTGCAGAAGCCGGTCACCGTCGAGTCGCTCCAGGCCGGGCTCTCCGGGATCCACGACTTCGTCCAGAAGCGGGTCAAGAACCTGCTCGTGGTCGAGGACGATCCGGTGCAGAGCCAGGCGATCAGCGAGCTGATCGGCGACGGCGACGTCGCGACCACGAGCGTCGCGTCGGGCGAGAACGCGCTCGCCACGCTGCAGGAGCGCAACTACGACTGCGTGGTCATGGACCTGCGGCTGCCCGGGATGTCCGGGTTCGAGCTGATCGAGCGGATCAAGGCCGATCCGCGGCACCGCCGGCTGCCGGTGATCGTCTACACCGGCCGCGAGCTGACCGACGAGGACAAGCAGCGGCTGCACGGCCTGGCCCAGACCGTGATCATCAAGGACGTCACCACGCTCGAGCGCCTGCTCGACGAGACCGCGCTGTTCCTGCACCGGGTCGAGGCCAACCTGCCCGAGCGCAAGCAGCGCGTGCTGCGCCGGCTCGCCAAGAGCGACCCGCAGCTCGCCGAGCGCAACGTGCTGGTGGTCGACGACGACCTGCGCAACATCTTCGCCCTGACGTCGCTGCTCGAGGGCCACAAGATGCACGTCCAGTACGCCGAGAACGGCCGCCGCGCGCTGTCCAAGCTCGAGGAGAACGCCAACATCGACGTCGTGCTGATGGACATCATGATGCCGGAGATGGACGGCTACGAGGCGCTGCGCAAGATCCGCGAGCGCTCGCAGTGGAAGGACCTGCCGGTGATCGCGCTGACCGCCAAGGCGATGCAGGGCGACCGCGAGAAGTGCCTCGAGGCCGGCGCCTCCGACTACATCACCAAGCCGGTCGACGCCGATCAGCTGCTGTCGCTGCTGCGCGTCTGGCTGTACCAGGCGTAGCTCGGCGGCCGGCGCGGTGACGCCGGGGCATCGGCCGGTGCCGGTGAGCGTGGTCTTGCCACCTCAACGCCGCCGCGGACCGGTCGATATCGCCGATCCGTGAAGCCACGGTATCGCCGCCTCACCCCGGAGCTACGGGCCGAGCACGCCGCGGCGCTCCACCTCCTGGGCCGGCTGGTGGTCGCGCTGCCGCCCGGGCGCCTGCAATGGCGGATCTTCGTCGTGGTGACCGCCGGCGAGCCGATCCCGCGGTGACGCGACCCGGCTGCAGATCGGAAGTCAGTGCTGCACTGCAGCACGTGGCTCGTCTCTCGGAGACGCAGCAATATGCGACAGGCTTTTGCCGCGACCAAGCTGCCCGCGCGTTCCAGCACAGCGTGTTGACACGATCACCGGGGCCGACTGCCGCCTGTGATAATTGTTCAGCGACCAGTTCATGTAATTACTTGATGCAAGCCGCAGCAATATGCGGCGGCTTGAAACTCGCCATCGCGTTGCGGTGTTGCGGATCATCGCGCCGCCTCACACGCTCGGCGACTCGCTCTCACGATCCTCGCCGGTCGCCTGCCAGCAGCATCGTTCGCATCTGTGGTCTCGATCTCGGATGGGCCGTGCTCCACTGCCTTGCCTGTTCCATAAGAGGAATGTCGTTACAGGACTTGAAGCGATACCAAAACTCAATATGGTAGTGCTGTGCCCAGGGACGCCATTCACCGACACATCGCCAAACAGATCCGGTCGCTCGCGAAGCAGCAAGGCTGGAGCGGCAACCGGCTCGCAGACACCGCGGGCGTGAGTCGTGCGCAGCTCTCGCGCCTGCTCACGCTTCAGACCTCGCCCACGATCGGCTTGCTCAAGAAGATCGCCTCGGCGCTCGAGGTCGACACGCGCGACCTGTTGCCACCTCCCCGATAGCGGCCGGTCCGGTCGCTTCCACATCGGCGCAATTCGGCACCGCGCGACGTCAGCGCTCATCCCCGTGCTCTGGGCGCGCGGCATGCGCCAGGCGCGTCAGGCGCGCTGACCTCGGTCGTGCATCCTCGGCGGCGTCAGCAGCGCTCTGAGCGCGCTGGACGTCTCAGGCGTGGCGCTGGGTGGCCCGGGGCTGCAGCACCGGCCCGAGCCAGCTGCGGAGCTGGTGCAGGCCGTCGCGCGCCGCGTCGACCACGCGCTCGCACGCGCGCTCGGCGCACACCAGCTCGCCTGCGATGATCTCGGGCTCGGCGGGGCGCGAGCCGGCCGTGATCGTGGCCTGGGCCGCCCCGCGGCCGAGCGCGAACCCATCGAGCGCGTCACCGAGCTCGCGCCAGCGGGTCGTGGCCTCGTCGCCGTAGCAGCCGAGGTAAGCCGACGCGCGCTGGATCTCCGCCGGCAGGTGGCGAGCGAGCCGGCGCGCCAGGAGCTTGCCGCGGACGGTCGCGCACTCGACCACGTAGGTCCAGCCCAGCGCCTCGGGCAGCGCCATCCGCGCCGTCAACGGCATGCGCGGCAGCTGGACGAGATCGCGGCGGTCGACGCCGAGCGCGACGAGATCGTGCGCCAGGAGCGCGGCCTTGTGGTTGCGCAACCCGGCGTCGGGTACGACCCCGTGCAGCGGCCGGAACGCGACCAGCGCGCGTTCGATCGAAGCGTGAAAGCCGTACATCCGGACCAGGTAGAGCCGGTAGTCGAGCCAGGTCACCCGGCCCGGGAGGAGCTCGCGATCGTCGCGGAGCACGGCGGTCGCGGCGTTCAGTCGCGCCATGAGGGCCGGCGTGCGGCTGATCGCCTCGTGCAGCATCGGACGGTTCCCTGCAAGAGTCATACGCGCACGCCGTGCGCCGCCAAGCGAGTTAAGCCCGCACGATCGCGGCGCGATCGCACACCGTCCCTGTGCCGCACGGGGCACGGCCCCCCGGGTCACCGCGACGGCGGTGTCGTAAGGAAAACTCGATCGCGTGCTGCGCACCGCCCGAAACTGATCGATGGTCGGCGGCCAGCATGTCGCGCGTCGTCATCACCGGAGCCAGCGGCCTGCTCGGCGGCAACCTCGCCGCGGAGCTGGTGTCGGCCGGGCACCAGGTCGCCGCGATCCGGCGCGCCGGGAGCCGGGTCGCTCACCTCGCGGATCTGGCGATCGACTGGCACGAGGCCGAGCTCGGCGACACCGTCGCGATGACGCGCGCATTCGCCGGGGCGGCGTGCGTGTTTCACTGCGCCGCGCAGGTCACGGTCAAGCGCGCGGTCACCGCCGAGATGACCGCCGCCAACGTCACCGGGACCGGCAACGTGATCGACGCGGTGGTCGCGGCGAGGGTCGCGCGCCTGGTGCACACCTCGTCGGTCGTCGCGGTCGGGCTGTCGCGCGACGGCCGGCCGTGCGACGAGACCGCGACCTGGAACTTCGACACCGAGGGCCTGGTCGACGCCTACGCGATCACCAAGCGGCGCGCCGAGGACGTGGTCAACGCCGCGCGCGATCGCGTCGACGCGGTGATCGTCAACCCGACCTACATGCTTGGCCCGCGCGACGCCCGGCCGAGCTCTGGGCGGCTGATCGTCGACGTGGTGCGCGGCCGGGTCCCGGGCTGGACGCCGGGCTACAACAACTTCGTCGACGTGCGCGACGTCGCGCGCGGCATGATCGCGGCGTGGCAGCGCGGCCGCCGCAGCGAGCGCTACATCCTGGCCGGTCACGACATGACCTACGGCGAGGTGATGCGCCGGATCGCAGGCGTCGCCGGCACGCGGCCGCCGCGGCTGCGCGTCCCGCGGGCCGCGGCCTGGCTGTTCGGCAAGTGGGGCGACCTGGTCGAGCGCACCGGCCGCGATCCGGTCGTGAACTCGACGCAGATCCGCTACGCGTACACCGACCGGTTCCGGTTCCACAGCGACAAGGCGGCGCGCGAGCTCGGCTACCAGCCCGGTCCGCTCGAGCCCGCGGTGCAGGACGCGATCGCGTGGTTCCGCGGCCAGGGCATGCTGTGACCGCCGGGCGCGCTCAGCGCTTCGCGCGATCCCGCAGGTAGCTCTTGCCGCGGTTCATCAGCGCGCGGAAGCCTTCGAGGTCGTTGGCGCGGACCACGGAGCGCAGCCGCTCGACGGCGTAGAGCAGCGCCGCGAGCGACTCGGTGCCGTAGTCGTTGAGGGTCTGGATCTCGAAGTAGAGATCGGGGTGCTCCTGGGCGACCTTCGCGGCGACGCCGAGCTGGGCGTCGAACGTGGTCGACGACAGGGTCGCCAGCCGCGGCGCGGCCTCGCCGCTCTCGGCCAGCGCGGTGAAGAACGCGATGTTGAGCGCGTGGGATAGCCCGAGGACGTAGGCGATCAGCCGGTCGTGGCTCTCGAGGTCCATCTCGACCAGGGTCGCCATGGTCGGCTCGAACAGCGCGCGCGCCGCCGCGGTGGCCTCGGGCGCGCCGACATCGACGAAGATCACGTGGCGGCCGCTGAGCAGCTCGGTGTCGGGTCCGAACATCGGGTGGATCGATGTGACCCGGCCGCCGGCGGCGCGCAGCGCGTGCAGGCCGCGGCGCAGCGGCGACTTCAGCGAGCCGACGTCGAACACCACGCCGGGCGGCGGCGCGGCCGCCATCGCCTCGAGGATCTCCGCCGTCGCCGGCATCGGCGCGGCGATCACGATC
>DASWRS010000395.1:0-7325 GCA_036403075.1 Kofleriaceae bacterium
GCGGCGTGGCAGCGCGCGACGAAGCTCGCGTGATCGTCGGGAAACTCGACGCCGTGGCCGAGCGCGACCGACCAGCGGTTGGCGATCGGCACCAGGTGCGGGTACCAGCTCGCCCGGAGCTCGGCGACGACATCGGGCAGCGGGTACGCGAAGTACTGGTACTCGCCGCGGCCAAAGCCGTGCGCCGCCATCACCACGCGGCTGCGAAACCCGTCGCCGGCATAGCGCGCGGCGAGCGCGCGGCACTCGTCGGGCGCGAGCAGGTGCGGGGCGACCGCGGCGCCCTGGGCGTCGAGCTCGGCGCTGATCCGCGGCCAGTCGATCGCGGCGACGCGCTCGGCGATCGCGACCGTCCGGCGCGCGGGGCGGGCGAGCGCGGTCACCGCCGGGCTCCCCGGCCGGCGGGGGGCACGGCTCCGCGCCGGACCTCGCGCCCGGCGGCGGGCACGGCTCCGCGCCGAATTTCCGGCACGGCGGCGGCCGGCCCAGCCTCTCGCCCGGCCTCCCGATCGAGCAGCGCGCGCTTGCGCTCGATCCCCCAGCGATAGCCCGACAGATCGCCGTCGGTGCGGACCACGCGGTGGCACGGGATCGCCACGGCCAGCGCGTTCGCCGCGCACGCCTGGGCGACCGCCCGCACCGAGCGCGGCGCGTGGATCCGCCGCGCGATCTCGGCGTAGCTCGCGGTCTTGCCGGCGGGGATCCGGCGCAGCGCCTTCCACACCCGCTGCTGGAACGCCGTTCCGCGGATGTCGAGCGGCAGCTCGGCGCCCACCCCGGGCTGCTCGACCAGGCCGACGACCTGCGCGACCAGCTGCTCGAACCCGGCGTCGGCGCCGACCAGCCGCGCGCGCGGGAACCGGCGCTCGAGGTCGTGCGCCAGCGCGTCGGGATCGTCGCCGAGCAAGATCGCGCACACGCCGCGCGCGGTCGCCGCGACCAGGATCGCGCCGAGGCTGCACTGGCCGATCGCGAACCGGATCTCGTGGCCGGTGCCGCCCTGGCGGTACGCCGTCGGCGTCATGCCGAGCACGGCGTTCGACGCCTCGTAGAACCGCGCCGACGAGCCGTAGCCCGCGCCGTAGATCGCCTCGGTCACCGTGGCGCGGGTCTCGAGCTCGCCGCGGACCCGGCGCGCCCGGTGCGCGGCGGCGTAGGCCCGCGGCGTCACGCCGGTGACCGCCTTGAACAGCCGGTGGGTGTGGAACGAGCTCAGCCCGGCGCGGCTCGCCAGCTCGCCCAGCGTGGGCACCTGGTCGCTCGCCTCGATCAGCCGGCACAGCGCGGCGACCTGGGCGGCCTGGCGCTCGGCGAGCGGCGGCTGGTCCGGCTTGCAGCGCTTGCACGCCCGGAACCCCGCGCGCTCGGCCGCGGCGGGCGTGGCATGGAACGCGACGTTCTCGGGCCGCGCCGGCCGCGCCGCGCACGACGGGCGGCAGTACACCCCCGTGGTCTTGACCGAATACACGAACGTGCCGTCTGCGGTGGCGTCGCGGGCCCGCAGCGCGGTCCAGCGAGCCTCGTCGCCGGCCGCCGCGAGCGCCTGGTGGTTGGTCAGCATGTCTCGGAGCTCCCTTCGATGGTTCCTGTGGTCCTTGCGGGTCACCAGGCCACCGTAGTTCTCGCCGGCAACGCCGACACTCCGGGTCTTGCTTTCGAATTCACATGCCGATCATGACCGATGCCGGCCGTCCTCGCCGCCGGTCGCCGCCGGGTCAGCGCCGCGCGGCCTGGCGCATCGGCGCGACGGCGACCTCGCGGGGCAGCTCGACCCAGAACGTGCTGCCCGCACCACGGACGCTGTGCACGCCGACCTTGCCGCCGTGGGCCTCGGCGAGGCGGCGGGTGAGCGCCAGGCCCAGGCCGGTGCCCTGGTAGCGCTTGGTCGTGCTCGCGTCGAGCTGCCGGAACGGCAGGAACAGCTTGCGCAGGTCCTCGGTGGCGATCCCGATCCCGGTGTCCTCGACCTCGATGCGAAACACCGTGTCCAGGACCGCGGCGCGGATCGTGACCCGGCCGCCGTCGGGCGTGAACTTCAGCGCGTTGGACAGGTAGTTGTAGAGGATCTGCCGGAGCTTGCCCGGATCGACGGTGACGCTGCCGAGCTCGGCCGGGAGCTCGAGCTCGACGTCGAGCCGGCGGTCGGTCGCCGTGCCGCGCAGGATGTCGCGGACCTCGCCGATCACGCGCGCGAGGTCGACCGGCTCGGGCGCGAGATCGAGCGTGCCGGACTCGATCTTGGCCAGATCGAGCACGTCGTTGATCAGCTGCAGCAGGTGGCGCGAGCTGATCCGGATGTCGCCGAGGAACTCGCGCTGCTGGTCCTCGACCGGCCCGACGACGCCGTCGTGCAGCAGGTCCGCGAACCCGATGATCGCGTTGAGCGGCGTGCGCAGCTCGTGGCTCATGTTGGCCAGGAACTCGGTCTGCAGCCGCGACGCCTCCAGCATCCGGCGGTTGTCCGCCGTGAGCTCGTCGGCCTTGCGGCGCAGCTCGTCGGCCTTGCGCTGGCGCTGCTCGGTGAGCACCTCGAGCCGCTTGCGCTCCGAGATGTCGTGGACGATGCCGACGAACATGCCGCTGGGCTCGAGCCGGGCGACCTCGAGCTCGATCGGGAAGCTCGTGGCGTCGCCGCGGAGGGCGTCGTGCTCGGTCGCGCCGCCGTGCGCGGCCTCGAGCAGGGCCGTGTCATCGACGCCCGGGATCAGCGTGGTGAGCGGCTCTCCGACGACGTCCGCCGCGCGCCCGAACAGCCGCTCGGCGCCGCGGTTCCACGCCACGATCGCGCCGGCGTCGCTCAGCATGAGGATCGCGTAGCCCCGGACGCCCTCGACCAGCAGGCGGAACCGCTCCTCGGACGCGCGCAGCGACTCGTTGGTCCGCGCGAGCTCGGCGGTGCGCTCCTCGACCCGCCGCTCGAGCTGGTCGTGGGCCTCGCGCAACGCGGCGTCGGCGCGGCGCATCGCCTCCGCGGACGCCTCGGCGCGCAGCCGCTGGGTCCGGGCGAACCCGCCGATCCCCGAGATCACGCTGCCGAGCATCATGAACACCACGAGCCCCCAGCTCTGGTGCTCGGCCCCGGACTCGAAGCTCAAGCGCGGCGGCAGCAGGAAGAAGTTGGCCGCGATCCCTCCGACGAAGATCACGACCAGCGCGGGACGCACGCCGGCGAACCACGAGATGATCGTCGCCGCGACGAGCACCGTGCCGTAGGGCAGCTGCTCGGTGCCCAGCCGCGGATCGGCGAACCAGCGGGCGAGGATCGCCATGACGACGGCGAACAGCGCCCAGGCGTAGCGCACCCATCCGGTGGGACGGCCACGCGCGCGCTGGTTCACACGCCCCCCTTCGTGCGCATACGTTTCGCGAGCGTAGCTGTACCGTGTCGCCAACGCGAGGACGAAGCGGCGGTGCGGCTCGCGGCTGCCGCAATACGCGGCGGACTAACGCCGTGAATCATCCCGCGCAGGTCTTGCGGGTGCCCCGGATCGCGGCGCGGGGATCGGCGGTGTGGCCGCGCACACGAACGCAGAGCGCGCGAGATCGATGTTACGGTGCTCCGGTGAACGGGCTCGTTGTCTGCCTCGTCGCCGTCCTCGTCGCCTGTGGCGGAGTGAGCAACCCTGCCACCGACGCGCGCCAGGCGGACGCACCCGCCGCCGACGCCGCCGGCGCGAACTGCGTGACCGACGGCTTCGACGGCTCCGTGCTCAAGTCCAGCTGGTCGGTGCTGGTCGGCGCCGTCCCGACGACCTACGACGTCAGCGGCTCCCGGCTGTTCATCTCCGATGCCCCGTTCGCGCCCACGCCGTCGATGCCGGGCACGTCGTGGATCTACGATCTCGACACCGACAAGGCCAACCAGATCGCGTGGCCCCAGGCGATCGGCGGCGAGGACTTCACCTTGACCGCGGATCTGGGCTGGTCGAGTACGCTGGCCGAGTTCACCCTGGGCGGCGTCGGTCTCAGCGACGCGCAGGGCACGATCGAGGCGCTCGCCGGCGTGACCGACGGCAGCGTCAACACCAACGGCGTCGCGTACGGCCGGCTGCACGTGGCCACCGGGTCCGACCTGTTCATGCTCGGACCGAACCAGGAGCCGGGCACCGCGACGGTCAAGATCCAGCGGGTCAACGGCATGGCCACGATCTCGATCGACGCGATGCCGGTCGTGACCGGCGCGATGCCGGGGCTGATCTCGAACATCGTGATCTTCTACGTCCGGTTCAGGAGCGCCATGACGTTGTACGACTTCGGTTCGCTCGAGGTCCGCGAGATCAAGCTGTGCCGGCCGTGACCGCGCCGGTCACCGCGCCGGTCACCGGGACGGGTACACGCCGGCGCGCTTCTCGATGAACGCGCGCATCGCCTCGCGGCCGTCCGGCGTGATCCCGCTCTGCGCCATGACCTCGATGGCCTCGGCGTACGCGGCCTCGACGTCGAGCTCGACCTGGCGGTAGAACGTCCGCTTGCCGAGCGCCTTGGACGCCGCGCTGCCGCGGCTCGCGGCGCGGGCCAGCGCCTCGGCCTCGGCGACGAGCTGGGCGCGCGGCACCACGCGGTTGACCAGCCCCCACGCCAGCGCCGTTCGCGCGTCGATCGGATCGCCGGTCATGCCGAGCTCGAGCGCGCGGCGCGCACCGACGACGCGGGCGACCGCGACCATCGGCGTGTGGCAGAACCAGCCGCCGCGCCCGCCCGGCGTGGCGAAGCTCGCGTCCTCGACGGCGACCGCGAGATCGCAGCTCGCGACCAGCTGGCAGCCGGCCGCCGTGGCGATGCCCTGCACGCGCGCGACCACCGGCAGCGGCAGCCGCGCCAGGCCGAGCATGACCTCGGTGCACACGCCGAGCAGCCGGCGCATGCCGTCGAGATCGCGATCGATCATGTCGCTGAAGTCGTGACCCGCCGAGAACACCGGCCCGGCGGCGGCCAGCACGATCGCGCGGACCCCGGGCGCCCCGGCGGCCCGCGCCACGGCCGCGCCCAGGTCGCGCAGCATGGACTCGGACAGCGCGTTGCGGCGGTCGGGGCGGTTCAGGGTGACGGTGGCAAGGTCGCCGGCGACCTCGACCAGGACCTGCTCGGTGGCCATGGCCGCGTGTTACCAGGCCCCCGGCCGCTCCGCCAGTGGCTGCCGCTCCGCGCCTCGGCGACATTGGCTATAGTCCGGCCACCGCCATGCACGTGCTCGTGATCGGAGGCAATCGCTTCATGGGCCTGGGCCTGGTGTGGCGCCTGCTGTGCGGCGGCCACCGCGTCACCGTGCTGAACCGCGGCCACCTGCCCGATCCGTTCGGCGATCGCGTCGAGCGGATCCGCGCCGACCGCGGCAGCGATGCGTTCGATGTCGCGCTCGCCGGCCGGACGTTCGATCGCGTCGTGGACTTCGCGGCGTTCTCGGCCGACCACGCGAGCCGAGCGGTCCGCGTGCTGTCCGGCCGCACCGGGCACTACGTGCTGCTCTCGACCGGCCAGGTCTACCTGGTGCGCGAGGGCTGCCCCAGGCCATCGCGCGAGGCCGACTACGACGGGCCGACCTTGCCCGAGGCGCCGACGCCCGCCGACCACGACGACTGGCTCTATGGCATCGGCAAGCGCGGCGCCGAGGACGTGATCGCAGCGGCGCCGGGCCTGCCGTCGACCCGGCTGCGCCTGCCGATGGTCAATGGCGAGCGCGATCACAAGCAGCGCATCGAGTCGTATGTCTGGCGGATCGTCGATGGCGGGCCGCTCGCCGTGCCGCGCGCGGACGCCGTGGCGCGCCACGTCTACAGCGGCGCGGTGGTGCGCGCGCTGGTCAAGCTGCTCGACGCGCCGCCGCCGCCGGGGCAGGCGTTCAACCTGGCGCAGCCCGAGCAGCTCACGGTGCGCGCGCTGGTCGAGCGGATCGCCGCCCGCCTGGGCGCGCGGCCCGAGCTCGTCGAGCTGCCGCCGGCCGAGCTCGAGGCCGCCGGGCTGTCGGTGCGCGCGGCGTCGCCGTTCTCGAGCCCCTGGATGTCGCTGCTCGATCCGTCGCGCGCCGTGGCCGAGCTCGGCTTCGAGCACCCGCCGCTCGACGTCTACCTCGATTCGATCCTCGCCGGCCTGCTTGCCGCGTGGCCGGCGATGCCACCGGACAGCTACGCCCAGCGCGCCGGAGAGATCGCGCTGCTCCGCCGGTCCCGGTGACGCACTGGGTCGGCCGCTCAGCGCCCCGACCGGTCCGCGAGCCGGGCGAGGTGCTCGAGCTGCTGCGCGTCGAGCGGGCCGGCGGCGAGGGCGTCGGCCAGCTCCGCGACGTGCTCCGGGCGATCGAAGGCACACAGCAGACCGTCGAGCTCGAGGCGCGACAGCGCGAAGCGATAGTAATCCGTGATGCGTGGTTGCCAGTAGCCGGGCCCGAGGCCCAGGGTCCGGAACTGCTCGTCACTCAGGAACGGAATCGTGCTCTTGAAGTTGTACAGCAGCGCGGCATTGCGCTTGAGGCCGGCGAACACGTCGTGCTCCGCGCCGCGGTGCCGCGGGTTGTAGCGCACGAAGCCGATGTCGATCAGATCATGATTGATGGCATGCGCGCAGGCCGGCCGGTCGTGGAACGTCGCGCCGATGCCGCGGACGCCGAGCACGTCCCCGCGACGATGGTCCTGGTAGTGGATCAGCCGCGTGGTCAGATCCGCGGCATAGGCGCCGCCGATGATCGACACGTCGACGCGCTGCATTCCGGAGATCGCCTCGATGACCTCGGTGAACGGCGCGCGCAGGAACTCGGGCTGCGCGACATAGGACACCACGCCGACGACGACGTCGTCGCGGACGCCGCCGCCGCGCGCGAACAGCTGCTCGAGGCCGCGCCGCGTGGCCTCGTAGATCGGCCAGTGCATGTCCGCCGTGACGAAGAAGAAGTTGATGCCGGCGTCGAACGCCGCCGGGATGATGTCCGGCGAGCCGACCCGCCCGAGGCAGATCGGGCTGACCCCGACCCCGGAGCCGCCGAGCTGGTAGCGGTCGGTGAGCCGTGGCCAGGTGCGTGCGCCCGGGGACGCCGACCGCCGCGGCGGCCGCAGCCCGGCAGGTTTGCGCGGCGGGGCTGCGCTCGAGCGTCTCGAGGTCATGACGGCCGTGGGGGGATCGGGAGCGCCTCGACGAACGGAAATCCACGATTCGCGGCGTCCGCGAGGTCGCTCGCAAGGTACAGCACGCCCGAATAGCCCTTCAACAGACCGCTGGGATGCTCGAAGCCCGGCCCGGACGCGACGATCTGCGTGCACAGCTGGACGGCGCGCTCGTACCAGCCGGCGCCGGGGTCCACGCGATCCAGGGCGAGGAATGCATAGGCCCAGCCG
>DASWRS010000396.1:0-1663 GCA_036403075.1 Kofleriaceae bacterium
ACGCGGCTCGAAGAGCTCGAGGCGCTGGCGTGCGAGTGCGGCTGCGCGCTCCAGCTGATCGCCGTCTCGGAGATCGAGTTCGAGCGAGCGGCGCTGCCGGTCGCGCTCCCCTTGGCGGCTTGAAGGCTGGGGGGGAGGGACTCGAACCCCCGTTACCGGGACCAAAACCCGATGTCCTACCAACTAGACGACCCCCCAGCGAAACGCGTCGCAGGATAGGGCCTAAGCCCCGTACGTAGACTCCCCCGTCCAATGGCCCGGCAGCTCACCGCGCTCATCATGGCCGCGGGCCAAGGGACGCGCATGCACTCGTCGCTCCCGAAGGTCCTGCACCCAGTCTGCGGCGTCCCGATGCTGCAGTGGGTCATCGAGGCCGCGCAGGACGCCGGCGCGGACCGGATCGTCTGCATCACGCGCCCGGACAGCGGCGTGGCCGAGGCCCTGCCCCCGGGCGCCGAGGCCGCCGAGCAGACCGAAGGCGAGGGCACAGGGTCCGCCGTGCTCGCCGCGCGTGCCGCGATCGAAGCGAGCGAGCGGGTGCTCATCCTCAGCGGCGACGTCCCGCTCACGGCCACCAAGACCATCGAGTCGCTGATCGAGGAGCACGAGCGCGAGCAGGCCGCCGCCACGCTGCTCACGACCGAGGACATCGACCCGACCGCTTACGGGCGCATCGTCCGCGACGAGCACGGTCACGTCGAGCGGATCGTCGAGACCAAGTATCCCGACGGCGTGCCGGAGGACGTGCTGCGCATTCGCGAGATCAACATCGGCACCTACGTCTTCGACGCCCGCGCGCTGCTGCAGGCACTCGACGAGGTCCCGGTCGAGGACAACGGCGAGCGCTACCTCACGAACGTCTTCCCAATCCTCCGCGAGCACGGTCTCACCATCGCCGCCCACAGGACGTCCGACACGCTCAGCGCGATCGGCGTGAACAACCGCGCCGACCTGATGGAGGTCACCCGCCACGCCCAGCGCCGCATCCTCGACACCCACGCGCGCGCGGGCGTGACCTTCAGCGCGCCCGACACCGTCGCGGTCGACAAGGGCGTCGAGATCGGAGCAGACACCATCGTCGCCACCGCCGTGACGCTGCGCGGCGCAACGCGCATCGGCGCAGGCTGCGACATCGGCCCCGCCACGACCATCACCGACTCGCAGATAGGCGATCGGGTCGCGATCCCGCACTCGTTCCTCGTCGCCTGCCGCGTCGCCAACGGGGTGAACATCGGCCCGTTCGCGTACCTGCGGCCCGAGGCCGACATCCGCGACGGCGCGAAGGTCGGCACGTTCGTCGAGGTCAAGAAGTCGACCATCCACGAGGGCGCCAAGGTGCCCCACCTCTCCTACATCGGCGACGCCGACATCGGCGAGGGCGCCAACCTCGGGGCCGGCACGATCACCGCCAACTACCACCGTGGCCGCAAGACGCGCACGACCGTTGGGGAGGGCGCTCACACGGGCGTGCACACCGCCCTCGTCGCGCCTGTGAACGTCGGGCCCTCGGCGTACACTGGCGCCGGGTCGGTGATCACGGAGGACGTGCCCGACGGGGCGCTCGCGGTATCGAGGCCCCGCGACAGCCAGAAGAACATCGAGGGTTATTCGCAGCGCGTGAACGAGGAGCCGAAGAAGTCATGAGTGCGCTGGGCCTGGAGGC
>DASWRS010000397.1:0-38972 GCA_036403075.1 Kofleriaceae bacterium
GACGTGCGCCGCCGCGGCTTCCTCGCCGGCTCGCAGCGGCTGCTCGACAAGAACATGGCCGCGGCCAAGGTCCGGGTCCAGCTCGGTCCGATCCTCAACGCGCTGGCGCCGCTCGGCGTCGCGATCCTGATCCTGGTCGGCGGCCGCGCCGTGATCCACCGCGACATCGGCGTCGGCTACTACACCGCGTTCGCGACCCTGCTCGCGCGCCTGGTGTGGCCGACGATGACGCTCGGCTTCATGCTGGCGCTGGTCCAGCGCGGCCGCGCGTCGTGGACCCGGCTGCTCGAGCTCCAGCAGACCCGGTCCGACCTCGCCGACAGCGTCGAGCCGGCGCTGGTCCACACCGCGCGGCCCGCGCACGTCGAGGTCAAGGACCTCCGCATCCAGATCGGCACCCGCGCGATCCTCGACGGCGTGTCGTTCGAGCTCGCGCCGGGCAGCATCACCGCGATCGTCGGCCGCACCGGTTCGGGCAAGAGCACGCTGGTCGAGGCCCTGTGCCGGCTGATCGCGGTGCCGCCCGGCGCGATCTTCCTCGATGGCCGCGACGTCACCGCGATCCCGCTCGGCTCGCTGCGGGCGCAGGTCGGCTACGCGCCCCAGGAGGCGTTCCTGTTCTCGACCACGATCGCCGACAACATCGCGATGGGCTACGGCGGTGGCACCGCGATCCCGGCGGCGCGCGCCCGCGAGCTCGAGCGCGCCGGCGCGATCGCCGCGGCGGTCGACCTCAGCGACGAGCCGCGGGTGACCGCGGCGGCCGAGGCGGCCGGGCTGGTGCGCGATCTCGCGGTGATGCCCGAGGGTCTGGCGACCATCGTCGGCGAGCGCGGCATCACGCTGTCCGGCGGCCAGCGCCAGCGCGTCGCGCTCGCGCGCGGCCTGGCCACGACGCCGCGGCTGCTCGTGCTCGACGACTCGTTGTCCTCGGTCGACGCCGAGACCGAGCAGCTGATCCTCGGCCACCTGCGCCGCGTGATGCACGGCCGCACCGCGGTCCTGATCTCGCACCGGGTCGCCGCGATCAAGGACGCCGACCAGATCCTCGTGCTCGACCAGGGCCGGATCGTCGAGCGCGGCAGCCACGACCAGCTGCTCGCGGCGGGCGGGCTGTACAGCGAGCTGTACCGCACCCAGCTCCAGGGCGAGCTCGGCGTCAGCCGCCGGGAGGCAATCTAGTGGCGGCGGTCGCGCCGGCGGGGCCGATCGGGCCGGTCGGGCCTCGCCGCTCCGGGTTCGAGGCCGAGGCGGTGCTCGGCAAGGCCTACGACATCCGGCTGATGCGCCGGCTCGCCCGCTACGTCCGGCCCCACGCCGTGCTGCTGATCGCCTGGGTCGGCTTCATGCTGGTGCGGACCGCGTTCGAGCTCGCCCAGCCGCTGTTCGTCGCGTACGTGCTCCAGCACCACATCCTCGGCGACGACGGCCGCGGCATGATCGAGGCGCTGCCGCTCGACGCCCTCGGCTACGTCGGCCTGGTGGTCGGCCAGAACCTGGCGTCGTTCTGCGAGAGCTGGCTGGTCCAGCTCGCCGGCCAGCGCACGATGCACGACCTGCGGATCTCGATCTTCGATCACGTGCTCGCGCAGCGCGCGGCGTTCTTCGACCGCATCCCCGTCGGCCGGCTGATGACGCGGATGACCAACGACATCGAGAGCCTCAACGAGATGTTCTCGCAGGGCGCGATCACGATCGTCGGCGACGTGATCAAGGCGGCGGCGATCATGGTGATCCTGCTGGTGGTCGACGTCCAGCTCGCGCTGATCACGTTCGCGACCCTGCCGTTCCTGTTCGTGATCGTCGAGTACGCGCGGCGCGCGATGCGCACGTCGTTCCGCCAGATCCGGGTCCGGCTCGCCGCGATGAACGCGTTCGCCCAGGAGCACCTGTTCGGGATCCGGGTCGTGCACCTGCTCGGCCGCGGCCGGACCGCGCAGCGCGAGTACAACGAGATCAACGCCGGCCACCGCGACGCGTATCTGCTCCAGATCCGGGCCGATGCCGGCATGTACGCGCTGGTCGAGGCGATCAGCTACATCGCGATCGGCGGCGTGCTGTGGTGGGCGTCGCAGCACCGCCTGCTGCCGCTGACCGGCGCACACACCTCGCCGGTCCAGGTCGCCGCGGCGATCGGGCTGATCATCCGGTTCTCCGAGCTCATCACGCGGTTCTTCGAGCCGATCCGCGACCTGTCGGCCAAGTACGCCGTGATGCAGGGCGCGATGGCCGCGAGCGAGCGGATCTTCCAGCTGCTCGACACCGAGGAGCTCGACGGCGACACCGGCGACGCCAACACGACCAAGCCGGACTGGGACCCGGGCCGGATCGAACCATTCCGGTCCGCGGCGCCGCAGGGATCGGAATCTCCCTACCGCGACAGCTTTCCGCCGCGGGACCCGGCGGGGCCGCGCAAGCCCGTGGCGTCCGAGCTGGCCGGGGTGGCGGCCGGACCGGCCGTCGAGCTCGCCGGCGTGCACTTCAGCTACGGCGCCGAGCCGGTGCTGCGCGGCGTCGACCTGCGCCTGCCGCGCGGCGCGACCGTGGCCGTGGTCGGCGCGACCGGCTCGGGCAAGTCGACCGTGATCAAGCTCCTGACCCGGCTCTACGAGCGCGATCGCGGCGCGATCCGGATCGACGGCGTCGACGTCCGCGACCTCGCGCTCCCCGAGCTGCGCCGGCGGATCACGGTGGTGTCGCAGGACGTGATCCTGTTCGCCGGCACCCTGGAGGACAACCTCACGCTCGGCAAGCCGTACACCCGGGAGCAGATCGAGCGCGCGATCGCGCGGGTCGGGCTCGACCGCGCCCTCGCACGCCGCGGCAGCGGCATCGAGACCGCGGTCGCCGAGCGCGGCGCCAATTTCTCGGCCGGCGAGCGCCAGCTGGTCGCGTTTGCCCGCGCGCTGCTCCGCGACCCCGAGATCCTCGTGCTCGACGAGGCCACCGCCCACGTCGATCCCGAGGCCGAGGAGCTGATCGAGAACGGGGTCGCCGAGCTGATGAAGGGGCGGACCACGCTGGTCATCGCACACCGGCTGTCCACCATCCGTAATGCCGACCTCATCGTCGTGATGGCCAAGGGCCAGGTCGTCGAGCAAGGCAAGCACGACGAGCTGGTGACCCGCGGCGGGGTCTACGCGGCGCTCGAGCGGACGTTCCGCCGGCAATCCACCCAGGAATGATTACCCACACCGGCGCACCCCGGCGGTAGTGTGCTTCGACACTGATTTGGGTATGATTGCTAACAGATGTCGCCCGCGTCGAACGACTTGCTTCGGCATGCGGTGGGCTCGATGGCCGATGGCACCATCGTCGCCGACACGCGCACGGGCGAGGTGTTCGTCAATGCCGCGGCGCGCGAGATGCTCGGGATTCCGCTCGACGCGCAAATCGACACCACGTACCTGAAGGACACCGTCGGGTTTTATCCGTTCGAGCTGGCGGCGGGCGCGAGCGAGGGCCAGGTGATTCGCGAGGAGGTCCGGATCGGCGATCGCGTGCTGCACTCGGTCGTCACGCCGCTGTTCGAGGCGGGCGCCGCGCTCGGCGCGATCGTGGTCCTGCGCGATCTCGGAGACACCGCCGAGATCGCACGCCGGCGCGCGGAGTTCGCGCAGGTCATGTCGCACGAGCTGCGCACGCCGCTGACCTCGATCGCCGGCGCGCTCGACATCGTGCTGTCGGGCTACGCGGGGCCGCTGTCGGATCCGCAGCTGCGCTACGTCGACATGGCGCGCCAGGCGGCGACGCGGATGAACCAGCTCGTCGATCAGCTGCTCGAGCTCGCGCGCGCCCAGTCTGGAACGATCACCGTGGCCGCGACCCCGGTCCAGCTCGATCGGCTCGCGCGCGAGGTGATCGATCGCTACCGCGCCGCGGCCGCGACCAAGCACCTGACGATCGTGCTCGGCGCGTCGGCCGAGGACATCGCGATCCTCGGCGACCCCGAGCGGCTGGCGCAGGTGCTCGGGAATCTCCTGACCAACGCGATCCGGTTCGCGCCCAACGGCGGCGTGATCGACGTCCAGGTGTTCGGGCCGCCGCTGACCGAGGACGCGGTCGGCGTCTCGGTGTTCAACTCCGGCGAGCCGATCTCGCTCGACGAGCGCGAGCGCGTGTTCGAGCCGTTCTCGGCGTCGAGCCGTCGCATCGGCGGCACCGCGCTCGGGCTGTCGATCTCGCGCACGATCATCGAGGCCCACGGCGGCCGGATCTGGGTCGAGTCCGAGCCCAACGGCACCAAGTTCGTGTTCACGCTGCCATCGACCGCGATGCCGGACAAGCCGGTGCCGCTGCCGCTCGAGACCCAGCCGCGCCGCCGCGGCCTGGGCGAGGGCTCGCTCGCGCTGGTCGTCGACGACGATCCGCGCCGCGCGCTGCTGCTCAAGGGCCTGCTGATGTCGCTGACCGACCGCGTGCTGGTCGCGCACGACGTCGACACCGCGCTCGCGCTCAGCCGCGACGAGCACCCCGCGCTCGCGGTGATCGCCGGCGCGATGTCGGACGCGCCCGCGCTGCTCGCGATCCTCGAGCACGATCCCGACACCCACAAGACCGCGGTGATGGTCGTCGCCGACGCCGAGCGCCGTGCCGACCTGCTGATGGCCGGTGCCGACGACGTGCTCGAGTTCCCGATCCAGCCGGCGATGTTCCGCGAGGCCTGCCTGCGGCTGGTCGAGTCCGGCCGCCGCGAGACCCCGCGCGTGCTGATCGTCGACGACGACGCGTCGATCCGCCAGATCTGCCGCGAGGTGCTCGAGCTCGGCGGCTACCAGGTCCGCGCCGCCGGATCGGCGACGTCGGCGGTCGCCGAGGCCCGCCGGTTCCGGCCCGACATGATCCTGCTCGACGTCCTGATGCCCGGGATCGACGGCTACCGCTGCGCCGAGATGCTGCGCGCCGATCCGGCGATCGGCATGGCGCCGATCATGTTCCTGTCGGCGCGCTCGGACACCGCCGACAAGGTCCGCGCGTTCCGCTCGGGCGCCGAGGACTACATGGTCAAGCCGTTCGACGCCGACGAGCTGCTCGCCCGGGTCGGCAAGGCGCTCGACCGCCAGGCCCGCGAGCTCGGCGCGTCGCCGACCACCCAGCTGCCCGGCGCCGACGCGATCCAGGACGAGATCGAGCGCCGGATCGCGGTCGGCGACACCGGCGCGGTCGCCTGCTACCTCGACCTCGACAATCTCAAGGCGTTCAACGACTACTACGGCTACGCCAAGGCCAACGCGGTGATCCGGCAGACCGGCGACGTGATCCGCCACGTGATCAAGCACAACGGCGGTCCGGGCGACTTCATCGGCCACATCGCCGGCGACGACTTCGTGTTCATCACCAGTCTCGAGCGGGCTGACGATGTCTGCCGCGCGATCTGCGCGCGCTTCGATCACCTGATCCGGCTGTACTACGACCCCGAGGACCGCGCGAAGGGCTACATCGACACCAAGGACCGGTTCGGCGTCCAGCGCCGGTTTCCGATCATGAGCGTCTCGATCGCCGCGATCTCGGTCGGGCGCGCCCGGTCGTACGCGGCGCTCGCCGAGCTCGCCGCGGTCGGCAAGCGCGCCGCCAAGGACATCCCGGGCTCGACCTACGTGCGCGACGGCCAGACCTTGCTCGCCGCCGCCGTCGCGACCGCCTGATCGTCGCCAGGTCGCCGCCGGGTCGCCGCGGCGCGGAAGCTGCGGCCGCGGTCGCCGGCACCCGCACGGCTTGCGCGATCGGCGCGCGCGACACCCGGCTTCGCCGAGCCCGGCATTGCCGGCGAGCGCGCTCGTCCGTAGACTGCAGGCAGGTGCGCCGCGCCGCTCTCACCGTGCTGGTCCTGCTGGTCCTGGCTCCCGCCGGGGTCCAGGCCGCGACGTGGTTCCGCGCGCACGACGGCGAGCTGCGCACGGCGTGCTGCTGCCCGGGCCAGGCGAGGCACCACGGCCCCGCCGCGCCCACCACCGAGGTCCGCGCCGCGTGCTGCTGCACGATCATCCAGCTCCCGGCGCGCGCCGCCTCCGAGCGCACCGCGTCGCCCGATGTCGCCGACGAGCCGGCCGCGGTCGCCTGCGCGGTGACCGCCGTATCGCCGCCGCGCGCGGTCGTCCGGGTCGCGGTCGATCGCCCGTGCGCGACCCGCGGCCCTCCCGACCTGTTCGCCCGCCACTGCGCCCTGCTCCTGTGATCGCGGCTCTCGCCCGTCGATAGAGCCCGTCACGCCGTACGTGCGCGCGCCGTCCGCTGCTCGGACACCGCGCTCCAGGAGCACCCATGCCCCGATCCCGTCTTGCCCTGTTCCCGTTGCTGCTGCTCGCGAGCTGCGCCGCCCCGCCCGGGCTGCGCGAGCACGACGCGATGGTCGCCGCGCTGCGCGGCCTCGAGCGCGACCGGCCGGCGCCGGCCGCCGACCCCGTGCTCGGCTCGCCGCTCGATCGCGCCGCGCTGGTGGCCGCGGTGCTCGCCCGCAACCCCGACATCGAGGCCGCGCGCCAGACCTGGCGGGCCGCGGTGGCGGCCTACCCCGCCGCGGTCGCGCTCGCCGATCCGATGCTGACCTACGAGCTCGCGCCCTTGAGCATCACCGGCGACGCGCCGTACGGCCAGCGCGTCCAGGTCAGCCAGAAGCTGCCGTTCCCCGGCAAGCGCGCGCTCGCCGGCGCCGCCGCGCTGGCCGAGGCCGACGCCGCCCGGGCCGATCACCAGACCCTGCGGCTCGCCCTCGCCGAGGCCGCGGTCGTGGCGTTCGACGACTACTACGTCGCCGCCCGGGCGATCGACGTCAACACCCACCACCGCGCGATGGTCGAGCAGATCGAGGCCAGCGCCCGCGCGCAGTACACCGTCGGCCGCTCCGGTCAGCAGGACGTGCTCGAGGCCGAGGGCGAGGTGATCGCGCTCGACCGCGAGCGGCTGATGCTCGACACCCAGCAACGCGCCGCGATCGCCCGGATCAACCGGCTGCTGCGCCGCGCCCCGGATGCCGCGTTGCCACCGCCCCCGGACGCGATCGCCGCGACCACCGCCGCGCCGCCGGACGCGGCGATCGTCCAGGACCCGAAGGCGGCGGCCGAGGCCCGGGTCCGGCAGCGTGGCGCGGAGCTGGCGTCGGCCGAGCGCGCGTTCTATCCCGACCTCGAGCTGATGGCGGGCTACGACTCGATGTTCGCCGACTGGCAGCACCGCTTCACGCTCGGCGTCGCGATCGAGATCCCGCTCGAGCGGCGCGGCCGGCGCGGCGCGGTCGAGCGCGCCCGCGCGGCGCTCGCCGCGGCGACCGCGGAGCTGACCTCGGTCGGTGACGTCCTGGCCGAGGACCGCGACCGCGCGCGCCGCGAGGTCGACGAGGCGCGCGACGCGCTCGCGCTGTACCTGCAGCGCGCGGTGCCCAACGCCCGCGCCCGGGTCGACGCGGCGCTCGCCGGGTTCACCGCCGGCCAGACCGCGTTCGCCAGCGTGATGGCAGCCGAACGCGCGCTGCGCGAAGTCGAGCTCGGCCTCGAGCGCGCCCGCGCCGACCTCGATCGACGGACCGCCGCGCTCGAGCGGCTGTCCGGCCGGATCGTCCAAGGAGGCGCCCCATGACCGCCGCGCGCCGCGTCCACGCCCTGCCCGCGGTCCTCGCCGCGATCGCGATGTTGTTCGCGCTGGTGTTCCGCCACGACCTGATCGCGTGGTTCTCCGGCGCGTCGCCGCGCGCCACCCCCGGCGAGCCCATGGCGGCCGGCCCGGGCAGCGCCGGGGACACCGCGTACTACACGTGCGCGATGCACCCGCAGGTCCACCTCGATCACCCCGGGCAGTGCCCGATCTGCTCGATGCCGCTGGTCGCCGTGCTGCGCGGCGACCAGGCCGCCGGCCTGATCCGGGTCGACGAGGGCCGGCGCGCCCAGCTCGGCATCCACACCACGCGCGTGATCCGCGCCCCGCTCGAGCTCGCCGTCCGCGCCGAGGGCCGGCTCGTGGTCGACGAGACCCGGCTCCACGACGTCACGCTCAAGGTCGGCGGCTACGTCAGCGGGCTCCGGGTCAACGCCACCGGCCAGCGGGTCGCCCGGGGCGACGTGCTGTTCACGCTGTACAGCCCCGAGCTCTACGCCGCGCAGCAGGACTACCTGAACGCGCGCGAGCATCGCGACATGTCGCATGCCGGCGGGGCGCCCGGCGACAACGCGCGCGGCGACGCGCTGGTCCAGGCCTCGGAGACCCGGCTCGCGCTGTGGGGCCTCGGGGCCGACCAGCTGCGCGCGATCGCCGAGAGCCACCAGCCGATCGAGCGCGTGGCGTTCCGCTCGCCCGCCGCCGGGGTCGTGATCGACAAGGCCGTGGTCGAGGGCGACGCCGTCACCGCCGGCCAGCGGCTGTTCCGGATCGCCGATCTCGACCAGATCTGGGTCGAGGCCGACGTCCACGAGGCCGACCTCGCGCGGATCCCCCGGGGCGCGCCCGCGACCGTGACCCTGACCTACCTGCCGGGCAAGAGCTTCGCGGGCAAGGTCGCGTTCATCTATCCGTACCTCGACCCGATGTCGCGCACCGGCCGGGTCCGCATCGCGCTCGCGAACCCGCAGCTCGAGCTCAAGCCCGACATGTTCGCGACCGTGACGTTCGCGCTCTCGCTCGGCGAGCGGCTGCAGATCCCGAGCTCGGCGGTGGTCTACACCGGCCCGCGCCGGGTCGTGTTCGTCGACGTCGGCGACGGCCGGCTGCGGCCCCAGGACGTCACGATCGGCGCGCGCACCGGCGACGTCGTCGAGGTCATCGGCGGCCTGCGCGCCGGCGATCTCGTCGTGACCTCCGGCAACTTCCTGATCGCGGCCGAGAGCCGGATCCGCTCGGCGGGTGGGTTCTGGAGCGAGGGCAGCGGAGGGGACCATGCAGCCCACTGAGCCGCCCCCTGCGTCCGCCCCCGGCGGCCCGGGCGTGGTCGGCCGCGTCATCGCCGGCAGCGCGCGCAACCCGCTCGTCGTGATCGTGCTGGTCGCCGGCCTCGCCGCGTGGGGCTATCTCGCGCTGCGCCGCGCGCCGCTCGACGCGATCCCCGACCTGTCCGACGCGCAGGTCATCATCTTCACCGAGTGGATGGGCCGCAGCCCCGATCTCGTCGAGGACCAGATCACCTATCCGATCTCGACCTCGCTGGTCGCCGCGCCGGGCGTCGCCTACGTCCGCGGCCAATCGATGTTCGGCATGTCGTTCGTCTACGTGATCTTCGCCGATGGCACCGACATCTACTGGGCGCGCAGCCGCGTGCTCGAGTACCTGAACCAGGCGCAGGCGCGGCTGCCCGCCGGGGTCACGCCGCGGCTCGGGCCGGACGCGACCGGCGTCGGCTGGGTCTTCGAGTACGCGCTCGTCGATCGCACCGGCAAGCACGACCTCCAGCAGCTGCGCTCGCTGCAGGACTACAACCTCCGCTACGCGCTGTCGAGCGTCAAGGGCGTCGCCGAGGTCGCCTCGATCGGCGGCGCGGTCAAGCAGTACCAGATCACGCTCGATCCCGCGAAGCTGCTCGCGCTCCGCGTCCCGCTGCGCGACGTCGCGACCGCCGTGCAGCGCTCGAACGAGGACGTCGGCGGCAGCGTCGTCGAGATCGCCGGCCACGAGCACGTGATCCGCGGCCGCGGCTACGTCCACACCACGCACGACCTCGAGGACGTGCCGCTGCGCACCACCGCCGGCGGCGTCCCGGTCCGGGTTCGCGATGTCGGCGAGGTCGCGATCGGCCAGGACATCCGGCGCGGCGTCGCCGAGCTCGACGGCCGGGGCGAGATCGTCGGCGGGGTCGTGATCATGCGCTACGGCGAGAACGCGCTCGACGTGATCGACGGCGTCAAGCAGCGCCTCGCCGAGCTCGCGCGCACCCTGCCCCCCGGCGTCGAGGTCCAGGTCACCTACGACCGCTCCGAGCTGATCCGCGGCTCGATCGCCACGCTGACCGACACGCTGATCGAGGAGATGATCGTCGTCGCGCTGATCATCTTCGTGTTCCTGCTCCACGTCCGCAGCGCGCTGATCCCGATCCTCACCCTGCCGCTCGGCGTCCTGCTCGCGTTCATCCCGATGGGCGCCCAGCACCTGACCGCCAACATCATGTCCCTCGGCGGCATCGCCGTCGCGATCGGCGCCATGGTCGACGCCTCGATCATCATCATCGAGAACATCCACAAGAAGCTCGACGACTGGGAGCACGCCTCGGCCGCGGACCCGCCGGCCGAGCGCCGCGCGTCGCGCACCGCCGCGATCATCGCCGCGATGCAGGAGGTCGGCCCGTCGATCTTCTTCTCGCTGCTCGTGATCACCGTGTCGTTCCTGCCGATCTTCACGCTCGAGGGCACCGAGGGCCGGCTGTTCAAGCCGCTCGCGTTCACCAAGACCTACTCGATGGGCTTTGCCGCCGTGCTCGCCGTGACCCTGACCCCGGCGCTCGCCGCGATCTTCGTGCGCGGCCGGCTCTACGGCGAGGATCGCCACCCGATCAACCGCCTGCTGATCCGCGCCTACGCGCCCGTGGTGCGCTGGGTCGTCCGCCACCGCATCACCGTGATCGCCGCCGCGGCCCTGGTGGTCGCGTTCACCATCCCCGCCTGGTTCCGCCTCGGCCGCGAGTTCATGCCGCCGCTCAACGAGGGCGTGATCCTCTACATGCCGACGGCGCCGCCGGGCATGTCGATCGCCGAGGCCTCGCGCGTGCTCCAGCACATGGACCGCGAGCTGCGCGCGTTCCCCGAGGTCGCCTCGGTGTTCGGCAAGAACGGCCGCGCCGAGACCCCGACCGATCCGGCGCCGCTCGGCATGGTCGAGACCACCGTCGTGCTGAGGCCGCGCGACCAGTGGCGGCCCGGCATGACCTGGGACAAGCTCGTCGCCGAGATCGACGCCAAGCTCGCCTATCCGGGCATGCCCAACATCTTCTGGATGCCGATCCAGACCCGCACCGAGATGCTGTCGACCGGCGTGCGCAGCCCGCTCGGCGTCGAGGTCTTCGGCGACAACCTCGACGACGTCGAGCGCGCCGCGGTCGCGATCGAGCAGGCGATCGCCGGCGTCCCGGGCACGCGCAGCGCGTTCGCCGACCGCGCCACCGGCGGGTTCTACCTCGACCTCGTGGTCAAGCGCGACGCGGCCGCGCGGCTCGGCCTGACCGTGGCCGACGTCAACGAGGTGATCCAGACCGCGATCGGCGGGATGAACGTGTCCGAGACCGTCGAGGGCCGCGAGCGCTACCCGATCAACCTGCGCTACGCCCGCGAGTTCCGCGACGATCCGGCCGTGCTCGATCAGGTGCTCGTGCCCACGCCGTCGGGCGCCCAGGTCCCGCTGTCGGAGGTCGCCGAGGTCCGGACCGTCACCGGCCCGCCGATGATCCGCTCCGAGGACGGCAAGCTGGTCGGCTTCGTGTTCCTCGACACCACCCGGCCGATCGTCGACTACGTCGCCGACGCGCGCGCCGCGATCGCCCGCAAGGTCGCGCTGCCGGCCGGCGTCCGGATCGCCTGGGTCGGCCAGTTCCTCTACAACGAGCGCGCCGACGCCCGGCTCGCGATCGTCCTGCCGATCACGCTGCTCGTCGTGTTCCTCCTGCTCTACCTCAACACGCGCTCGCTGATCGAGACCGGCATCGTGCTGCTCGCCGTGCCGTTCTCCCTCGTCGGCGCGATCTGGCTGATCTACCTGCTCGACTACAGCGTCAGCCAGGCCGTCAAGATCGGCATGATCGCCCTCGCCGGCCTCGACGCCGAGACCGGCGTGGTCATGCTGCTCTACCTGACGCTCGCCCATCGCCGCCGGGTCGCCGACGGCCGGCTCCGCACCCGCGACGACCTGCGCGACGCCATCGTCGAGGGCGCCGCCCACCGGATCCGGCCCAAGCTGATGACCGTCTTGACCATGATGATCGGCCTCGTCCCGGTCCTGTGGAGCACCGGCATCGGCGCCGACGTCATGAAGCGGATCGCCGCGCCGATGGTCGGCGGCCTGGTCACCTCGTTCGTCCTCGAGCTCCTGGTCTACCCGGCCGTGTTCGCCCTGTGGAAGGGCCGCCACCTGCCGCCGGACCTGCCCACCGCCGAGCTGTCCGACCGGCCGCCGCCGTAGCCAGACCGAGCTGATGACGAGCTACGACGCGGCGCGCGCCGGGCCGCGGAGCAGCGCGCGCAGGTGATCGGGGAGCCGGGCGACGTTCGCCGGATCATCGTCGACGATCACGCCGCGGCAGCTCGCGGCGCCGCACAGGCACGGCTCGGCGACGTCGGCGACGAAGCCGTAGTCGTACGTGATCTCCTCGCCGACCGGGATGTCGCGGAGCGCGACCCACCAGGCGGTCATCGTCCTGGTCTCGCGATCCCACTTCAGCATCACCTCGGTGTTGGGATCGCAGGAGTGATTGAACCAGCGGGTCTGGCAGACCAGGTCCCAGAACAGCTGCTCGTCCTGCCCCGAGTCCTCGGCCGGCAGCACCAGCGCGTAGGTGTCATCGAACTCGGCATCGCCGGCGTAGAGCACGCCGTCGCCGTGGCAGATGACCTCCTCCGTCCGGAACGGACGCGTGGCGATCACACCGTATCCATGGATCCTGGAGCTCACGACTTGCAGCCCATCGAGCAGAGGCATGACCAGCATCTTCTTCAACCCGGCGCGGACTGCAAGGGCGGCGGCCGCGATGTACGGCGCGATCGGCCCGATCCGGCCCGATCCGGCCTGATCCGGCGCGATCCGGGCGCGATCCGGGCGCGATCCGGCCCGATCGGCGCGTGCGATCGCTGCGATCGCGCCGTTCCGCACTCGCGCGCGCGCCGTCGTCGCAGGTGCCGCACGCGTGCAGTTGCCGCCGGCTGCCATGCGGTGCCGCCGAATGATGCGTACCGCGCTGAGACGCACGGTGATACGTCACGCGACTTCGCGTGTCATTGCCTGTAACCGGAACACGCCAGTTCCGCGATGTGATGGCGCTACCGCTTCCTGCGTCGAGTGATCAGGCAACACCGTTTCTTTTCGGCTTCCATGTAGGTGCCCCGCGAGCGCCAGCGACGGTGTTCCACGAACAAATGTTACCTGACGAGATCGTCGCCACGTTTCACTTGCAGACTCCGCCATTCCAGGCGACGGTTACCGCTAATGTCCAAGAGCCTCGTGCCAGAGCGCAGCGCACGAAAGCGTGTCGCCATGCAGCAGCCCAAGCTGGCGCGCGGGACCCGCGACATCTCGCCTGCCACGATCAACACGATCAAGGTGGCGCGCGGCACGCGCGAGATCGCCCCGCTGGTGGGGCTGGATCCCGACGAAGATACCATCGTCATCGACACCGATCCGAATCTTACCGAGGACCTGGCGCTCGAGGCCGACGCCTACGACGTCCCCGATGCCCCGGACGCCAGCGACGCGGGCGAAGCCGGCGAAGCCTCCGAGGTCACGGAGACCCAGGCCGCCGAGATCGCCGCCGCGACCGACGCCCGGATGATCGAGCTCGGCAGGCGGCGGTTCGGGATCTCGGCGTTCCGGCCGGGCCAGGCGCTCGCGATCCGCAACGTGCTCGCCGGCATCGACACGCTCGCGATCATGCCCACCGGAGCCGGCAAGTCGCTGTGCTACCAGCTGCCCGCGCTCGAGCTCGATGGTGTCACCCTCGTCGTGTCGCCGCTGATCGCGCTGATGAAGGATCAGTACGACAAGCTCGCCGAGCTCGACATCGAGGTGCTGCGGCTCGACTCCACGCTGTCGCCGCGCGACGAGCAGGCGGCGCTGTCCCGGCTGTCCGAGAACCGGCCGTGCATCGCCTACGTCACGCCCGAGCGCCTCGGCGAGCCGCGGTTCCGCGAGCGCCTCGCCTCGGTCCGGGTCGCGCTGTTCGTCGTCGACGAGGCGCACTGCATCTCGCAGTGGGGGCACGACTTCCGCCCGGCCTATCTCGGGCTCGGCGAGGCGGTCCGCGCGCTCGGCCGGCCGCCGGTGCTCGCGCTGACCGCGACGGCGCCGCCCAAGGTCAAGGACGACATCCTCGCCCAGCTCCAGCTCAGCCCCGGCGACGCGTCGGTGATCGACATCGGGCTGAACCGGCCGAACCTGCGCTATCACGTGATCAAGGCGTCGAGCGAGCGCAAGAAGCAGGCGCTGCTGCTCCGGCTGATCGAGAAGCAGGCCGGCTGCGGCATCATCTACGCCGCCACGGTCAAGACGGTCGACGCGCTCGCCGACTTCCTGTGGTCGCAGGGCGTCGAGTGCGGCCGCTACCACGGCCGAATGCGCGCCAAGGACCGCGAGCGGGTCCAGACCGCCTTCATGGAGCACGGCGAGCCGCGCCTGATGGTCGCGACCAACGCGTTCGGCCTGGGCGTCGACAAGCAGGACCTCCGGTTCGTCATCCACTACAACTTCCCCGGATCCCTGGAGAGCTATTACCAGGAGGCCGGCCGGGCGGGACGCGACAGCGCCCCGGCGGACTGCGTGCTGCTCTACCAGCCCGAGGACAAGCGGATCCAGAGCTTCTTCCTGGGCGGCCGCTACCCGACCCCCGAGCAGACCCGCGCGGTCGCCGAGGCCCTGGTCCACGTCACCAACGGCCGGGTCGCCACCCGGATCCCGGAGGACTCGGCCGATGGCCTGGAGGACGTGTTCGTCGCGGTCAAGGACATCGCCGAGCGCGCCGACGCGCCCGCCAAGAAGGCGCGGGTCGTGCTGTCGTTCCTGAAGGAGGTCGGGTTTGCCGCCGAGGCGCCGGGGGCGCGGTTCGCGCCACTCGCCACCGAGCCGCCGAGCATCGAGGACCTGGCCCGCGCGGCGAGCCGCTACGAGCAGAAGCGCGCGCAGGACCGCGCCCGGCTGGCGGCGATGCTGCGCTATGCGCAGTCGCACCTGTGCCGGACGCGGCTGCTCGTCACCTACTTCGGCTACACCGATCATCCCGCATGCGGAACGTGCGACAACTGCGTCCGCGCGTCGAAGTCCGCGCCGCCGACCGCGCGCGAGCTCGAGAACGTCGCCGCCACGCTCGCGGCCCGCCGCAGCGGCGACCCGGCGACCCGCAAGGCGCTGCTCGAGGAGGCGCTGCGCCGCAACCGCGTCGCCGGCCGCGGCCGCGCGCTCAAGATCGAGCGGGTCAAGCGCCCGGTGTTCGGCCCGCTCGAGAAGGGCGACCTGGTGCGCCACGCGACCTGGGGCGAGGGCGAGGTCGTCCGCGTCGTCGGCGACTCGGTCTACACGTTCTTCCCGGTCCACGGCGAGAAGCTGCTCAAGACCAGCTTCCTCGAGAAGATCGACGCGTAGCTACAGCAGCCGCTCGAGCGCGGGCCGCAGGGTCGCGACCGTGAGCGGCTCGGCCGAGCTCCGCGGCGCGCGCAGCACCAGCCGGTCCGGCGGCTCCCTCCAGAGCTCGACGATCGCCCCGGCGCCGAGCTCGAGCACCTCGATCGCGCCGAGCGCGAGCCGGCCGAGCTCGTCGCCGGCGATGCCGCCGAGCACCTCGAACACCACCGGGAGCCACGCCGCGACCGCGCGGCGGCCGTCGTCGTCGTGGTCGAGCTCGCTCGCGAGCTGCACGGGGACCGCGTGGCCGAGCCGCGCCGCGAGGCCGTCGCTGCACGCCGCGGCCTGGCGCTGGAGCTCGGCCCGGCTCGGCGCCGGCGCATCGACCGTCGGCGGGCGCAGCAGCAGGCCGGCGTCGCCGACCGTCACCGCGACCACCTGGTCGATCCGGACGTACGCGGTGGCGGGCGCGCGCGGCGTACCGCCGACGATCACCACTGCGATCGGGCCCGAGCGATCGTCGCCGTCGCCGACCGCGGCGAGCCGGCCGGTCACGCGCTGGCCGCTCGCGAGGTAGAGCTCGACCTCGGGCCGGGCCCGGCCGCGCGCGGCGAGCACCCGCGCGAGCTGCGCCAGATCCTCGAGCAGCCGGCGCGGGCTGCGCGGGTTCAGATCCGCGGTGACGTCGTCGGTCATGAGCCGCTCTCGACGATCTCGACGGTCTCGACGATGCCCTGAACGTCGTGGATCGCGCACCGCGCTGCCAGTCTCATCATGGTATCCGGGTCCTTTCTCGGTCGCCCGCGCCGTGCACCGGCCCACGCCCGGCGGGCGAGCCTTCGACGCGGTGCCGCCGCTTGCTGCGCTATCGTGCGGTGCTCGATCGCGCTACATCGCCATCCGTGACCACCCCATCGCGCTCGCTCATGATCCTGATCGCCGGCCCGTATCGCTCCGGCACCGGCGACGACCCGGCGAAGCTGGCGGCCAACGTCGCGGCGATGGAGGCGCTCGCGCTGCCCCTGTTCCGCGCCGGCCACGTGCCGGTGCTCGGCGAGTGGTTCGCGCTGCCGCTGTGCCAGCTGGCCGGGTCGACGCGCCTCGGCGACGCGGCGTTCCAGGAGATCTTCCACCCGATCGCCGAGCGGCTGCTCGAGCACTGCGATGGCGTGCTGCGCACCGGCGGGGCGTCGCAGGGCGCCGACCAGATGGTCGCGGTCGCCGAGCGCAGGGGCCTGGCGGTGTACCGGCGGCTCGAGGACGTCCCGGGCTGCGCCGCGGCTCCCGGCGCCGCGCGGTGACGCCTGCCGTTCCGTATCCGCGCGCGTGGTGAGCGCCATGATGCAGGCAGAGTGTTGCGCATCGTCGGCCACCCGACGTCGTCGGCGCGCGTAGAGATCCCTCACGCGCCTGGCGCGCCTGGTGCGCCTAACGCAGATGGCGCGCCTGACGCAGATGACGCACCTGACGCGCCTGGCGCCTGACGCACCTAACGCAGCGTGGCTGTCCGGCGCTGCCGCGTGATCTCGTACAGCGCGAGCGCAGCCGCGACCGAGACATTGTACGACCCGACCGCGCCGCGGCCCTCGGCCATCGCGATCACTGCGTGAAAGTCGCAGCTCCGCGCGACCAGCGGGCGCACGCCGGTGCCCTCGGCGCCGAGCACCAGGCACAGCGGCAGTGTTCCATCGATGGTCTCGATCGGCTGCGCGCCGGGCGCGGCGTCGACCGCGACCCGCCACAGCCCGAGATCGCGCAGCTCGTCGAGCGCGCGCACGAGGTTCCCGACCTGGGCGATGGCGACGAGCTCGCTCGCCCCGGCGCTCGCCTTGGCGACCACCGCGGTGACCTGGGCGGCGCGGTGCTCGGGGATGATCACGCCGTGGGCGCCGAGCAGGTAGGCGCTGCGCAGGATCGCGCCGAGGTTGCGCGGGTCCTCGACGCCGTCGAGCGCGACCAGCAGCGCCGGGCCGCCGGAGTCCCCGGCCGGTGGCACGAGCGCCGCCAGGTCGGCGTAGGCGAACGCGCCGAGCCAGGCGACCACGCCCTGGTGCCGCGCGTCCGGACCGGCCGCGTGATCGAGCGCGCGGCGGTCGCGGTCCTCGACCCGGATCCCGGCGGCGCGCGCGGCGACCACGATCGCGGCGACCGGATCGCTGGTCGAGCGGCCGGCGCGGTGCGGATCGACCCACACGGCGCGCACCGCCTCGGGCCGGCGCGCGATCAGCTCGCGCACGGGGCCGGCGCCGTACACCACGCGCTCGCCGGGCGCGGTCATGACAGCTCGGCGACGATCGCCCGGGCCGCGGCGGCGGGGTCCGCGGCGTCGCGCAGCGGCCGCCCGACCACCACGAGATCGGCACCGGCGGCGCGGGCCTCGCGCGGCGTCATCACGCGCTTCTGGTCCCCGGTGGCGGCGCCGGCCGGCCGCACGCCCGGGGTCACGATCAGAAACCCGGGCGGCGCGATCGCGCGCACCGCGGCGATCTCGTGCGGCGATGCCACGACCCCCGCGCAGCCGGCATCGATCGCGAGCCGGGCGCGACGCACCACCAGCTCGGCGACCGGGCCCTGCGCGCCGATCTGCGCCAGATCGGCGTCGTCGAGCGAGGTCAGCACGGTGACCGCGAGCACGCCCGTGGCCCCGGCCGCGCGCACCGCGGCCTCGAGCATCGCCCGGCCGCCGCCGGCGTGCACCGTGCACAGCTCCGCGCCCAGCGCCGCGATCCGGGCCGTGGCGCGCGCGACGGTCTCGGGGATGTCGTGGAGCTTGAGATCGAGCATCACGCGGTGACCGCGCGCCACGTGCGCGGCCACGACCGCCGGCCCCTCGGCGCAGAACAGCTCGAGCCCGAGCTTGATCCAGCCGGGCACGCCGGCCAGCCGGGCGACCAGGGCCTCGGCCTCGGCGCGGCCCGGCGCGTCGATCGCTGCGATCAGGCGGTTTCCCGGATCGAACACCATGCCGTCGTGTATCACTTCGCGACCCGGATCGCGTAACTGCCGCTGTCCTCGACGACGGTGTAGAGCACCCCGGGATCCGCCCGGCGATGCTCGGCGTCGAACCGGACCGTGCCGGTCAGTCCGACCAGCTGGGCCCTGGCAAGCCCGGCCGCGAGCCCGGCGCGGCCCGCCCCGCCGAGCGCCGCGGCGAGCTGGGCGGCGTCGAACGCATAGGCCTCGACGAACCCGGGCGGGCGGCCGAACGCGGCGAGGAAGCGGTCGACGAACGCCTTGCTCGCGGGGTCCTGGTCGTCGGGGTAGTAGCCCGGCGCGAGCAGCGCGCCCTCGGCGTGGCGCCCGGCGTCGGTCAGGAACGCGCCGGTCAGGTTCTCGGCGGTCGACAACAGCAGCACCGCGCGGCCGCCGCGGAGCTTGCGGGTGCCGAGCGGCCGCGGCTTGGCGCCCGCGGCGTCGAGCGCCGGCGCGATCAGCGCGAGGGTCGCGGCATCCTCGGGGACGAAGATCGCGTCCCAGCCATCGGACAGCTTGCCGACCACGCCGGCGAACGACCTGGTGTCGGCCTTGTAGGTGATGCTGGAGACGATCTTGCCGCCGCCGCGGCCGATCTCCTCGACGAACGCCGCCGACAGCGTCTTGCCGTAGCCGCTCTCGGGCGCGAGCACGGCGAACCGCGTCACCCCCCGGGCGAGCGCGCGCTGGGCCAGCGCCCGCGACCGCGCCTCGCCCGAGTGCATCATGTGGAACACCGTCCGCCGCACCGCGAGCTTCTCGGCCCGCCCGCTCAGGCTGAGCAGCGGCACGCCGAGCGCCTCGGCGCGCGGCCCCGCGACCTCGACCGCGTCCTTGTCGGTCGGGCCGATGATCGCGATCACGTTGGCGCGCGCCAGGTCCTCGACCGCGAGCCCGACGGCGTCGCCGTCGCCCGCCGCGCGGACCTCGATCGCGGCGACCGCCTTGCCGTCGCCGACGCCGGCCGCGAGCCCCAGGCCCGCGACCGCGGCCTCGCCGACCCGGTTCGACTTGCCGCCGAGCGGGACCACGGCGCCGATCACGCCGATCGTGCCGCCCGGGCCCCCGAGGCCACCCGGACCACCGGCGAGCTCGGCGCCGACGGCCCGCGGCAGCCCGAGCGCGGTGCGCGCCGGCGCGGCGATGTCGCGCAGCCGCTGGGCCTCGCGCGCGTTGCCGACCTGCTCGGCCAGCAGCGCCAGCCGGCTCGCCACGATCGCGAAGCTCGGCCCCTTGCGGTCCGGCAGCTCATCGAACGCGCGGCGCACCAGGTCCGGATCGGCTGCGGCGACGACCTCCTCGATCCGGCCGACCACCGCGGCGCGCTCGGTCGGCGTGACCCGCGGGTACAGCTGGTCGAACACCGACAGCGAGCGGATCGGCGGATCGCCGGCGGCCGCGGTCGCGTAGGCCAGCGCGGCGAGGTACTCGGTGCGCTCGGCGTCGTCCTCGATCGCCTGCTCGTTGGACCGCAGCAGCACCAGCGCGCCGGCCGGATCGCCGGCGTAGTTCTTCGCGATGCCCTCGAACAGCCGGGCGCGCGCGGTCAGCCCCGGATCGGCCTTGGCCTCGACCACCTCGGCGAGTTGCTTGACCGCGGTGTCGAACTTGCGCGCCTTGATGTCGGCGATGCCGGCGTAGAGCTCGGCCCACGGCACGATCGGGTCCTCGGGGTACTCGGCCACGATGCGCTCGAACTCGCCGGTCGCCCTGCCGTCGCGCAGGAACTTCGCACGGGCGTCCTGGAACCGGCTCCGCGCGTCGGCGTTGCCGCTGGTCGGCACGTCGGGCACCAGGGTCCGCCGGGTCTGCCGCCCGGGGCAGGCAGCGAGGACCAGGACCGAGGCCAAGATCGGCGCCAGGATCGACGCCCGGATCGACGCCCGGATCGACGCCCGGACCACGCTGCGCGTTACGATTGTCACCGCTCGACGATAGCGAGCCCTGCGCGCTGCTGCAAATCGCGGTACTCAAGGGTCATGTCCCGCACGGAACGACTGCACGCCGATCTCGAGCGCGGCTTCCTGGCGCTCGAGGCCGGCGAGCTCGAGGCGGCCGCGTCGATCGTCGAGCGCTGCCGCCGGATCGACCGCAAGAACCCCGACGTGGTCGCGCTCGCCGCCGCCGTCGCCGACGCCAGCGGCGAGCTCGAGGAGGCGCTGACCCAGTACCGCCTGCTCCGCGAGCTGCGCCCGGACGACCCGATGCCGATCATCTGCGCCGCCCGGCTCGAGCTCCACGCGCTCGACGATCCCGACGCGGCGCTCGACACCCTGCAGGACGCGTTCGACTTCATCGACGATGAGGCCGACCTGATCGAGGCGATCTACGTCAAGGCCCAGGCCCTGATCGCGCGCGGCGAGCCCGAGGCCGCGCGCGAGGCGCTCGGCGAGCTCGCCAGCTCGGCGATCGATGACGGCGACCTCGCGATCGATCTCGGCGAGCTCGCGCTGGCGGCCGAGGATCCCACCGCGGCCCGCCGCTGGATCGAGGTCGCCCTCGCCCACCCCGAGCTCCGCGCCGACGCCCTGCACCTGCTCGGCCGGGTCCACGAGCTCACCGGTGACCGCGCGGCGATGATCGCCGCCTGGCAGGAGGTCCGCCAGCTCGACCTCGCCGCCGGCCCCGGCGAGCTCGAGATCAGCGAGGACGACGTCGAGCAGATCGCGCTGCAGACCCTCGCCGAGCTGCCCGACGACATCCGCGGGAAGCTCGAGCGCGTGCCGATCTTGATCGACAACGTGCCGTCCGAGGCGCTGGTCGCCGATGGCGTCGACCCGCGCCTGCTCGGCCTGTTCCAGGGCACGCCGATGCCCGAGGACGGCGGGCTGGCGCCCACGGTGACCAATATCCTGCTGTTCCGCGGCAACCTCGCGCGCGCGTGCAGCGACGCCGAGCAGCTCGCCGAGGAGATCCGGATCACGGTGCTGCACGAGACCGCGCACTACTTCGGGCTCGACGAGGATGACCTCGAGGCGCTCGGCCTGGACTAGAACGTAGAAACGTGTCGGGCGGAGCGCCGGGGAGATCGCCTACACGCGAACGCGCCTCGACAGCCTCCTTCGCTCGCTCGCCTCTGCACTCGCTACCGCGGTGTCGTCCTCACGCCAGCGTCGTCCTCACGCCAGCGTCGTCACCCGGTCGCCGAACAAGCGATTGATCGGGAGGGGACCTTCCCGTCCCCTGTGGACCGGCAGAGCCGGTCCATCCACCCCTCCGCGCGTCGCGTCGCGCGGCGTCGATCTCGCGTTCACGCCAGCGTCGTCACCCGGTCGCCGAAGAGGCGCTCGATGCGGGTCAGGAGGTCCTCGGTCGGTGATACCGCCCAGGCGTCGGGCAAGGACACCACCGTCTCGGAGCGCTGCGGGATCTTGAGCCGCAGGACCGCCTGGCAGTTGCCGCGCGCGGCGTTGGCCAGGATGGTCTTGAGCTCGTCGATCTGGTCGTGGGTCAGCTGGTCGGCGTTGAGGTGGATATCGACCCGCGAGGTCTTCTGCTGGCGCAGCTCGGACAGCGGCGCGGCGGACTCGAGCAGCATCTTCCACTCGGGCGCCTCGGCGTTGCCTTCGTTCTTGACCGCGCCGGTGCACAGGATCGGCTCGTCGCTGACCAGCACGTGGCGGACCTTCTCGAACGTCTTGGGGAACGCGATCACCTCGAGCGTGCCCTCGGTATCCTCGAGCATGAACCGGGCCATCTTGTCGCCCTTCTTGGTGATCATCTCGCGGTACTGACTGACGATGCCGCCGATCGACGAGTCGCCCGGGCCGCGCTTGCCGGCCGCGAAGTCGCTGGTGGTGGCGCTGGCGTAGCGCAAGAGATCGCCGCGGTACCGATCGAGCGGGTGGCCCGAGACGTAGAACCCCAGCGCCTCCTTCTCGAATGCGAGCAGCTGCTTGGGGCCCCACTGCTCGACGTCGGGGTAGATCTCGCCCATGCCGGGCGAGCCCGGCGCGATCCGGGTCGGCTCGCCGGCGGCGAACAGCCCGAACAGCGAGGTCTGGCCGCTCCGGCGATCGCGCTGCTCCGACGCGCCGCGCTCGAGTGCCGAGTCGAGCGCCGCGAGCAGCTGCGCGCGCCCGCCCTTGAGCTCGGCGCCCCCGGGCAGGCCGTCGAGCGCCCCGGACTTGATCAGCTGCTCGAGCACGCGCCGGTTGCAGCGCTGGGTATCGACCCGGCGGCACAGCTCGTACAGCGACGTGAACTCGCCGTCGCGCACCCGGGCCTCGAGGATCGCCTCGACCGCGGTCCCGCCGACGCCCTTGACCGCGCCGAGCCCGAACCGGATCAGCTTGTCGGCGGCCTCGCCGCTGGCCGGGACCGTGACCGTGAAGTCCTGCAGCGACTCGTTGATGTCGGGGCGCTCGACCACCAGGCCCATCGCCCGGGCCTCGGCGATGAACTTGACGATGTTGTCGACGTTGTCGGCGTCGCACGACATCAGGCCCGCCATGAACTCGTGCGGGTAGTGCGCCTTGAGGTACGCGGTCTGGTACGTGATCCAGCCGTACGCCGCCGAGTGCGAGCGGTTGAACCCGTAGCCGGCGAAGAACGCCATCAGCTCGAATACCTGGTCGGCGACCCTCGGATCGACCTTGTTCAGCTTGGCGCCGTCGAGGAACTTGGACTTCTCCTTGTCCATCTCCTCCTTCTTCTTCTTGCCCATCGCGCGGCGCAGCAGATCGGCGCCGCCGAGCGAGTAGCCGGCCAGGACCTGGGCGATCTGCATCACCTGCTCCTGGTAGACGATCACCCCGTAGGTGTCGCTCAGCACCGGCTCGAGCCAGGGGTGCGGATACTCGACCTTCTTCTTGCCGTGCTTGCGGTCGATGAAGTCATCGACCATGCCGCCCTCGAGCGGGCCCGGGCGGTACAGCGCGACCGCCGCGACGATGTCCTCGAGGCAGTCCGGCTTGAGCTTCTTCAGGATCTCGCGGAAGCCGCTGGATTCGAGCTGGAACACGCCGGTGGTGTCGCCCCGCGCGATCATCTTGAACACGTCGGCGTCGTCCTTGCGGATCGTGTCGATGTCGAACGGCGTGCCCGACGGTCGCTGCTGGTTGATCAGCTTGACCGCGGTCTGGATCACCGTGAGCGTCTTGAGGCCCAGGAAGTCGAACTTGACCAGCCCGACCTTCTCGACCTCCTTCATCGCGAACTGGGTGACGATCTCGTCGTTCTGGCCGCGGAAGCACGGCACGTACTCCCACAGCGGCCGCTCGGCGATCACGATGCCGGCGGCGTGCATGCCGGCGTTGCGGTTCAGACCCTCGAGCGCCGCCGCGAGGTCGAGCAGCTCGCGGTGCAGCGGGCTCTCGGCGTAGAGCTGCTTGAGCTCGGGGGTCTGCTCGATCGCCTCGCGCACCGGCGGCGACTTGCCCTGGACCGGCTCGGGCACGAGCTTGGCCAGCTTGTCGGCCTCGGCGAACGGGATCTCCATCGCGCGCGCGATGTCGCGGATCACGCCCCGCGCCTTGAGCTGGTGGAACGTGGCGATCTGGCCGACCTGGTCCTTGCCGTACTTGTCCTGGACGTACTTGATGACCTCGCCGCGCCGGTTCATGCAGAAGTCGACGTCGAAGTCGGGCATCGACACGCGCTCGGGGTTCAAGAATCGCTCGAACAGCAGCTTGAACTCGATCGGATCGATGTCGGTGATCCGCAGCGCCCACGCGACCACCGAGCCCGCGCCCGAGCCGCGTCCCGGCCCGACCGGGATGCCGTGCTCCTTGGCCCAGTTGATGAAGTCCCAGACGATCAGGAAGTACCCCGAGAACCCCATCTTCTGGATCACCGCGAGCTCGGTGGTGCAGCGCTCGCGGTAGCGATCCGGATCGAACGCGATGCCGCGGCTCGCGAGCTCCCGGAACCGGCGCTCGAGGCCCTTGTCGACCAGCGCGGTGATGTGGGAGTCCAGGGTCTGGCCCTCGGGGACCTGGTAGGTCGGCAGGAACGTCTGATCGAACTTGAGCTTGACGTTGCAGCGCGCGGCGATCGCGGCGGTGTTCTCGACCGCCTCCGGGACGTCCTTGAACGCGGCGTCCATCTCCGCCGGCGACTTCATGTAGTAGCTGTCGACGACGTGCTTGAGCCGCTTCTCGTCCTTGAGGCTCTTGCCGGTCTGGATCGCCATCAGCACGTCGTGCGCGGCGGCGTCGCTGCGGTTGACGTAGTGGCAGTCGTTGGTCGCGACCAGCGGGATGCCGAGCTTCTTGCCCATCCGGACCAGCTCGCCGTTCAGCGTCTCCTGCTCCGCCATCGGCGTGGGCATCAGCTCGAGGTAGAAGTCGCCGGGCGCGAACATGCTGGCGTACTCGCGCGCGACCTCCTCGGCCGCCGCGACCCCGTTCTTCTCCAGGGTCTGGGCGATCTCGCCGCCGAGGCAGGCCGACATGCCGATCAGCCCGTCGCTGTGGTCGCGCAGCAGCTGCTTGTCGATCCGCGGGTTGTAGTAGAAGCCCTCGAGGTAACCCTTGGAGTTCAGGAACGACAGGTTCTTGTAGCCGACGTCGTTCTGGGCGAGCAGGATCAGGTGGTAGTTGCGGCGGTTGGTGCGATCGTGGCGATCGGTGGAGGCGACGTAGGTCTCGCAGCCGAAGATCAGCTTGACGCTCGCCGCCTTGGCCTCCGTGTAGAGGTCGATCGCGCCGAACATGTTGCCGTGGTCGGTGACCGCGACCGTGTCCATCCCCAGGTCCTTGACCTTGGGGAACAGGTCCTTCACCCGGATCGCGCCATCGAGCAGGCTGTACTGGGTGTGGAGGTGGAGATGCGTGAACCCGGCCATGACGACCGCCCTGATGTAGCGCATCCCCCCGACACTCCCGAGCGGGACGGCCGGGTTTGTGGCCGGCAGCGCACGGCGAGCCGTGTGATTCCCGCAGCGTAGCTCCGGAACCGGGCGCGATGGCGGTGGCGCTGGCGGTGTGCGCTGCGTGGAGCGCAACGCCGTGCGCACCGCAGAACGCGCGTCACCGTGCCCGGTCGCGGCGGGATCTCGCTGTGCACGATCTGCACGCTCCCGCGCGCGACGCGCGGCCCCGGCTCCTCAGCCCACCGGTCGCGTCCGCGGCCGCCGGTCAAAATGCCTCGCTCGCAACAAGCCGGTATCTGGCGATACCTAAAAGAAACACCCAAGGGGCAATCTGACTCGGATTGTTGCGTGGAACGGATCGAAACTACATCGGATAGTGCCATTACCACCAACAACCAATATTGTATTTGTTTTAAGCACTTTTCATAGACACCAGATCTCTGACGTGAAAAATGCTTCCTAGCACAGAAAACCGAGGCCACGCTGCCGGGCCCAACGACGCTTTACCGGAAGGTGACGCATGCATATCAGCCGTTTTCGAGAGAAGAAGTCGCTCGCGATCGCAAGGAAGAACCGCCTGGAGATCATCAAGGCACAGCTCAACCGGCGCGACATGCTCAAGGCCGGACTGCTCGGCGGCGGCGGCTACCTGGTGCTCAAGAACGGGCTCAGCCAGTGGGCGTCGGGCCACGAGGCCTGGGCGCGCGGCGGCGGCGGCGACGGCAGCGGCAGCGGCACGGGGATCGTCAGCCCGCCGACCCGGCCGTTCGTCGAGGCGTTGCCGATCATGCCGGTCCGCCAGCCGGTCACGACGCTGTCCGGACCGACGCCGACAATCGCGCCCAACACCGCCGGCGGCGAGGGCCGGACCCGGCCGCACCAGGCGTTCGGCGCCTATCCCACGAAGTTCACGTTCCCTCCCGCGCTCAAGTTCGAGACCCACCAGAAGGAGGCATTCGTCAGCATGTCCCCGGATCTGCCGCCGCAGCCGATCTGGGGCTTCGACGGACAGTATCCGGCGCCGACCCACCACGCGCGGTACGGCCAGGAGCTGCTGATCCGCAACTTCAACGACCTGCCGCCGGCGTCACAGAACCGCGGCTTCGGGATGCCGTCGGTGTCCACCCACCTCCACAACGCACACACGCCGTCCGAGAGCGACGGCTTCCCGTGTGACTTCTTCTCTCCCGGGCAGTTCTACGATCAGCACTACCCCAATGCGCTCGCCGGGTTCGGCTCGACCCACGCCTCGACCAACGGCGACGTCAACGAGGCCCTGAGTACGCTCTGGTACCACGACCACCGGGTAGACTTCACCTCTCAGAACGTCTACAAAGGTCTGACCGGGTTCTATTGTATATTCAATCAGTTCGATACCGGAAACGAGACGACCGGCTACCGACTGCCCGGTGTGCCGAACGCCAGCAACTTCTTCGCGCCGATCCAGTACGACGTCCCGCTGATGTTCGCCGACCGCGTGTTCGATCCCAACACCGGCCAGCTGTTCTTCGACCTGTTCAACTTCGACGGTATCCTCGGCGACAAGTTCCTGGTCAACGGCAAGATCCAGCCGTTCTTCGAGGTCGAGCCGCGGCGCTACCGGTTCCGGCTGCTCAACAGCGGGCCGTCGCGGTTCTACCAGATGTTCCTCACCGACCAGGGCTCGAATACCCAGCTGCCGTTCTTCCAGATCGCGACCGACGGCAACCTCCTGCCGCACCCGATCCGGGTCGACAACGTGATCATCGCGGTCGCCCAGCGGATGGACGTGATCATCGACTTCCGCAACTTCGCCGGCAAGACGCTGTATCTCGAGAACCGGATGGAGCAGATCGACGGCCGCGGTCCGACCGGCAACACCGTGCCCGCCGGCGCCGGTAACTTCGTCATGCAGTTCCGGGTCGGCACCACGGTGACGCATCCGGACGCCAGCGTCGATCCGGCGACCAACCCGACGTACTACACGCTGCCGGCGACCACCGCGGCGCCGCGGGTGTCGCGCAGCTTCCGGTTCGAGCGCAGCAGCGGCCAGTGGATGATCAACGGCCAGATCATGTCGTCGGACTGCGCCCAGCCGCGGTTCTCCGTCCAGCAGAACTCGGTCGAGCGCTGGTCGCTGCAGAACAACTCCGGCGGCTGGATGCACCCGGTGCACATCCACTTCGAGGAGCACCAGATCATGAGCCAGAGCTTGCCGCTGCTCGCGACCGACGTGTCGCGCAAGGACGTGTTCCGGCTCCAGCACAACGAGACCACACAGCTGTTCTTCCGGTTCCGCGACTTCACCGGACGCTATCCGTTCCACTGCCACAACGTCGTCCACGAGGACCACGCGATGATGCTGCGGTGGGACATCGTGCCCGCTCCCGGCGGCGACACCAACTCGCAACCCTGATCCCGGAAAGCGAGACAACCACGATGGCCAACGACACTCCACCACCGCCGCCGAACAAGCGGTGGGCGAAGATCTCGCCGCGCGAGACGATCCGCCGGCGGTTCTTCCCCGACGTCCGGCTGACCACCCACGAGGGCAAGAAGGTCCGGTTCTACGAGGACCTGATCGAGAACCGCTGCGTCATGATCAACTTCATGTACGCGCGATGCCAGGGCATCTGCAGCCCGGTCACCGCCAACCTCCGGCGCGCGCAGCAGCTGCTCGCCGACCGGGTCGGCCGCGACATGTTCATGTACTCGTTCACGCTCAAGCCCGAGGAGGACTCGCCGGCGGCGCTCAAGGCCTACGTCGAGGAGCGCAAGCTCGGACCGGGCTGGACGTTCCTGACCGGGCGGCCGGACGACCTCGAGCTGATCCGGCAGCGGCTCGGCTTCACCGATCCGGATCCGGCGCGTGACGCCGACCGGACCAACCACACCGGCATGGTGCGCTACGGCAACGAGGGCCTGAGCCTGTGGGCCGCGTTCCCGGGCATGCAGACGCCCGAGGCGATCGCCAAGTCGATGCTGTGGGTCGCCTGGCCGCAGAACGCCGGGCACACGCGCAAGGGTTGATCCGCCGGACGGGGCAGACGCGCCGGATGCCGCGGCAGTCGTGGTAAAGACGCTCTGCCTCGACATGCGCCACAATCTTTCGCCGCCGCCGCTGCCGCCGCGGCTCGCGGGCGTCCCCACCCCGTCGTTCGCGCACCGCGCGATCGCGGTCGCGTGGCTCGCCGGCTGGCTCGGCGCGTGCCATGGCCAGCCGCCCCCGGTCGCGCCCGGCGAGCCGATCGTCGCGGCGGCCGAGGTCTCGCTCGGGACCATGGACGCCGAGTGCGACGGCCTGATCGCCGCGCTCACCGCCTACAAGCAGTGCCCGAACCTCGACGAGGACGACCGCTGGGACATCGACGGCTGGATCGAGCGGGCGCAGCAGGACTTCGCAGCCGGCAAGAAGGCCAAGCCCGATCCCAACGCCCAGCAGGCGATCGCGGCGGCGTGTCACAAGGCCACGGCCTCGGTCTCCGCGGCCAACGAGCGCTGCCACGCCGGCCCGAAGCCCCCGCGGTAGGAGACCGGAGCGCAGACGACCGCAGACGACCGCAGCCGAGGTAGGGTAAGCCGTGCCGAGCTCGAGCTGGACCGCCACGCGCTACCACCGCCGCGACACGCCGTCGTATCCGCACCAGCCGGTCGGCGCGCGGCGCAAGCAGTGGCAGCCCGACGTCTACCTGGCGGCCCGAGCGCTGGTCGGTGCGCTGCCGGCCCGGCGGGTCGTCGACCTCGGCTGCGGCAACGGCGCCAAGCTGATCGAGCTCGCGGCGCTGTGCCCCGGGTGCCCGACGATCGGCATCGATCGCGGCGCCAACCTGGCGCGCGCCCGCGCCACCGCCCCGGCGCTCGACTGGCGCGAGCACGACCTGCAGGACGACGCCGCGCTGCCGCTCGCGCCCGACGAGCTGGCCGGCAGCCTCGTGATCAACGCCGACGTCATCGAGCACCTGCCCGACCCGCACAAGCTGCTCGCCAAGCTGCGCGCGGCGCACGACCACGCCGAGCTGATCCTGCTGTCGACGCCCGAGCGCCACCTGACCCGGGGCCTGCGCGATCCCGGACCGCCCGGCAACCCGGCGCACATCCAGGAGTGGACGGTGCGCGAGCTCGGCGCGCTGCTCCGCGCCGCCGGCCTGGCGACGCACTCGCTCGGCCTGATCCGCTCGCACGACCAGTCCGACGACGTCGCGACGATCTTCGTGGCGATCGCGCGGACTGCCGAGCGCCTGGCCGAGGTCGATCGCCTGCTGATCGATCTCGACGTGCCGCCGCGCCGGACGGTGCTCGCCGGCCTGCTCGGCCGGCGCTGAGCTACGCGGCCGCGCTCAGCCGGTCGCGCGCGACCGCCTCGGGGTACGGCACGAACGCGGTCTCGCGCTTCGCGGGCCCGTTGCGGATCCGGTCGATCGCGAGCCGCGCGAGCCACACCGTCCACGACACCGGCTGGGCGAGCGCGAAGCCGGCGAGCGTGGCGAGCGCGCGGACGGGCTTGCCGCGGTACCGCGCGCTCTCGTTCCAGGTCCACGCGCAGATCACCCAGAAGAAGAACCCGAAGTAGATCGGGTAGAGCCCGACGAACCGGACAGGGTGGTAGTAGCCGATGATCTTGTGGAAGTACTCGAACATTGCCCAGCCAAAGCCGAGCACGCCGAGCGTGCGCTTGGCCATGCCGCCCTCGACGTCGAGCCGCCGGATCATCGTCGCCTCGGGATCGAACGCCAGGTACTCGCCCGGCCGCATCCGCTTGCGCAGCCGGAACCACAGCGAGTTCTCGTTCTCGCACCGGGTGAACGCGTCCCACAGCCCGCAGCGCTCGAGCACGCAGCGCCGTACCGCGGAGTTGCCGCCCATCAGGTTCTCGATGGTCTCGGACCGCACGTCGCTGCGCGGGAAGCAGCGCTGCCACATCAGCGGCGAATAGCTCAGCACCCGGCGCCGCGCCGCGGCCATGTTGGCGTACGGCGGGTTGGGTCCGTTCTCGAGGATGTGGCGGCCGCTGACGCCCAGGCAGCGCGGATCATCGAAGTTGCGCAGCAGGGTCGACAGCCACGCGGTCGAGGCCGGCAGGTCGTCGTCGTCGAACGACACGAGGATGTCGGCGCGGGCCAGCCGGCAGCCCTCGTTGCGCGCCCCGGCTCCGCCCAGCGGCGGCCGCGGGTAGATCCGGATCCGCGGATCGCGCGCGAGCTCGGCGAGCCGGCGGCGCTGGTCCTCGGTGGCCGTCGTGCTCTGCTCGATCACGATGACCTCGAAGTCGGTGACGTCCTGCGCGAGGAAGCGCTCGAGCAGCTCGCACAGGTGCGCCAGGCGGTTGTGCGATCCGACGACGATCGACGCGCGCGGCTTGTGAGCGTCTCCCGAGCCCGCTGCCCTGGGCGGCATGACCGGCGCGCGCGCTGGCCCGGCGATGCCGCGAGAGACGTCCATGGACAGGGACTACCACAACCCCGGGAGTCTCTGCAGCCGGCAGGATCTCCACAGGGTGTTGAGTTTCTGACACCTGGAAGTCCTACCCGCGCAGGGCGCTCGCGATCGAACGCGGCGTGATCTTCTGCCACGTCGCGAGCAGCCCGAGCGTGACCGCGAGCGAGGTGATCCCGACGGCCACCATCCGCACGGCATCGGTTGCACCGGCGAGCGCCAGCGACATCGCAAGTCCTGCGAGCGCGCCGCCGACACAGCAGCCGAAGATCCCGCCCGCGGCCCGCAGGTAGGGCCCGACCGGCAGCTCGATCGAGCGCACGACCAGGTACGCGAGCACCGCGAAGGCCAGCGGGTAGCCCGCGGCCCAGGCCACCGCGACCGACAGGAAGCCGAGCCGGTCGCCGAGCACGAGCGCGCCGACCACGAACATCGCCGGCACGACCAGCGTCGCGGACACCATGTAGCGCAGCGTGAGCTCGGGCCGGCCGATGCCGTCGAGCAGCGGCGGACCGAGCAGGCCGAGCCCGCGCAGCACGCCGACGACGCACAGGATCCGCGCGGCGTCGGCGCACAGCGCCAGCTCGCCGGTGGTCCACTTGCCGCCGGAGTAGAACAGCCGGAGGAACTCGGGGATCACCAGCAGGATCAGCCCGACGAACGGCAGCACCACCATCAGGTTGAGCCGGGTGAGCTGGAGCAGCTGCTTGACCATGCCGGCCGGGTCCGCGCGCAGCCGGGCGAACGCCGGGAACGCGACGTCGATGACCACGTTGGCGATCGTCTTGACCGGCTCGAGCACGATGAAGTACGCGAGCGTGTAGATCCCGTTGGCGCGCTCGCCGAACACGCGCAGCACCACCGCATAGTCGAGGTTGGTATAGAGCTGGTAGAGCACCTGGCTCGCGGCGGTACGCAGGCCGAACCGGATGTAGGGCAGGATCTCGCGCGGCCGGAACACCAGCTGCGGCACGAAGCGGTGGCGCACCTGCATGATCACGCCGAACACCAGGCCGCGGGTCAGCGCGGCGAGCGTCCAGCACCACACCGTGTAGCCGAGCGCGGCGAACGCGACCCGGCCGGCGCTCTCGCACAGGTGCGCGGCGATCCGCGCCTTGGCGATGTCGGCGTAGCGCAGCTCGCGGCGCAGCATCGCGAACGGGATCGCGTAGACGTTCTGGAACACCAGCTTGCCGCCGTAGCCGATCAGCAGCGAGCCGACGACCGGCCGGCCCTGGAACCGGCCGTACAGCGGGCCGAGCACGAGCAGCAGCACGAACAGCCCGGTCGACACCATCACGTTGAACCAGAACACCGTCGAGACCGCCTCGGGCGTGTGGTCGTCGCGCTGGATCAGCGCCGAGGTCACCCCGAAGTCGGCGGCGGTGTCGAGCAGGGTGTAGAACGCGATCGCACCGGCCGCGAGCCCGAGGTCCTCCGATGACACGAACAGCGCGACGACGACGATCTGCGATACCAGATCGGCGACCGCGATCACCGCCTGGGCCGCGGCTGCCCACGCGACGCCACGGTTGATCCGGGTGCTCAGCGGAGGCGGATCTGCCACGCCCTCCGCTGATACCACGCCGTGGCCACGCTGGACGACCGCCCGGCGCAGCTCGGAGTTGTAGACCCACGACGGCGGATCGCTCGCCCGGACCGCGGTGCGGCTAGCCGTCCTCGCCGTCGTAGTAGCCCAGCGACGAGCCCCGCCGCTGGAGCTCGAACGGGCCGCCGCCGGGGCCGCCCAGCGCGGTCGAGAACCCGATCTTGCCGGAGTCGGGGTAGACCGCGACCTCGGGGGTCTGCAACGTCGACATGCACAGGTAGTGGAGCGCGGCGCCGCTGCGATTGATCAGCTGGTGCGGGTGCGCCGGGCCGACCGGCAGCGCGACGTAGTCGCCGGCGCGCACGGCGACCTCGCGATGGCCCAGCCGCAGCGTGGCCTCGCCGTCGAGGATGTAGATCGCCTCCTCGTTGGCGAGGTGGTAGTGGAACGGCACGCTGCACTTGCCGGCCGGCAGCTCGTACAGCGTGCAGCCGAGCCGGGCGGCGCCGGCGGGCAAGCCCAGCGGCTTGGCGCGGGCCCCGAACCTCCGAGCGCCGGCGGCGTCCGCGGTCTCGATCCAGGACAGCTCGTGGGCGTTGACGATGTTGGGGTGACGGTCGCTCATGCCGGAGAAGATAAGGTAAGAACGACGCATGCAGCTGCTCGCCAGTTACCTCTCGGGAGCCTGGGCGACGGGATCCGGGGCGACCGCCACGCTGGTCAACCCGGCGACCGAGGCGGCGCTCGCCGAGGTCCACACCGGCGGTCACGATCTGGCCGCCGCGTTCGACCACGCCCGCGTCGTCGGCGGCCACGAGCTCGGCGGGCTGAGCTTTGCCCAGCGCGGCGCGCTGCTCGCCGGGCTCGCCAAGGCGATCCACGGCGCCCGCGAGGAGCTGATCGCGCTCGCGATCGCCAACGGCGGCAACACCCGCGGCGACGCCAAGTTCGACGTCGATGGCGGCGCGGCGACGCTGTCGCACTACGCCGATCTCGGCGCCAGGCTCGGCACCGCGCGGCTGCTCGCCGACGGCGACCCGATCCAGGTCGGGCGCACCGCGCGCATGGCCGGCCAGCACGTCTGGGCGCTGCGCCGCGGCGTGGCGGTCCACATCAACGCCTTCAACTTCCCGGGCTGGGGGCTGTGCGAGAAGCTGGCGTGCGCGCTGCTCGCCGGCATGCCCGTGGTCACCAAGCCGGCCACCGCGACCGCGCTGGTCGCGCACCGGCTGGTCGAGCTGTTCGTGCCGCTGTTGCCGGCGGGGGCGCTGCAGCTCCTGGTCGGACCGGCCGGCACGCTGCTCGATCACCTCGAGCCCGGCGACGTGGTCGCGTTCACCGGCGGCAGCGCCACCGCGGCGACCCTGCGCAACCATCCCGCGATCACCCGGCGCGGCGTGCGGCTCAACCTCGAGGCCGACAGCCTCAACGCCGCCGTGCTCGCTCCCGACGTCGATCTCGGCTCGGAGACCGGCGCGCTGTTCGTGCACGACGTCGTCCGCGATCTGACGCAGAAGGCCGGCCAGAAGTGCACCGCGATCCGGCGGGTGCTGGTCCCGGCCGAGCGGATCGGCGAGGTCGGCGATGCGCTGTGCGAGCGCCTGTCGCGGATCACGGTCGGCGATCCGGCGCACGACGGGGTCGGCATGGGCCCGCTGGCGACCGCGCCGCAGCTGGCCGACGTCCGCGCCGGGATCGCGCGGCTCGCCGAGGCGACCACCGCGGTGTTCGGCGGCACCGGCGAGCTCCCCGCCCCCGGGCCGGTCGGCGTCCCCGCCGGCAAGGGCTACTTCGTCGGGCCGGTCGTGCGCGCGACGGCCACGCCGATGGCGTCCGCGGTGATCCACGACCACGAGGTCTTCGGCCCGGTGGCCACGCTGGCGCCGTTCTCCGGCGACCCGGCGTTCGCGGCCGGCTTCGTCGCACGCGGCGAGGGCTGCCTGGTCAGCTCGGCATACTCGGACGACCGCGACTGGGTCGTGCGCTTCGTCACGGCCGCGGCGCCCTGGGCCGGCCGGCTCTACCTTGGTTCCGCCAAGATGGCGTCGCAGAGCCCGGGGCCGGGCACGGTGTTGCCGGCGCTGCTGCACGGCGGACCGGGCCGGGCGGGCAACGGCGAGGAGCTCGGTGGTGAGCGCGGCCTCCGGCTCTACATGCAGCGTTGCGCCCTCGAAGGCGATGGTTCAGTCTTGAAGTCGCTGATCGGCGACGAGCCGGTCCGGCGATCGGAATGACCAAGCCAACGCTCGCCCTGGCGATCGCCGTGGCCGGATGCGGCCGGCTCGGCTTCGGGGAGCTCGCCGGGCGCGGCGTCGACGGTGGCATCGACGGCCCGGCCGGCGAGCTGGTCACGCTCGTGGTGACCAGCGACCAGTACCTGGCCGAGCCCGCCGGGACCCCGATCGCCGGCGCCACGGTGCTGGTCGAGCGCAGCGGCGGCACCGACCGGCTCACGACCGACGCCGCGGGGATCGCCCGATTCCCTGCCGCCGGGGTGATCGCCTGTCACGCGATCTACAAGAGCGAGCTCGGCTGGCGCGGCTACTCGGTGACCGCGCCGCCGGCGATCCGGATCGAGCTCGGCGGCCGGCCGGCGGGAAGCCCGACCCACGGCATGACGCTCACGCTGCCGCCCAGCGCGACCGCCAGCTCGTTCACCGTCCGGCTGCCCGAGCACTGCGCGTCGCCACCGCTGTACGGCGCATCGAGCATGGACCTCAGCTACGACGTCGCGTGCGAGGGCACGACGCCGCGGGTGATCGGCTTCGCCCTGCCGGTGTCTGGCTCGCAGAACCCGGACCTGTACCTCGACGGCGGCCTGGTGACGCTGGCCAACGGCGCGATGCACGCGATCACCGGCAGCTACCTGCAGGTGCCGGTGCGGGCGATCAACATCGTCAACGTGCCGATCACCGCCGCGGCCGTGCAGGTCGAGGTGCTCGCGCGCAGCGGGATCGATCTGACATCGTTGACCCCGATCCCGCACAGCGTCACGCCGGGAGCCAGCACCGTGCACTTCGACCTGGGCGTGGTCCCCGGCGGGGAGACCGCGCGGCTTCAGGTGTTCGCCGCGACGCCGGTCGCGGTCCTGGCGTCGAGCGAGCGGATCGAACGGCTGCCGGCCGGGGGGATCACCACGGCGCTCGACGCACGCACCCTGCTGCCGCCGATCGACTCGCTCGCGCTCGACGGCCCGCGTGGCATGCGGTGGACCGGCGGCGGCACCGGCGGGACGATCACCATCGTCGAAACGATCTCCGGCGGCATCCAGTGGGACCTGTACCTCGATCCCTCAGCGACCTCGGCGAGCGTGCCGCCGATCCCGGCCGACCTCGGCGCCCCGGAGCCGAAGTCGCCAGACGTCGTGTCCGTGGTCAAGCTCGACGTCCCCGGGGCCACGCACGACGCCCTGCTGCCGACGATCGACCGGCGGTGGTCCTTGTGGCCGCACGATCCGGTGCTGCTGCCCGACGCCGGCAGCTCGGAGGCGCGCCTGCTGTACATCGCCGCGCTCGGCCCGCCGTAGCTACTGGACCGGCGGCGGGCGGCGGGCCGCGGCCGGCTCGTCGGGATCGGGCTCGAGCAGCGGCAGCAGGCTCGCAAGCTCGCGCGCGACCTGGCGCGCCCGGTGGCGCACGAAGTCGAGCGCGTAGGGCTCGACCAGCAGGACCACCAGCGCCGCGTCGTACCAGAAGCTCATGGCGTAGGCGTCGGGGTCCACGACCTCGCCGTGCGAGCTGTGCGGCGCGTGGCTCGCCATCGCGCGGCGCGCGAGGAACGGCCAGCGCGTCGCCTCGAGCTCGTCGGGCGGGCGGGCCGCGGCGATCAGCTGGTTGCCGCGCGTGACGAACGCGTTGCTGGCGCGATCGATGCCGGCGAGCCCGCGCAGGTAGCTCTCGATCCGCTCGCTGACCCGGCCGTTGCCGGGCTGGGCGCCGGGCGCGACGCTGACCTCGGGGAGCCGGGACACCTCCCAGCGCCGGCGGATCGCGCGCAGCTGCCGGACGGTGCGGTCGAACGCCGCCTCGACGTCGGTCTCACGGCTGTGACGCGTCGGCAGCTCGACCCGCAGGTACTCGCCGCCGCCGAGCGCGAGCGTCCGCGCCGGCACGCCGGTCCGCAGCTCGTCGTGCTCGACGATCCGCGCCGACACCGCGCCGACCTCCTCGACCAGCTCGCGCAGCACGGCGCGGACCTCGTCGGCGATCTCGACCTCGCTCACGCCGCCCCTGGAATGAACCCGGTGGCGACCATCGTCGTCGGCTGGGGATAGAACAGGTAGTTGGCGATCGACGGCTCGCCGCCGAACAGCTCGCGCCACGGACCGGCCTCGTAGCCAGGCGGCGCGTGGGCGATCTCGCCGAAGTCGACGTGTAGCAGCTCGTACGCCGGCATGATCGCGACCAGCTTCTGCATCCGCGGCAACAGCGGCGGATCGTAGACCCCCGCGCGCGGCCGCTCGGACACTACGAAGCCATGCGGAGTGCGCACCAGCTCGACGGCGACCTGCTGGACCGCCGCGACCCGGGCGCGCTGGCTCACCACCACGCGCAGGTACAGCTCGTGGATCGAGTCGCTGGTCGCCCACTCCGCCGGCACCGGCACGCCGTGGTCGCGGACCTGGACCACGCACGGCGAGCGGCCCATGCACAGCACGTAGATGTAGTCGCAGGGCTCGTCGTCGTGCCCCGGCCGGACGAACGTCGCGGCGCGGAGCTCGCCGGCGAGCTCGTCGGCCAGCGCGGCGAGCTCGTCCGCGTCCGGCCCGGCGACCTCGCGATCGTCGGGCTCGCCCCAGGTCCGGCTCGGGTACAGCCGCTCGAGCGCCTGGTCGACCGACGCCATCATCTCGCCCTTGCGGTGATCGCAGCCCGTCTTGCTCTTGCAGCTGGTGCAGCCCATACCTCTGCCACTCTATACCCGACGGGCCGCGCCGGCACGGTGATCGCAGCGCCGGCGCCGCCGCCGCCGCCGCCTCACACGCCGGGGCGCTCGCTCGGCGGTTGCGACAGTGCGAAACCCTCGTGCAGGCACTGCACGGCGAGCTCGGCGTACCTGCGGGCGATCACGCACGAGATCTTGATCTCGCTGGTCGAGATCAGCTGGATATTTATGTTCTCGGCGGCGAGCAGCTGGAACATCGTCTTGGCGATGCCGGCGTGCGATCGCATGCCGACGCCGACGACCGAGACCTTGGCGATCTCGTCGTCGAACGCGATCCGCTCGCCGGTCGAGCCCACCAGATCGGGGACCTGGGTCTTCAGGATCTCGCACGCCCGCTTGCGATCGCCCTTGGGCACGGTGAACGTGAGATCGGTCGCGCCGTCGAACCCCTGGTTCTGGACGATCATGTCGACCGAGATGTTGGCGTCGGCGAGCGGCGCGAACAGCCGCGCCGCGGTGCCGGCGGTATCCGGGAGGTCGGCGACGGTGATCTTGGCCTCGTCCTTGACGACGGTGACGCCGGATACGGTGACTTTCTCCATGGCTGCCTCCTCGGGGACGACCCACGTGCCGGGCACGTCCTCGGAAATATCGTGAAGGCTCGAGCGGACGTGGATCTTCACGCCGTACTTCATGCCGAGCTCGACCGAGCGGATCTGCAGGACCTTGGCGCCCAGCGACGCGAGCTCGAGCATCTCCTCGTAGCTGATCCGGTCGATCTTGCGCGCGGTCGGCACCAGGTTGGGATCGGTGGTGTAGACCCCGTCGACGTCGGTGTAGATCTCGCAGACGTCGGCGTTGAGCGCGGCGGCGATCGCGACCCCCGTGGTGTCCGAGCCGCCGCGGCCCAGCGTGGTGATGCTGCCCTTCTCGTCGACGCCCTGGAACCCGGCGATCACCGCGATCTCGCCGGCGGCGAGCGCATCCTTGATCGGCTGGCTCTCGATCGACACGATCCGCGCGCGCGAGAACGCGCTGTCGGTGACGATCTTGCACTGATGACCGAGGAACGACCGCGCCTTGCCACCGGCCGCGCGGATCGCGAGCGCGACCAGCCCGACCGAGACCTGCTCGCCGGTCGAGACGATCACGTCGACCTCGCGGTCGTTGGGATCCTCGTGGATCGCGCCGGCCAGCTTGAGCAGGCGATTGGTCTCGCCCGACATCGCCGACACGACCACGGCGACCTGATGCCCCTGGCGCGCCGTGGCCAGACAGCGCGCCGCGACGTTGCGCATGCGCTCGATCGAGCCGACCGACGTGCCACCGTACTTCTGGACGATCAACACGGCCGACACGCTACACGCGCCGCGCCGGTTGATCCAGGCTACCGTGGGGGAGAACGCGTACACGCTCGCGATCGCACCTCGACACCACCGTCGGGGAGAACGCCTACACGCTCGGCTGGCGATCGCACCTCGACACCACCGTCGGGGAGAACGCCTACACGCTCGGCTGGCGATCGCACCTCGACACGACCGCCGGGGAGAACGCCTACACGCTCGGCGGCCGTGGGCTGCTGCGCGGATGGGCGTCGGGGACGCGCCCGCCGAATCACCGCCGGCGCCTGCGCAGACAGCCCTTGGTATGTGCGGAGCAAGACCTGCCAATCCTGGTCACGGTCGCTGCCCCGACCCCATCCGCTCCGCGGACGCCCACGGCCAGCCGAGCGTTGACGTCGCGCGATCGCACCTCGACGATCTCGCGTCCCTTCTCGCCCGGCAACGCCGGGCGATTCAACCCACCGCACGTCGACAATCTCCCGTCCCCTCTCGCCGGGCAATGCCGGCGACTCACCTCACCGCACGTCGCCTCGCCTCGCGTCGCGCGGCTGCCATGCGCGTGGTACAGCGCGGACGTGACGGACGTTGCCGCCCTCGTCGTGCTGTCCACGTTCCCCGATGCCGAGACCGCCGCGCGCATCGCGCGCACCTTGGTCGACGAGCGCCTCGCGGCCTGCGTGAACCTGTTGCCGGCGATCCGCTCGATCTATCGCTGGCAGGATGCGATCAGCGACGACGCCGAGGTCCTGGCGATCATCAAGACCACCGC
>DASWRS010000398.1:0-10238 GCA_036403075.1 Kofleriaceae bacterium
GGCTTGGCCAGATACGGAATGCCGAAGAAGGTGTGGACCAGGGATTCGTCGACTTCCTCGGTGACGAGGGCTTGCTCGTCGCGGACCAGGCTGCGCAGGTCGTCGTCGGTGAGGACGCGGGGCTTGCCGAGGCGGAGCTGATCGAGCAGGCGGACCCAGAGCCGGACGAAGAACCGGCGGTGGCCGACCTCGAGCTGCTCCTGGGTGACGACCGTGGCGAGCCGCTCGAGGTTGTCGTGGACGAGCTTGTCGGGCGGGGACCAGTCGTAGGCCAGGCGGGCGACGTGAGCGAGGCGCTTGCCGACCTCGAGGAGCAGCTTGCGGGGCTCGAGGTCGAGGGCCTCGAGATCGATCACCGGGGCCTTGGGGTTGGACGGGTCGAGGAACTGGATCGGCGCGCCGAGCCGCTGCTGGAGCGCGGGGTAGAGCGGCAGGACGTGCTCGGTGAACATCGGGGTGACGGCGTAGAGCACGAGGGTGCGGGGCAGCTCGGAGCGGCCGCAGAGGTCGATCAGCTCGCGCAGGTGATCGACGGTCTCGGCCAGGGCCTTGGTCGGCCTGGTGTCCGGGGCGAGCCGGCGCTCGGCCTCGTCGAGCAGCAGCACCGAGCCTTGCCAGCCCAGGCGCGGGACGAGCTGGAGCAGCGAGCGCAGCAGGCCGAAGCCGTTGTCGTTGGACGGGACCTCGTAGAGGCCGGCCAGGCGGGCCTCGGCGAGCGAGAGGTCCTCCCCGCGCAGCCATGCGCCTAGGCGGCGGGCGGCCGGCTCGTCGGCGTCGAGCACGGCGCGCGCGAAGCCGGCCGCGGCGTCGCGGAACGAGTGGCGGGTGAACGCGGCGCGGGCCAGGGTCTGGTCGATCCAGGCGCGGGTGTCGTCCCGGCCGTCGTCGGCGATGCGGTGCTCGACGTGCTGGCGGAGCAGGTCGTCGATGCCGCGGACCGGGTCTCCGGCCGTGGTGTGCGGCCGCTCGAGGTGCTGGGCGACGGCGCGGTAGATCGCGAGCGGCCGGTTGAACGGGCACTCCTTGGGCGAGATCGTGACGAACGCGGTCAGGAGCCGGCGCCGCCAGGCGAGGTCGCGGACGCAGTACAGAAAGTGGGTCTTGCCGGCGCCGTAGGTGCCCTGGACGAGCTTGAAGCTCGAGCCCTCGGCGGTGCAGATCAGATCCTGGATGTACGCGGTGTCGAGGACGCGGAGGTACGACTCGTTGCCGGCGTTGACGTGCGAGATGCCGAGCTCGGGCGGTTTTCCGTTCTCGCCCATCTGCGCGAGGATGCGCCGCGCGCCGATCCGGTCGAGGTCGTCGCCGGAGCCCACGGCGCCCACGGAGCCCGGGGGGGCCGGCGCGGCCGGGGCGGCGGCGGTGGCGGCGAGAGCGGCGGCGGTGGCCGCGGGGCGAGGCGGCGGGCGGGGTGGGGTGGACCTGGTCACGAGCGGGCCTCCTGGGCGATGAGCCGGAACGACTGGAAGTAGCTGCCGCCGCCGCCATCGGCCTCGATCCACACGACCTGCGACCGGCGCGCCGCGGCGTGGCCGGCGGCGACGCCGAGATCGATGCGGCGTCCGCCGACGACGAGCCGGCGCTCGCGGCGCAGCCGGGCGAGGTCCCACGCGAACTGCGCGCGCGTGGTGCCGGCGCGGGCGGCGCGGAGCGCGTCGCGGACCTCGACGATCGGGACGCGATCGCCGGGGCGCGCGCCGCGGCGGCGGAGGACGGCGGCGTACGCGGCGGCGAGCGCGGGCAGGAGCTCGTCGGGGGCGCGCGACCGCGCGGCGAGGCGATCGCGGGCGCGGCGCGCGGCCTCGACGATCGCCTCGGGCACCGGGCGCGACGTGCCGACCGGCTCGCGCGCATAGCGCAGCTCGGCGCGCGTCGCCCCGATCACGACGGTGAGCTCGCCGAAGCGCCACTGGGGCGGCGGCCCCGGCGCGATCAGCCGTGGCACGAGCTCGGTCCCGGTAGGTCGCGGCAGCTTCTTGCCCGCCGACGGCATCAGACGAGCGTACACCGCGGGCGCCACCGGCAGCGGCCGTTTTTCACCCAGCTCGTTCCCTTACCTCAGAGGTCCAAACGATGGGGGCTCGGCAGCGGCGGTTTTCAGCGTCAGCTCGTACCCTGCGCAGAGGTGCGAACGATCGGGACCCAGCGGCAGGGTTCAGCGTCAGCTCGTTCCCTGCGCAGAGGTAAACGATCGGGAGACCACGGCAACGCGCAGCGCCGCGACGACGGTCTGGCCACGAGCGGAGATAGATTCCCAGGCCGGGTGGTCCTTCGCCGGTCGGTCGTGAGGATGGCACGGACTTCCGATCGCAATCCGGCCGTTAACAGACGGAGCGAGGGGCCAGGACCGCGTCGCAAGCGCGCGTGGTGGCGTTCTCCCGCCCGCCGTGAACCGGTCAGGTCTACTGAGGGGCGGCGCGGCGGGGCGCGGCGCGGTGCGGCGCGGCCTACAGCACGGTCGTGGCGATCGTGATCGCGATCGCGACCAGGCTCTCGCCGGCGATCAGACCGGACGCGACCGGCACGGTGTACGACTCGTAGCGCCGGTAGCGGCGGCGAATGATCTCGGCGATCGCGGCACCGAGGAAGAACGCCATGCTGTTGGACCACGGCACGACCATCGCCAGGCCGATCGCCGACGGCGAGGGCAAGACCCGGCGCACGGCCGCCGGGGTGGCCTTGTCGAGCAAGGTCAGGCCGATCCCGAAGGTGAGCCCGACGGCGATCGCGAGCTTGGCCGAGTGCGGCAGCGCGCCGACGCCATTGACGAACGCCCGGGACACGTTGGCCCACACGACCGCGCTGGGCGCCGGCCACTGATCGGTGCCGAGCTGGGAAATCGGTACGACGAGGTAGAACAGCGGCACGATGATCGCGGCGCCGGCGAGCACGCCGAACAGCTGGGCGTAGACCTGATGGCGCGGTCGGGCGCCGAGCAGCCAGCCGGTCTTGAGCGTGGTCAAGAGGTCGGCCGCGTGCAGGCCGATGCCGCCGGTGACGTTGGCCGACATGATGTTGCCGACCAGGTTGCCCGGGGTGATCGCGCCGTAGATCGCCTGGGTGACCGGCCCCAGGGCCTTGGTCGGCGTGACGTCGGTCTCGCCGGTGACGCGCGACGCGACGAAGCCCATCAGCACCGCGAGCGGCACCGCGAACACCGCCGCCCACACCGGGATGTCGAACATCAGGTACATCAGCGCGATGATCGCGGGGCTGAGCAGCAGCAGGCCGGCGGGGAACCACCAGTCCGGTGCCTCGACAGCGGCGATCCCGGACGCGGCGGTCCCGGACGCGGCGCGGCGCCGGGGACTGAACAGCGCCGCGAGGCCGGTGAACGAGCGCGCGATGCTCTTGTAGTCGAGCGCGAACGACGTCAGGCCGGCGCCGACGAGGATCGCGGCACCCGGCCACAGCGTCCAGTCGATGATCCCGGCGTAGCTGACCGGCTTGCCGCCGAGCGGCTTGAGCAGGCCGTGGGTGAGCAGCGCCGGCGCGATCACCGCATAGTTGACGGTCGCGCCGAGCAGCATCGACCACCCGGTGCGGAACGAGATCAGGCCGCCGGCGCCGACCAGCACGAGCTCGGTCTTGATCGCGATCGTCCACTTGACGAGCTCGTGGCCGAACACGGAGATCCCGGGCGCCCACTGGCCCGGGATCCACTTGAGGTAGTCGCGCGCGAAGGTCAGGAGGCCGGCGAGCAACGCGGACACACCGAGCGCCCGGGCCGCCGCCGTGCCCTGACCGCCCGCAGTGGCGTGGATCGTCTTGATCGTCTCGGCGGTCGCGGTGCCGGTCGGGAACGCCAGGCCCTCGCGGTTGATCAGCTGGCGCTTGATCGGGATCGCGACGAACACGCCGAGCGCCGCGATGATGCCGAACCAGAAGATCAGGCCGACCTTGTTCGGCTGGACCGTGGTGATCATGACGAGCGCGCCGAACGCCGCGGCGTTGCCACCGCCGGTCATGTAGCCGGCGCCCGACGCCACCGTGGTCAGCGCGTTGTTCTCGAGCACGCCGAGCGGCCGGGCGCCGAGCGCCTCGAGCAGCTTGAACGCGGCGAACGCGAGGATGCAGGCGGTGAGCGTGACGCCGAGGCTCCAGCCGGTCTTGAAGAACACGTAGATGTTCGACAGGCACATGACGAAGCCGATCAGGACGCCGGCGACGATCCCGCGCGGCGTCAGGTTGGGCTCGTCGGGTCGGAACACGTCGCGCAGCCAGACCGCCTCGGCGTCGTCGGCCGCGGCGTCCCGGGCGGCAGGATCGGCGACGGTGCGCGCCAGGGGGAGCTCGGCCTCGGAGGTGATCACCGGCGAGACGTTACCCGCTGGCGAGGGCCGGCGACAGCCCGGAGGAGGGCGAGAGCGCCGGCGGCTCGGCCAAGCAGGGCCGCAGCCGACAGTTCCGCGCGATCCTGCCGCTGCGCGGCAAGATCCTGAATCTCGAGAAGGTCCGGTTCGATCGCATGCTGTCGTGGAGGCGGCCGGGGAACATCAGCCCGCGCCGCCGCCGGAGCGCTCGTCGCGATCGCGGGCAACCAGGGCCGCCTTCGCGTAGTCGCGGTTCAACAGCGCCATGACGTCGCGCGGGATCGCCTTGGGACAGGCGGCCTCGCACTCGTAGTGGTTGGAGCAGTTGCCAAAGCCGGCGGCGTCCATCGCCGAGACCATCGCCTGGGTGCGGTGGAGGCGCTCGGGCTGGCCCTGCGGCAGCTGGTGGAGGTGGGCGAGCTTGGCGGCGACGAACAGCATCGCCGAGCCGTTGGGGCAGGCGGCAACGCACGCGCCGCACGCGATGCAGGCGGCCGCGTCCATCGCGCGCTCGGCGTTGTCCTTGGGCACCAGGACATCGTTGGCGTCCGAGGCCGAGCCGCAGTTGGCGGTGATGAAGCCGCCCGCGGCGATGATCTGATCGAACGCGGCGCGGTCGACGCACAGGTCCTTGATCACCGGGAACGCGTGGGCGCGCCACGGCTCGATCCAGATCTCGTCGCCATCGCGGAACAGCCGCATGTGGAGCTGGCAGGTGGTCGTCGCCCGCTGGCCGCCGTGCGGCCGGCCGTTGATCATCAGCGAGCACATGCCGCAGATCCCCTCGCGGCAGTCGTGGTCGAACGCGACCGGCTCCTCGCCCCGGGCGATCAGCTGCTCGTTGAGGATATCGAGCATCTCGAGGAACGAGGCGTGGGTCGAGACGTCGGTGACCCGGTAGGTCACCATCTTGCCGGGCGACGCGCGATCGGGCTGACGCCAGATGTGGAGCGTGAGGTTCAGCAGGCGTGCGTCGTCGGTCATGGGGCTCACTTGTAGCTGCGGGTGGCGAGCTTGACGTTCTCGAACGCGAGCGGCTCGAGGTTGCGGACCGGGGCGGCGCCATCACCGGCGTACTCCCACACCGCGGCGTGGCAGAACTGGTCGTCGTCGCGCCGGGCCTCGCCGTCGAGCTGGTGCTCGACGCGGAAGTGGCCGCCGCAGCTCTCCTCGCGGATCAGCGCGTCCTGGCACATCAGCTCGGCGAATTCGAGGAAGTCGGCGACCCGGCCGGCCTTCTCGAGCGACTGGTTGAAGCTGTCGCGCTCGCCGAGCACGGTGACGTCGCGCCAGAACGCCTCGCGCAGCGGGGAGATCTTGGCCAGCGCGTCGGTCAGCGACTGCCGGCTGCGCGCCATGCCGCAGTCCTCCCAGAGGAGGTGGCCGAGCTCCTTGTGGAACGAATCGACCGAGCGCGTGCCGCGGACTCCGACCAGGCGGTCGAGCCGGGCCGACACGCCGGCCTCCGCGTCGCGGAACGGCGCGCTCGCCGGATCGGCGAGGCTCTTGGCGGGCACGCCGGCGAGGTAGTGCCCGAGCGTGTACGAGATGATGAAGTAGCCGTCGGCCAGGCCCTGCATCAGCGCCGAGGCGCCGAGCCGGTTGGCGCCGTGGTCGGAGAAGTTGGCCTCGCCGAGGCAGAACAGCCCGGGGATCGTGGTCTGCAGGTGGTAGTCGACCCACAGCCCGCCCATCGTGTAGTGCACGGCGGGGTAGATCCGCATCGGCACCTTGTACGGGTTCTCGCCGGTGATCCGCTCGTACATCTCGAACAGGTTGCCGTACTTGTCGCGGATGCCGTCCTCGCCGTCGCGGCGGATCGCGTCGCGGAAGTCGAGGTAGACGCCGCGGCCGCCCGGGCCGACGCCGCGGCCCTCGTCGCACTGCTCCTTGGCGGCGCGGCTCGCGATGTCGCGCGGCGACAGGTTGCCGAAGCTCGGGTACTTGCGCTCGAGGTAGTAGTCGCGGGCGTCCTCGGGGATCTGATCGGGGTGCCGGGCGATGTCGGCCGGGTTCCTGGGGACCCAGACCCGGCCGTCGTTGCGCAGCGACTCGGACATCAGCGTCAGCTTGGACTGGTAGTCGCCGGCGACGGGGATGCAGGTCGGGTGGATCTGCGTGAAGCACGGATTGGCGAACCCGGCGCCGCGCTTGTACGCGCGGTAGGTCGCGGTGACGTTGCAGCCCTTGGCGTTGGTCGACAGGTAGAACGCGTTGCCGTAGCCGCCGGTCGCGAGGATCACCGCGTGCGCGGCGTGCGAGCTGATCTGGCCGGTGACCAGATCGCGGACGACGATGCCAGCCGCGCGCCCGGTCGCCGGATCGACCACCAGATCGAGCATCTCGGTGCGCGAGAACATCCGCACCTTGCCGGCGCCGATCTGGCGCGACAGCGCCGAGTAGACCCCGAGCAGCAGCTGCTGGCCGGTCTGGCCGCGGGCGTAGAACGTGCGCGACACCTGGGCGCCGCCGAAGCTGCGGTTGGCGAGCGTGCCGCCGTACTCGCGGGCGAACGGCACGCCCATCGCGGCGCACTGGTCGATGATGTCGACCGAGACCTCGGCGAGCCGGTGGACGTTGGACTCGCGGGCGCGGAAGTCGCCGCCCTTGACGGTGTCGTAGAACAGCCGGTGCACCGAGTCGCCGTCGTTCTGGTAGTTCTTGGCCGCGTTGATCCCGCCCTGCGCGGCGATCGAGTGTGCGCGGCGCGGCGAGTCCTGGAAGCAGAAGCACGCGACGTCGTAGCCGAGCTCGGCGAGGGTCGCGGCCGCCGCGCCGCCGGCGAGCCCCGAGCCCACGACGATCACCTTGTACTTGCGCTTGTTCGCCGGATTGACCAGCTTCATCTCGAACTTCGCGGTCGACCATTGCTGTTCGATCGGGCCCGAGGGCGTGCGGGGGTCGAGCTTGAGCGTCATGTCACGGGCTCACGATCCGGGGAGCGAGAGGATGCCGACGAGCACCGCGGTCGGCGGCACCATGTAGCCGACGAACAGCGCGATCGCGATCACGCTGCCGAGCCGATCGGCGGGGTACTTGGGGTGACGCAGGCCGAGCGACTGCAGCCAGCTGGCCGCGCCGTGGCCGAGGTGGAGCGAGAGCAGACCGATGCCGACGAGGTACACGCCGTAGATCGCCGGGCTCTGGAAGCCGTGGACGAACATCGAGTACGCGTCCCAGCGATCCTTGGGATCCATGACGTGGAAGTACCCGGGCTGGACCTGGCCGAGCGTGAAGTGGAGGATGTGAAACGCCAGGAACGCGAACAGCGCGAGCCCGGTCCACGCCATGGTGCGGCCGACCCACGACGAGGTCACCGGCCGGTACCGGGCGTAGCCGGCGGGCCGCGCCGCGCGGTTCCTCGCGACCAGGCCGATCGCGACCACGACGTGGATGATCAGCAGGGCGAGCAGGCCGGCGCGCACCGGCCACTTCACCTCCCAGAGCTCCTGAAGGAAGTGTGCGTAGCGGTTGTAGAGCTCCTGGCCGCCGAACATCTGCAGGTGACCCAGCATGTGGACGATCGCGAACAGCAGCAGCAGCAGGCCGGTGACGGCCATGATGTGCTTGGCTCCGATCGAGGAGCGGATGTAGGTCCCTGACCAGCTCATCGCGACGTCCTTTGGGGGTATTCCGCGGCGCGTGGCCATGGATGATTCGATGCAGCTCCGGGTCGCACGGTCGCGCCCATCGCACCACGAGTCGTCACGCCGGGCAATGTTCGCACGTCGGGATCGGGCGGCGGCGCAGTGGCCGGCGGCGCAGTGGCCGGCGGCGGGCTCAGCCCGGATCGATCGTGATCGTCTGACCGGCGGTCAGCGGATCTCGGAACCAGACGATCCACGTCCGGTCGTTGACCTGCTGCGGGATGTACCACTCGCCGGTCTGGCCGGCACGGGTCGCGCGCAACAGCTCGACCGGGCCCGGGAACGTCAGCCACACCGCGAACGGCGTGGTGATCTCGCCGGTCAGCTCGACGTGGCGGGTCGACAAGGCGAGGCCGGGCTCGCCGGTGCCGGGGTCACCGCCGTAGATCCCATCGCGCGCAACGGTGGTGTCGCCGCCGTTGACCCGGAGCACCGCCGGCGCGGCGTACGCGAGCGCGGTGCGGAACGCGCTCCGGCAATCGATGCGGCCGATCGCCAGCGTCGAGCGCGTGGTCCATGGCAGCTCGACTCCCGAGGTGCCGATCGCCTTGATCATGCCGTGCCCGAACACCGCCTTGCCGCCGTGGACCGCCGTGGTGTCGGTCGGCAGCGGCGTGAACCAGGTCGAGGTCAGGTGGTAGCCGGGGCCGTCCAGGCACACGGTGTCGAAGTTGGTGACGTCGGACTCCATCATCATCGGCAGCGGCAAGGTCAGCTGCTCGGTGTAGTAGAACGCGTTCTGGAACGCCGCGCGCGCGAACGTCCAGTACGACGAGATCGTGAACCCCTGGTCGCGGCCGCTCGGGTCGCACGCGCAGTCGTGCGACGACACGTTGTCGTCGGGCCGGGGATCCTCGAGCGTCTCGTGGCGGACGATCCGGCCGTCGGGGAACACGGTGAACACCGACGTGCCGCCCGGCGCGCGGGTCGTGTTGCACCCGAACTGGGTGGTCCAGTCGAGCCGCATCTGCACCACCGCCGGGCCGCGCAGCGCCGGCGCGAGCTGGTTGCGCACCGCCGGCGCGCTGGTGATCGCGCTGATCCGGGGCGTCGGGAAGATCAGCACGCCGGCCTCGTCCTGGTCGAAGCACGTCGCCTGGGCCTCGTGGCCCAGGACGTCGTGGCCGTCGATCGTCAGCGCGTCGGGGAAGTGGAAGCCCGCCCCGCCGGCGAAGTGCAGCGCGAACCGGGGACCGGCGACGGTGCTGCCGGTGGCGTCGTCGGCGACCGACACGCCGTTGCGGGACTGGTAGGGCGGGATCGACAGGCAGGCGCCGAGGCCGGCGAGCGCCGCGAACGCCGCGGTCGCCGCGGTCGCCGCACCTCGGCGCGTCATCGCGACCACTCCAGGATCATCGTCGCTCCGCCGGGGACGAGCGCGGCGGACACCTGGGGGCCCTCGTGGGGGCGGTGCGTGGTGAGCGCGAGGACCAGGCCGGTCGCGAGCGTGACCGCGCCGGCGGCGTAGAGGCCGTACGCGACCTTCTGCTCGGTCGCGACGGCCCGGCGATCGCCGCGGTAGGTGTCGTAGTCGGGCTCATCGGGCAGCCGGTTGTGGGTCCGCCACGCCACGACGTGCAGCGCCGCGCCGCCGGCGGCGATCGCCCCGCCGCCGATCATCACGTAGCGCGCGATCCGCAGCCGGCGCGTCGCGGCCACGTCCTGCCGCCGCTCGGCCTCGAGCGCGGCCTGCCGGCGCTGCTCGGCCTGTTCGCGCCGGCGCGCCTCGGCCGCGGCCCGCTCGGCGGTGAGCCGGGCGACGATCGGCGTCAGCCGCGCGACGTCGTTGCGCGCCTCGTCGGCGACGCTGCCGCGCGGCGCGAGCTCGAGGTAGCGCTGGAACGCGGCCAGCGCGGGCTCGGGCCGGTTCATCCGGTCGTGGCACAGCGCGATGTTGAAGATCAGCGACGGCTCGGCGCTGAGGTCGAACGCCGCCTGGTACTCGCCGATCGCCCGGTCGTAGTCCGCGTGCTGGAAGAACGCCTGGCCCTGGCGGGTGTGCGACGCGGCCTGGTCGCGGGTCGAGCTCGACGTCGTCGAAGTCGATGTCCATGGCGCGGGCTGGGCCCGGAGCGCTCCGGCACCAGGCACGGCGAGCGCGACGAACGCGGCCGCCACGGCGAGCGCGCGCTGGCCGCCGGTCATGTCCCGCCGGGCGCGCGGAACGGATCGATCGGCTCGCCCTCGCGCCGGGCCGGTTCCGTGCGGGTGGTGGTGCGCGGCACCGCGGCGGGCACCGCGGGCCTCGGGGCGACCCGCGGCAGCTTCACCGATCGCG
>DASWRS010000399.1:0-12346 GCA_036403075.1 Kofleriaceae bacterium
TGTCGAGCCGCTGCAGGAGGTAGTTGACCTCCATGTTGGCGTAGCGATCGACCGAGGTCTTGACCTCGGTGCGCTTGGCGAACAGCGAGTCGGCCTCGTCGAACAGCAGCATGACCTGGCCGTCCTCGGCGGCGTCGAACAACGAGCCCAGGTTCTTCTCGGTCTCGCCGATCCACTTCGACGTGATCCGCGAGACGTCGACCCGGTAGAGCTCGAGCCCGAGGTCGCGGGCGATCACACCGGCGACCATGGTCTTGCCGGTGCCCGGGCTGCCCGAGAACAGCGCGGTGATGCCGCGCGAGGTCGTCATCGCGCGATCGAAGCCCCAGCGCTCGTAGACGATCTTGCGGTGGCGGACGCGGGCGGTGAGCTCGAGCAGCGAGTCGGTGATGTCCTCGGGCAGGACGATGTCGGCCCAGCTCGCGAGCCGGGTGATCCGGTTGGCGGTGGTGCCGAGCCGGTTCTCGAGGTGCTGGCGCACGGCGTCGTCGAGCTCGCGCATCCACGCCGCGGGGTCGGCCGGCCGGTCGGGGCGCCGCGACACCTCGGTGCAGACCCGCTCGATGATGCCGGGGCCGACGCGGTAGCGCGCCGCGAGATCGCTCGGGTCGGCGAGCTCGATGTGGTGGCGCTCGAGCGCGACGGCCCACGACTCGCCGCGCTGGCGCTCGTTGCGCTGCGGGAGGTCGAGCAAGAGGTAGCCGGGGTCGAACGGGACCTGGGCCTCGGCCGGCACCCGGATCGCGATCGGCCCGGGGTGGCCGCGCAGCACCGCGGTGATCTGGATCTTGCTGTCGGGATCCTCGGACGAGATCAGCTCGAGGCCGTCGATGCAGGGCACCAGGCCGCGCAGCATCGCGCGGCGCAGCACCGCCTCGAGCGTGGCGGCGGCGCGGCTGGCGTCGCGCGGGATCGTCGACAGATCGATCACGCCGAGCGAGCGGCCGGCGCGCGCGGCGAGCGAGGTCAGGAGCGTGTGGCGGCCGCAGCCGGTCCGGCCGCGCACGGCGATCCGCACCGGCTGATCGTCGCGCGGCATGGCGAGGAACCGGATCGCCCGGGCGACCACGGCGCGCGGCAGGTGCAGCTCGGTCAGGTCGCGGTCGACGCGGCGGACCTTGAGGTGCTGGTCGGGCTCGCCCTCGGGCGACTGGTTGGCGATGTAGCGCACCACCAGCGGATCGATCGCGAGCCCGGCGAACGGGCGGTCGCCGGGGTTGATCCGGACCAGGCCGTAGCGGCGCAGCGGGCGATCGCCGTCGAGCTCGCGCGTGATCTGGTGGCTGAATCCGGGGCCGAGGATCTGGGCGAGCAGGTACTCGTCGACGAGCGGCCGGCCGGGGTCGTTGGCCAGGATGCCGTAGAGCCGGGCGAGCTCGCCACGCAGCCGCGGCGCGACCACCGCGAACAGGATCGCGACCGCGACCTCGGACAGGTGGAAGTCGCGGGCGAGGACGTCGAGCGGGGTCAGCCGGTCGATCCGGCTGTGCTCGGCGGCCGTCACCAGATCCTCGGTCGCCTGCAGCAGGCTGACCGCGGCCGCGAGCTCGTCGGACGCGCGCCCGCTGGCGATCCCGAGCAGGCCGGCGACCTCGTCGACGAACGGCGGCCGCATCGGATCGGGCTTGCTGATCCGCCCGCTGTCCCAGGCCTCGGCGATCGCGACCTGGGTGCGCGCGCCGATCAGCTGCAGCCGCAGATCGAGCGACTGCGCGATCTCGGCGGCGGTCGCGTTCGGCGTCACCGACACCGGATCGAGCCGGTACAGCGGCGCGTCGGGCAGATCGTCGAGCGTGGCCTCGGGCGCGTCGTCGGGCGGCGGCTCGGGCTCGGGCGCGGCGGGCTCGGCGATCACCTCGATCGCGACCGCGTGGCTCTCGCCGTTGATCGGGGGCGGGGCGCGCACCGCGGCCGGGTCGCCGTTGCCGCCCCCGGGGACGCCGTCGCCGGACGCGCCGTGCGGCCCCGCTTGCGCGAGCGCGTCGGGGCGGACCAGCTCGAGGCCGTCGGGGTTGGCCAGCGCGAGCCACTGCAGGGTGTCGTCGACCGCGAGCTCGGTGACGCCGCCCGGCAGCACCAGGTCGCGCAGCCAGCGGCCGAACCGCAGGTCGATCAGGCTCAGCCGATCGCCGGTGCGCGCGATCGCCACGCCGCGGCGGGCGGCGATCGCGAGCTGGCTGACCGCCGGGAGCCGGAGCTGGGTGTGCAGCGCGCCGTCGGACACCGCGGCCACGGTCAGCCGCAGCTCGCTGCCATCGTCGCCCGGCCGCGCCGCGCGGTGCTGCGCGAGCACGAACAGCCGGCCGTCGAGCACGAGCTGGACGTCGTGGGCCCGCGACCCCGGATCGCCGACCGGCTTGCGCCAGGCCTCGCCGATGCTGCGCCACAGCCGGAGCTGGCCGCCCTGCCACAGCAGCCAGCGTCCGTCGCTGATCGGCAGGATCGCGTCGCCGCCGGGGCCGGGGACCTCGCTGCGCGTCGGGCCGGTGCGGATCACGACCGGTTGCGCGCCGTGCCAGACCGGCAGCTGCGGCGCGGTGCTCGACTGCACGAACCGCCCGGCGGGATCGAGGTACTCGATCGGCTCGCTGGCGATCCGGCTGCCGTCGCGCGCCGACAGCCGGATCAGCCGGCCGGGCGCGGCGACCCACAGCTCGTCGCCGACCGCCACGACATCGAGAAAGTCGTCGAGCTCGGTCCGGATCCGGACCTCCCCGGATGCGTCGTAGACCACCAGGCCGGGCGCCTCCGCGGCCAGCAGATCTCCGCGCGGTCCGAAGAACCGCAAGATCCGCCGGCGGCGCTCGGCTACCACGTCGATCGCGATGCTAGCGCGATCCGGGGCGGCAGATCGAGGTCAAGGCGGCGCGGCGGCGTCGCAGCCGCGCGCCAGCGCGACCGCGGTCTCCGATACCGCGGTGGCGGCCCACAGCCCGGCCAGCGCATTGAGCTGATCGCCGAGATCGCCGGCCGCGTCGCCGGCGGCGAGCTGGTAGGCGAGGCGGGCCTGCGCCGGGATCGCGCCGGTGGCGATCTGCGCGGCGTGGGCGGCGGCGCGCGCGCTGCGCTCGGCGGTCGCGAGCATCCGGCGCAGCGCCTGCGGGTGCTCGATCGCGGCGATCCGCCCGGCGTCGTCGGCGCGGACCCCGAGCGACTCGCGCCGGGCGATCAGCCGGGCCGCGGCGTGGTACGCGGCGCGCGCGGTGGCGAGCGCGAGCAGCCCGGTCGCCGGCGCGTCGTCGCCCCACGCCGTGGCGAGCTCGTGCGGCAGCCCGACCGCTGCCGATCGCGGCAGATCGGCGAGCGCGTAGTCGGGCTCGATCGCCCCGGCGCGGCGGCGCGCGACGTCGTCGGGCACGCCGAGCGCTTGCGCCATCGGCGCGACGATCAGCGCGTCGAGCTCGCCGACCGCGGCGGCGGCGGCGCCCGCGAGCCCTGTCGTCACCCGCGCCAGGCTCCCCGGCGCGCAGCGGCAGGCCACGCCGGGCTCGGCGGCGGGCGCCTCGAGCGCCTGCTCGGCGATGGTGGCGTCGGCGACGGCGCGCAGCGCGCTCTGCACGGCCGGCGCGATCGCGGCCGCCATGGCGTCGGCCAGCGCCGGCGCGCCGAGCTCGGCCGCGGGCTTGCCGTGCAGCTCGCCGAGCAGCTGCCCGGCCGCGCGCAGCGCGTCACCCGCATGCTCGCGGGAGGCCCAGGCGCGCAGCGCGGCGTCGAGCGCGTCGAGCGCCGCCAGGTGCGCCGCCAGGGTCTGGGGCCGGAGCTCGCCGAGCTTGCCGAACACGGCGCGCAGCGCGGCGTCGCCGCCGTCGAGCGCGGCGAGCGTGGTCACCGCGCCGTCGACGTCGCCGGTCGCCAGCCGGGCGACGACCGCGTGGGTCTGGTTGGCGGCCGCCGCGTCGAGCCAGGCCGCGCGCATCTCGCCGTGCGCCGCGGCGAGCTTGCCGGCGCGGTGGTCGGCCTCGGCGCGCCCGCGCCGATCGTGTGCGACCTGGACCATCGCGGCCACCACCGCCGGCAGCCGCCCGGCCTGCTCGAGCTGGAGCAGCGGCGCCCACTCGCCGGCGAGCCGCTGCTGCCACGCCGTGTACGTCGCCCCGAGCCGCTCGAGCGTCGCCGGATCGAGCGCCATCGCCGCCGCGGCCACCGGCACCGGGACCGGCAGCCGGTGGCCGGTCAAGAGCTGGTAGGCGTCGGGCAGGGCGGCGAGCTCGATCGCCTCGACGCGATGCTCGCGGGCGAGCTGCACCAGGTCGACGTCCGCGCCGCTGACCGAGCGCGCGATCCGCATCCCGGCCGGGTAGCCGAACCGGGCCTTGCCGTGTGCGATCGCGGCGGCGAGCTGCTCGGGCAGTCCGGCGACCGGACCGATCGCGCCATCGGGCTGGATCGCGCCGCTCAGCGTCGCCGCCGGATCGATCGTGTCGCCGATCAGCGCGGCGAGCAAGCCGCCGCCGACCAGCGCCGACGCGGTAGCGTCGATCGGGCCGGCCGGCGTGGCCTCGAGCGCCAGGTCGCCCAGGTCCTTGCCGAGCGCGGTCGCCGCCGCCAGCGCCGCGCTCCACACCCCGGCGCGCCACCGCGCGGCCGCCGCGTCGGCCTCGCCGGCGCCGCCGACCTCGACCGGGCCGCCCGGGCGCGCCGCGTCCGCCGGGGCTCCGGGCCCCGGTCCGCGCGCCGCGCTGGTCAGCACCACCGCCGGCAGCTCGCCCGCGCGCCCCACCGCCGGCGGGTAGACCACCACGATCGTCGCCGCCACCGGGATCGCGAGCACGGTCGAGCCGCCCGTATCGTCGGTGCCGAGGATCACCGCCTGGCCCGGCTGCCGGGCATCGCGCGCAAGCTCGAGCGGGCGGTAGTGCACGACCCGGCCGACCGCCGGTGCGGGCCGCGCCGGCGCGGGCCCGGGTCCGCACCCGAGCCCCAGGCCCAGCACCAGCGCTGCGCGCACGAGCGACATGCGCCGCATCGTATCCCCGGTCAGCGCGTCCCGGTCAGCGGGCGCGCGGGTGCTTTCGTGCGTGCTCGATCATGCGAGCCTGGCTGACCTGGGTATAGACCTGCGTGGTCGTGATGTCGGCGTGGCCGAGCATCGCCTGGACCGCGCGCAGATCGGCGCCGTGCTCGACCAGGTGGGTCGCGAACGAGTGGCGCAGCTTGTGCGGCGACACGTCGCCGGACGGTAGCCGGACGTCGGCGCGCCGGGCGTGGCCGCGCAGCGCCTTCCAGAACCCCTGGCGCGTCATCGGGCCGCCGCGCTCGGTCAGGAACAGCGCGCGCTGCCGCGGATCGCGCAGCCAGCGCGGCCGATCGTCCTCGAGGTAGCGCGCGATCCGCATCTGGGTCGCGGTGTTGATCGGCACCACGCGGGTCTTGCCGCCTTTGCCGGTGACGCGCACGAAGCCGCCGCGCAGGTTGACGTCGGCCAGCGGGATCGCGATCAGCTCGGAGACCCGCAGCCCCGAGCCATACGCCAGCTCGATCATCGCGGCGTCGCGCCGGCCGCGCGGCGTGTCGGGCGGCGCGGCGATCAACCGGGTGACCGCGGCCTCGCCGAGCACGCCGGGCAACCGGCGGCCGATCCGCGGCGCGTCGACCAGCGCCGCCGGATCGGCGTCGAGCCAGCGCTCGGCGACCAGGTGCTTGCATAGCCCGCGCACGGCGACCAGCGTGCGGGCGCGGCTGCGCGCGGCCAGCCCGGCGGCGGCGAGCCCGATCAAGAAGTCGGTGACGTCGAGCGCGGTGATGTCATCGGCGACCACCCGGCCGCGCGCGGCGACAAACCCGGTGAATCGCGCCAGGTCGCGGCCGTAGGCCTCGAGCGTGTGGCGCGCGAGCCCGCGCTCGATCTTGACGTGATCGAGAAACAGGTCGACCGCCTCGTCGAGGCTCAGCCTGCGCGCCATTGCGCGATCGTCGGCCACCGCCGGCGCTGCGCAAGTTTTTTGCGGGGGTTGCAGTCACGGCGGCGTCCGTCCATAGTCCAGCGACCGAGCGCCACGGCATGGACCTCTCCTCCGAACAGATTCGCTGGATCCTCATCTACGTGTTCGTGCTGCTGATCTCGGTGGCCTTGCACGAGTTCGGGCACGCCTTCATGGCCGACCGGCTGGGCGATGACACCCCGCGCCGTCAGGGCCGGGTCACGCTGAACCCGCTCGCCCACGCCGATCCGGTCGGCACGCTGCTGTTGCCGCTGGTCGGCAGCCTCTACGGGGCGATGACCGGGATCGGCGGCGGCTTCGGCTGGGGCAAGCCGGTGCAGTGGCAGCCGCACCGGATCTCGCGCCGGGTTTCGATGTCGACCGCCAAGGTCCTGGTCGCCATCGCCGGACCGGCGATGAACCTCCTGCTCGCCGTCGTGATCGCGTCGGTCCACGCCGTGCTGATCTCGCAGCAGATCGTGACGTTGTCGACCGGCGTCGGCCTGATCCTGCGGTTTGCCGTGGTCACCAACTTCGTGCTGTTCTTCTTCAACCTGCTGCCGGTGCCGCCGCTCGACGGCGGCCACGTCGCCCAGAGCTTCACGCCGTATCGCTATCGCGACCAGTTCGAGCAGTTCGCGCGCTACGCGCCGTTCGTCGTGCTCGGGATCATGCTGATCCCCAAGATCCAGGTCGTGTTCAGCTGGCCCGCGACCCACCTCGCGATGCTGGTCTATCACGTCCTCGGCGTGGTCTAGGAGCCGTCGCCGCGCATGGATCCCGCCGGCTATCAGGTAGCCCTCGACGTGTTCGAGGGTCCGCTCGACCTGCTGCTCCACCTGGTCAAGAAGCACGAGCTGTCGATCCTCGACATCCCGATCGCGTTCGTCACCGAGAAGTACCTCGAGTACCTCGACGCGATGGCGGGGCTCGACATCGACGTCGCGGGCGAGTACCTGCTGATGGCGGCGACCTTGTGCCACATCAAGTCGCGCGAGCTGTTGCCGAGCCCCGAGCCGCTCGTGGACGAGGACGGCGAGGCGGGCGAGGACGGCGAGGTCGAGGTCGACCCGCGCGCCGACCTGATCCGCCGGCTGCTCGAGTACCAGAAGTACAAGGAGGCCGCGCAGCAGCTCGGCCAGCAGCCGGTCGTCGGCCGCAACGTCTGGTCGCGCGGCACGCCGGTCGAGGACGCGGTCGGCGACGGCGTCGATCCCGACGCGATCGCGCCGCTCGCGCCGTTCCCCGTGCACAAGCTGATCGAGGCGTTCGATCGCGTCATGCAGCAGGCCAAGCTCAAGGTCTCGCACGACGTGATGATCGACCGGCTCAGCGTGAGCCAGAAGATCGCCGAGCTCACCGACCGGCTCGAGGCCGAGGGCCGGTTCACCTTCACCTCGATGTTCGGCTTTCTGCGCGACGGCGCGCCGCGGACCCTCCTCGAGATCCGCGCCGAGGCGGTCGTGACGTTCCTCGCGCTGCTCGAGATGGCCAAGCTGCGGCTGATCGCGCTGTCCCAGCCGCCGGGCGACGACGAGATCTTCATCGAGCGAGCCGGCGACGATCTGCGCGCGCGGATGGAGCAGGGCGTGGCGCGGTCCGACGACTACCGCTGAGCCGCCGCTCGCCGCTCGCACAGGTCCGGCGCCGCGGCCGTCATCTCGGCGAGCGGCGCGATCGCCACGGTCGGCCCGGAGCACGACCTCCGAGCCCAGCGCTCGCCGCCGATGTGCTCCGTATCCGGAACACAGCGCTCGCCACCGCGATCGCACGAGTGGCGGTGCCGCCGTCCGCGGTGCCGGGTGTGGCATACGCGCTCACCGTCCATTGCGCGCGATTTTTCGACGACCTCACCGGCGCGGTGGCTTACGTTCGGCTTGTGGTGACGTTCAAGATCGTGCAAGTCGGAGATCCGGTGTTGCGGCAGCGCGCGCGAGAGCTCGAGCGCGACGAGATCGCGACGCCCGCGGTCCGGGCGCTGATCGCGGGGATGCGCGACACCATGCGCGACGCACCGGGTGTGGGCCTGGCCGCGCCGCAGATCGGCGAGTCGCTCCAGCTCGTGGTGATCGAGGATCCGCCCCAGGCCCACGCCGGCCTGTCTCCGGCGCAGCTCGCCGAGCGCGAGCGCGCCGCCGTCGCGTTCCACGTCCTGATCAACCCCCGGCTGGTCGTCGAAGGCGACGAGGGGGTCGCGGCCTACGAGGGCTGCCTGAGCTTCGCGGGGTTCACCATGGTCGTGCCGCGCTGGCGCCGCGTCCGGGTCGAGGCGCTCGACGAGAACGGCGCTCCGGTCGTCAAGGTCGCCTCGGGCTGGTACGCGCGCATCCTGCAGCACGAGATCGATCACCTGCAGGGCGTGCTGTGCTGCGACCGCATGGAGTCGCGCACCCTGACCACCTACGACAACCACCTCCGGCACTGGCGGAGCCGCACGGTCGACGAGGTCCACGAGGCGCTCGGCCGCGGCCCGGTCGACGGCTGATCCGCCCGCTCGTAGTGTCGTACCAGCGTGCTAGAAGCCCGGGCGAGGTGTCCCGTGAGTCGAAAGCGCGGAAAACAGCGTAAGGCGACCGCCGAGGCCGTCCCGGCCGACGTCCTCGCCGAGGGCAGCGGGCCGGTCGGTCGGGTCGACACGAGCGCGATCGCGACGGTCGAAGACGTCGTAACCACAGCGGATATCGCAACCACCGAGGACGTCGTCACGGCCGACGATGTCGTGGCAACCACCACCACCACCGGCGGCGGCCGCGCCGATGGCGCCGAGGCGCCCGAGGGTGCCGATGGCGCCGAGGGTGCCGGTGGCACCGACGGCTCCGACACCGGCGATTCCGCGAGCCCCGGCCACGCCCGCGCCGCCGGTCGCGCCCGCGCCTCCGGCCGCACCCGCGCGGCCCGCGCCGCAGCTTCCGCCGCCGAGATCGATGCGGCCGGCGCGGCCGCCGCCAGCGGCGCAGTCGATGCACACGCGGCAGCCGATGCCGCCGCCGCCCCGACGGCCGCGGACGACGACACGGCCGCCGCCACGGCCGACGACCTCGCGACCGCCGCGAAGGACGCGCTCCGCACCAAGCCTGCGCGACGTCAGCGCGCAACGCGTGCAGCGCGCTCGCGTGGGAACGGCGCTCCGGCTCACCGGGACGGCGATGCGGACTCCGCAGCGCGTCAAGCCACTGCAGACGGTGAAGTGGCGGGTGATGACGTCACGGCGGGTGATGACGTTACGGCGGGCGATGACGCCGCGGACGTGGAAGTCGCCGCGGACGTTGAAGTCGCGGCAGGTGATGAAGCCGCGGACATCGAATTCGCGGCGAACGGTGAGGTCGCGGCGAACGGCGAAGTCACGGCGGGCGATGAAGCCACGGACGTCGAATTCGCGGCGAGCGGTGAGGTCGCGGCGGACGGTGAAATCGCGGCGGACGGTGAAATCGCGGCAGACGGTGAGATCGCGGCAGACGGTGAAATCGCGGGAGACGGTGATGACGTCGCGGCGGGTGATGACGCCGCGGAGGGCGCTGACGACGACGCCGTGGTCATGTTTCCGACCAGTGCGGCGTCGATGGACGCCCTGCAGCTCAAGTACCTCGTCGAGGCGCTGATCTTCGCGTCCGACCGGCCGATCACCGTGCAGCGGCTTCGCCAGCTGACGCGCGTCAGCGACGTGCGGCGCCTCGAGCACGCGCTCTCGGAGCTGACCGAAGACCATCGCGACCGCGGCCTGGTGCTGCAGCAGGTCTCGGGCGGCTACCAGTTCCGGACCCGCACCCAGTTCTCGCCGTGGGTCCAGCAGCTGATCGCCGGCAGGCCGGTGCGGCTGTCGCGCGCGCAGCTCGAGACCCTCGCGATCATCGCGTATCGTCAGCCGATCACCCGGCCCGAGATCGACGACATTCGCGGGGTCGACTCCACCGCCACCCTCAAGCTGCTGATCGACCGCATGCTGATCCGCGTGCTCGGCAAGCGCGAGGAGGTCGGCCGGCCGATGCTCTACGGCACGACCAAGGAGTTCCTCGACTTCTTCAGCCTCGGCGATCTACGCGAGCTGCCAACGCTGCGCGAGTACTCCGAGCTCACCGCCGAGAGCCGCAAGGTGATGAGCGACCGACTCGGCATCGCGCCCGACGCAGACCTCGGCGAAGCGGCCGCTGCCAGTGACGGCGGCCCGGGTGGCCCCGATGGCGGAGACGACCACGGCGGCGGTGGTGGTGGCGGTGACAGCGGCGGCGGCGGAGGCGGTGACGGCGGCGGAGGTGGTGACGGCGGCGGCTCCGGTAACGGCGGCGGCTCTGGTAACGGCGGTGGTGGCTTCGGCGGCGGCGGACCGATGCCCGGCTTCGGCGGCTACGGCGGTGGCGGCCTCTCCGAGGACGGCTCCCCGGCGAGCGCGAGCGCCTCGGCCGCCGAGCTCTCGGCCGCCGTCGCGGCATTCTGGGCCGCGGCGGATGCCGTCGACCGATCCAGCGCAGCCGCGGTCGCCGACCCCGGCGCCGATGTTGCCGCCGAGGGGGTCGAGGACGAGCTCGACGCTCCCTCTGACGCCGGCGATGCCCTCGACGAGGGCTCGGACGATGAGCTCGTCGCTGCGTCCAACGAGGGCGCCGAGCACGGGCTCGCGGCGGTGTCCTACGAGGGCACCGAGACCGATCTCGCTGCCGCGTCCGACGAGGGCGGTGAGAACGAACGCGCCGCCCCGTCCCACGATGGCACCGAGACCGAGCTCGCCGCCCCGTCCCACGATGGCACCGAGACCGAGCTCGCCGCCGCGTCCGACGAGGGCAGTGAGACCGAGCCTGCTGCCGCGCCGCACGAGCGCGGTGAGAACGAGCCTGCTGCCGCGTCCGACAAAGGCGGTGAGACCGAGCTTGCTGCCGCGCCGCACGAGGGCGGTGAGAACGAGCCTGCTGCCGCGTCCGACGAGGGCAGTGAGAACGAGCTTGCTGCCGCGTCGGACGAGGGCGGTGAGAACGAGCCTGCTGCCCCGTCCGACGAAGGCGGTGAGACCGAGCTTGCTGCCGCGCCGCACGAGGGCGGTGAGAACGAGCCTGCTGCCGCGTCCGAAGGCGGTGAGAACGAGCTCGCCGCCGCGCTGCACGAGGGCCGTGAGAACGAGCTCGACAGTGCGCACAACGCGTCGTCCGACCACATCTTGGCGGACGAGTCCTCGGCTGCAGACCATGGACGCTGGCCCGGCGGGTCTCGTCACTTTGACGTCGTGGGACCGGAGGCGTCGCCGGACGACGCGGATCACGTACCCGAGGGCTTCGACAAGAGCCTGAGTGACAGCTCGATCGGGCCGGCGCACGCCGAGCCCGTCCAGGAATAACCATGACCGAGCCCGTCCGTCTGCAGCGGTACCTCGCGACCGCCGGCGTCGCCGCACGCCGAAAAGCCGAGGAGCTGATCACCGCCGGCCGAGTCACGGTGAACGGTGCCGTGGTCACCGTTCTCGGCACCAAGGTCGATCCCGATCACGACGCGGTCCTCGTCGACGGCGAGGCCGTCTCCGCGCTCGAGCATTTCTACGTCCTGTTCAACAAGCCGAAGGGCTGTATCACCGCCGTGTCCGACGATCGCGGCCGGCCCACGGTGATGGACTACCTGCCGAACCTGCCGATCCCGGTGAAGCCGGTCGGCCGCCTCGACTTCTACTCCGAGGGCGTTCTGCTCCTCACCAACGACGGCGATCTGGCAGCGCGGCTGCTCGCACCGGCGAGCCATGTGCCCAAGACCTATCACGTCAAGGTCCACGGTCACCTCGAGCGGGCCGACATCGCCGCGCTTCGCGAGGGCATCACGCTCGACGATGGCACCACGACCCTGCCCGCAGAGATCGAGGTCCTGCCGGGCGAGAGCAAGCACACCTGGCTCGGCATCACGATCCACGAGGGCAAGCACCGCCAGATCCACCGCATGATCGAGGCGCTCGGCTACCGAGTCGACAAGCTACAGCGGGTCGCGTTCGCGAACCTGACGTTCCACGACCTGCGCGTCGGTGACGCGCGTGAGCTCACCCAGACGGAGCTCAACGAGCTGCGCGACGTCGTGGGGCTCGACCACAGCGCGGTCGCGCGTGGCCGATGGCGCGCCAAGCGTGAGGCGACCGACATCCCGCGCCGCGCGCGGGCCAAGCTGAGGGCCGAGGAGGAGGCCGAGCTCGAGTTACACGACGAGCAATCAGACGACGAGCGCGGGGAGCCGAGCAGCGACGACGACGAGCCGGTCGAGCGTGTTGCGCGACCCGCTGACGTGCGTGGGCGACCGAGCGGCGAGCGTGGCGGACAGCCAACTGGTGAGCGCCGCGGGCATCCGAGCGGAGAGCGCGGTGGTTCGGGTGACGAGCGGGGCCGGCCAGCAGGCGAGCGCGGTGGTCCCGGCGACGAGCGGGGCCGGCCAGCAGGCGAGCGCGGTGGTCCGGGCGGCGAGCG
>DASWRS010000400.1:0-6331 GCA_036403075.1 Kofleriaceae bacterium
CGGATGCTAGCGTTGCCGCGGTGAAGGTCCCGCTGTTCGACATGGCGGCCGAGCTCGCCGCGGTGCGACCGGCGATCGACGCCGCGATCGCGCGCGTGCTCGACAGCGGCGTGCTGATCGGCGGGCCGGAGGTCGCGGCGTTCGAGCGCGAGCTCGCGGCCGCCGCCGGCGCGCGCCACGCGGTCGGGACCAGCTCGGGCAGCGACGCGCTGCACGCGATCTTCGTCGCGCTCGGCATCGGCCCCGGCGACGAGGTCGTGACCACGCCGCTGACGTTCTTCGCCACGGCCGGCGGCGCCGCCCGGCTCGGCGCGCGGATCGTGTTCGCCGACATCGCCGACGAGTCTCTCACGCTCGATCCGGCCGCGGCCGCGTCGGCATGCAGCGAACGGACGCGCGCGGTCGTGCCGGTCCATCTGTTCGGCCACCCCGCCGTGCTGCCCGCCGCGCCGTGCCCGATCATCGAGGATGCCGCCCAGAGCCTCGGCGGACCTCGGGTCGCCGGCCGCGCCGCGGCCGTATCGTTCTTTCCGACCAAGAACCTCGGCGCGCTCGGCGATGCCGGCGCGGTGTTGACCGACGACGCGGAGCTCGCCGAACGGATCGCGCTGCTGCGCACCCAGGGCGCGCGGCCCAAGTACCACCACGTCGCGATCGGCGGCAACTTCCGGCTCGATCCGCTGCAGGCCGCGGTGCTGCGCGCCAAGCTGCCGCACCTGCCGGCGTGGACCGCCGCCCGCCGCCGGCACGCCGAGCGCTACCGCGGGCTGCTCGCGGCCGCCAGGCTCCCCGACGAGCTGCGCCCGCCGGCGCCGCACGCCGACCACGTCTATCATCAGTTCGTGATCCGCGCGCCGCGCCGCGACGCGCTGCGTGCGCACCTGGCCGCGGCCGGGATCGGCACCGAGGTCTACTACCCCGAGCCGCTGCACCTCCAGCCGTGCTTCGCCGACCTCGGCTACCGCGCCGGGTCGCTGCCGGTCGCCGAGCGCGCCTGCCGCGAGGTCCTCGCGCTGCCGATCCACCCGGCGCTCCGCCCCGAGGCCCCCGACGCCGTGGTCGACGCGATCGCCGCGTTCTACGCGCGGTAGCCGGCTCGCCTCACTCCAGCTCGCGCTTCTTGAGCACGAAGCTGACCCGGCGGTTGACCGCCCACGCGGCCTCGATGTGTCGCTTGTCGACGGGCTGGGTCTCGCCGTAGCCGTGCGACACCAGCCGGCCGGCGGCGACACCGTGTGCGATCAGGTACTCCATCACCGCCGCGGCGCGGCGGCGCGACAGGTCCATGTTGTAGCCGGCATCGCCGCGCTCGTCGGTGTGGCCCTGGACCTCGATCAGCGTGTAGTCGGGGTTGCCGTTCATCGCCGCGACCACCGCGTCGAGGATGTAGAAGCTGTCCGGCTTGATCACCGCCCGGTCGTACTCGAAGTTGATCGGCTGCAGGATCACGAACCCGTCGGTGACCTTGGTGACCACGCCGTGGTCCGGACAGCCGTCCTCGTCCTCGACGTTGTTGTAGGTCTCGGGCTCGTTCGGGCACTTGTCGTCCTTGTCCGGGATCCGGTCGTGGTCGTTGTCGAGATCGGGGCAGCCATCGGCGTCCTCGAAGCCGTCGTAGTCCTCGGGCTCGTTCGGGCATAGATCGTCGATGTCGGGGATCCGGTCGCCGTCGTTGTCGAGGTCGGGGCAGCCGTCCTCGTCCTGGAAGCCGTCGAAGTCCTCGGGCTCGTCCGGGCACTTGTCGACGTTGTCGGGGATGTGGTCGCCGTCGCGGTCGTTGACGTCGCCTTCGGGGCAGCCGTCCTCGTCCTCGACGCCGTCCAGGTCCTCGGGGATGTCGGGGCACCGGTCGAGCTCGTCGGGGATGCCGTCGCGATCGTTGTCCGGATCAGGGCAGCCGTCCTCGTCCTCCCAGCCATCGTGGTCCTCCGGCGCGTCGGGGCAGCGGTCGAGGTCGTCCTTGATGCCATCGCCGTCGCGGTCGCCGATGCTGGGCTCGAACACGATGCCGATGAACGCGCGCAGGTCGGGGTTGGCGCCGCGATCCGCGAGCAGGCCGCGGCCGGCACCCAGGGTCAGGAACGAGTTGCGGGCAAGGTAGAGCTTGACGCCGGCGAGCGCCTCGAGCGGCTGGTAGCTCTGGTGCGCGCCGAGCGGGATCGCGCCGAACACCTCACCGACGAGATCGAAGCGCTGCGGCGCCAGCGCGTAGGCGACGCCGAACCCGAGCGGCAGCTCGCTGCCAGCGGTGATCGAGCGACCGGTCACCGGGGCCATGTCCGGGCCGGGATCGCTGTTGGTGAACGTGGTGGTGCGGCGCAGCCGGACGCCGCCGTTGAGCGACAGCCGCAGCCGGCGGTCGCGGCCGATCTCCTTGTCGATCACGCCGATCAGCTGGGGCACGAGCTGGTCCTCGCCGAGGAAGCGGTCCCTGGGGCTGATCGTCGGCAGGTACAGGCTGCCGATCACGCCGAGGCCGATGTGCGGGCCGCGGCTGGTGCTGGCGAGCCGCGCCTTGAGGTGGAGCCCGACGTTGCCCAGGCCCTGGCCGTCGACGCCGAACATGCCGCCACCGGGCCCGCCGACGCTGCCCGGGCCGCGCGAGCCGCTCATGATCCGCAGCGGCAACGACGCGCCGAATTCGAGCTCGGCCGGACCGACGTGCAGCCCGACGGCGGCGATCAGCGTGGCCGTGATCATGTCGTCGATCGAGTACGACTTGCCGTCGGCGTCGAGCCGCAGCAGGTGGTGGCCCCAGTCGAGCGAGCCCAGGCCGAACGACAGCTCGCGGTCGCCGAGCACCTGCGAGGCATTGACGGTGAGGTAGCCGCGCGAGTCCATCGCGGGCCGGAACGGATCGATCGTCACGTTGCCGGCCGGCTGGGCGGCGGCACGGTGGGCGAGCAGCAGCAACACGACGGACAGGCTCCGGCCGATCGCCAGGCGTGGCATGACGGTCCTTCGCCGACTCCGGGAAGGTGGCCGCCGGAACCAGCACGGACATGGTGCGAGGACACCGTCCGCCGGTTACATCGCGCCACGCGGCGGCAGGTTCCGCTACGATCCGCGGCCTCATGCCGCGCGCCTGGCTCGTGATCGCCGTGATCGGTCTCACCACGACCAGCGCTCACGCCCAGATCGTCAATGTCCAGGGCGCGCTCGCCAAGGCACCCGAGCACGACGACGTCACCGGCCAGGTCGAGCTCAAGGTCAACTGGCGCGAGGGCAACAACCCGCTGTTCGACCTCGGCGGCGCCGGCAACGTGGTGGTGCGGAGCGGCCGGGTGCTCGGCCTCGTGCTCGCGCGCGCCGAGTACGGCACCAGCCGCGGCCTGACCCTGACCAGGAAGTCGTTCGAGCACGCCCGCACGCGGATCGAGCTCGACTGCCGGTGGCGGTGGGAGGCGTTCGCGCAGCACGAGTACGATCAGTTCCGGCGGCTCAGCCTGCGCGCGCTGATCGGCACCGGCCCGGCGCTCCAGATCCTCGACACCAAGGCGCTCGCGCTGCTCGCCGGCGCCGCCTACCTGTTCGAGGGCGAGCGGCTCGATCGCCGGGCCGGCACGCGCGACGCCGGCCGCCGCAGCACGGCGCACCGCGGCTCGGTCTACCTCACGGGCCACGAGGACCTGAGCGCGAGCGTGACGATCGTCGAGACGGTCTACGCCCAGCCGCGGCTCGATGATCCGGGCGACCTCCGCGTGCTCGGCGAGCTCGCCGTCCAGAGCAAGCTGTCGTCGCGGATCGCGCTCAGGGACAGCTTCAACGTCGCCTATGACCGCACGCCGCCCGATGGCGTCCGGCGCTACGACACCGCGCTCGAGGTCGCCCTGCTCGTGACGTTTTGACGCCTGCCGGTTTCGGCCGCCTGTCTCGCCGGTCACGCGCTGCGTTGCGTCTGGACCGGGGTTTCTTCGCATGGTAAGGATTGCCGCGGTCGCACGCTGCGGCGAGGGAGGGGCGTGATGGGTGATGCGTGAGTACGACGAGCGGGTTCGCTCACTGCTGGCAGCGGGCGAGACCGGCGCCGCGGTGACGCTGGCGCTGCGCGAGCTGGGGCCGGAGGTCCTGGGCTTTCTGTCCGGCGTGCTCGGCGATGCCGACGCCGACGAGGTGTTCTCGGCGCTGAGCGAGCGGCTGTGGCGGTCGCTCGACGGCTTCGAGGGGCGCTGCTCGCTGCGGACCTGGACCTACGTGCTCGCCCGGCGCGAGATCGGCCGGTTCCGCAAGCGGACCCGCCGGCACGAGGAAGGTCGGGTCCCGATCTCCGAGCTGAAGGACGTCCTGGCGGTCAGCCGGACCCGGACCCGCTCCCTGCTGGCCAGCGACCGGCGGCAACAGCTCACGGCGCTCCGCGACGAGCTGCCGATCGAAGATCGCACGCTGCTGATCCTCCGGGTCGATCGCAAGCTCGCCTGGGACGACATCGCGCTGGCGTTCGCCGACACGCCGGAGGCGTTCAGCGAGGACGACCGCAAGCGAGAAGCCGCCCGGCTTCGCAAGCGCTTCCAGCTGATCAAGCAGCGCCTGGTCGCGCGCGCGAGGACCGCCCTGGCCAGCTAACCGCCGGCATTTCGCCCGGTTGGGCGGCTCATCCGAAATCGTACCTCCGACCCTTCACATCGGCGCCGCCGAGGGTTCTGTCAGGAAGAAGCCAAAGCGCTCCCCCGTGTCTCATAGCTCCAGCAAGACCCAACCCGGACGGCCCCGCACCGCGAATGCGGAGGCGGGTGACACGCTGCGCGCGGTTTTGCCGGACGATCCGGACGCCGAGCTGACCACCCGCAAGCTCGGCAACGAGGTCGAGCGCGAGGTCGAGCGCGAGAGCGTCGCCGAGATCGATCTCGAGAACGCGGCCGAGGTCGATCTCGAGAACGCCGATCGCGACGTCGATCACGAAGACGAGGCGCTGCTGCGGGCGATCGCGGCGGCTCCGCCCCGCCGGCCGCGCACGGCCGCCGCGCCCGGCACGCGGTGGAGCGAGTCGGGCCGCTACGTCATCGATCGGCGGCTCGGCCGCGGCGGCATGGGGACGGTCTACGCGGCGACCGACACCGTGCTCGGCCGGGTCGTCGCGCTCAAGGTGCTCGACGCGACCAGCGCCAACCAGGACCCGGCCGACTTCACCCGGCTGCTGCGGGAAGCCCAGCTCGCCGCGCGGGTCGAGCACGAGCGGATCGCGCGGGTCTACGACGTCGGGTCTCACCAGGGCTTCGCGTTCGTCGCGATGGAGCACGTCTCCGGCGGCACGTTGCGGCAATGGATGGCCGGGCGCACGGTGCCGCTGCTCCAGGTCATCGACATCGCGACCCAGATCGCCGAGGGCCTCGCCGAGCTGCACGCCAACGGCGTGGTGCATCGCGACCTCAAGCCCGAGAACGTGATGCTGACGGCGCAGCGCGGGATCAAGCTGCTCGATTTCGGCCTCGCGCGCCACACCCTGGTGCAGGTCGACGAGCCCGGATTGCCGGGCCGGCCGACGATGCTCGAGGGCGGCAGCATCGCCACCGTGTCCGGCACGCCGGGCTACATGGCGCCCGAGCAGTGCACCGGCGAGCCGATCGACGCGCGGGTCGACGTGTTCGCGCTCGGCGTCATCCTCTACGAGCTGGTCGCCGGCGAGCGCCTGTTCCGCGGCGCGACCCCGGCAGCGCTGATCACGGCGACGCTCGAGCAGACGCCGGCGCTGTCCCAGGGCGCCTGGGCGGCGGTGCCCGCCCGGCTGCGCGAGCACACGGCGCGGATGCTGGCGCGCGACCCGGCCGGCCGGTTCGCCGATGGTGCGAGCCTGCTCGCCGCGCTGCGCGAGCTCACCCTCGAGATCTCGGCGCAGCGGGCGCCGGGCTCGGAGACAACGCCGCCGCCCCCGCCCCCACCTCCGCCCGCGCTGCAACCGGCCGAGCGAGGCCGCCGCCGCCCGGGCACCCGCCACGTCGCGTACATGGCCGCCCTGGCGGTCGCCGCGGCGATCATCACCTACCGGCCGGCGGCCCATCCGCTCGCGGCGGCCGCCCCGCCGGGCATGGTCCGGGTCGATGTCGGGACGATCGACGTCGGCCGCGACCCGGGCGAGCTCGATCGCGAGTGCGGCGAGATCGGCGCCGGCTGCGATCGCGCGCAGATGCAGCGCGAGGTCCCGCGCACCCGGGTCACCATCCCGGCGTTCTTCCTCGATCGCGACGAGGTCACGAACGAGGAGCTCGCGGTGGTGCTCAACATGTACCGCGGCACGCTGGTGGTCGAGGACGACGAGGACCATCACTACCCGCGGTTCGTCCGGCGCAACCGCGGCACCGGCGGCGACGGCGACGTCCTGCTCGATCTGAACGAC
>DASWRS010000401.1:0-8530 GCA_036403075.1 Kofleriaceae bacterium
TGCGCCGGAGATCCTGCGCAGCGACGGTGCGGCTCGCCGCGAGGCGCACGAGGCCGAGGTGGACGCCGATCGCGCCGCGTTCGAGGCCGGAGACGCAACCCTGGCCTTCGACCGACGGATCTACGGTCACCCGAGCGTCAAGGCGGCGCTGGTCGCGATGCAGCACGAGAAGTGCGCATTCTGCGAGGCCAAGCCGCTCCATGTCAGCGACGGCGATGTCGAGCACTTTCGCCCCAAGGGCGCCGTGCGGCAGGCCGACTCCGAGCCGATGCAGCGCCCCGGTTATTACTGGCTGGCCTATGACTGGCAGAACCTGCTGTTCGCCTGCGAGCGCTGCAACCGCAGGCACAAGAAGAACCTGTTCCCGCTGAGCGAGCCGGCCCGGCGAGCGAGATCGCATCGCGACGCCGCAGCCGGCGAGGCTCCGGTCTTCATCGATCCGTCGGCCGAGGACCCGGAGCGCTACATCAGCTTTCGCGAGCACGTGCCGATCGCGGTCGGTGGCAACGTGCGCGGCGAGCAGACGATCGACGCCCTGGGGCTGCGGCGCCCGGCGCTCAACGCCGACCGCGAGCGCCACCTCGCGCAGGTAAGGCACCTCCTCGCCGTGGCCTCGAACACAGACGTCCCGGAGAATCTCCGTGCGCAGTCGCGCGCGCTGCTGGCCAAACTCACCGCTGTGGACGCGGAGTACTCGCGGATGAGCCGCGTGGCGGTCGCCGCGCTGGCCCCGCCGGCCTGACCGTGGCGGCGCTGGGCCGCATTCCCCGTCACCGTGGCTTCGGACTGGCTCCTGACCCGGCGCGCGCGACGTCGTTGGCACGGCTGCGGCGGGTCAGCCCCCACAACAGGCGCAGCTCGCGATCGAGCAGCACGCGCGCCTGCGTGCTGTCGACCTGCCAGCCCCACGCATCTGCCAGATCGAGCGCACCGCGGATCTCGCCGGCGCTGCCGTGTGCCATGTCCAGAACCGCCGTGGATCGCGGCCGTGGCGCCGACCGCCCTCGGCGAGGTTGAGCACGATGCTGCTGGCCGCGCGTTCGACCTGGTCGGCGGCGTCGGAGCTGTACGTCCGGAGCTGCGCGACCACCGGGCGAAGGGCACGAACGAGATCCAGCGCGACGTCATAGGCAACCAGCATGTCTTTCTCCTGGGTATTCATCTCTGGAAGGGAAACGCCCTCTGCCGACGACCTCCGCGGCTGGGCTACGCCCGTCGCGACCGATCCGCGCCAGGCCCCGTGACGAACGCCCTCGCCGGCGCACGAGGTCTTCTCGGCGCACATCTTCGCGGCGGCGCTGCGAGCACCCCAGACGCACTGGCGTTCGGCGCGAGGGCGTGCGCGGACGGGCGCAGGGCGGCCCAGCCGTGGAGGGAGGAGGCGCCGTGAGGCGAGCTGGGTGCGTCAGTCAACTTCGACCCGAGACCGACCGCCGAGGCCGAGGCCGATCACCGTCCGCCGGAAGCCGTCCGCCGAGGCCGTCCGCCGAGGCCGAGGCCGACCGCCGTTACCGACTGCCGAGGCCGTCCGCCGAGGCCGTCCGCCGAGGCCGTCCGCCGAGGCCGCCTGCCGAGGCCGTCCGCCGAGGCCGTCCACCGCCGGCGCCTACGGCCGGATCGACTTGCCGTCGCCGCCCGATTCCCAGGCGCTGGCGAGCTTGTACAGGCCGACCTCGTCGAAGTGCTTGCCGACGAGCATGAGGCCGGCCGGCAGTCCCTCGCTCAGGCCGCACGGCATGGTCAGCGCCGGGTGGCCGCTGACGTCGAACGGCGCGCAGTTGGACAGCATCTCGAACGCGCGGGTCAGGACCTCCTCGCGCCCGGCGCCCGGGCCGGGGAGCCGGCTCGCCTTGACGGGCGTGGTCGGCATCAGCAGCGCGTCGTAGCGCGACAGCGCGTCGTTGTAGGCGGCGGTCAGCCGGCGCGCGAGGTTCTGGGCCTTGGCGTAGTAGTGGCCGCGGTACTTCTGCGTCATGTAGGCGCCGGCCAGCATGGTGATCTTCAGCGTGTCCGAGAGCTCGTCGGCGCGCTGCCGCCAGCCGGCGTGGGCGTCGAGCAGGCTGGTGACGTAGAGCCCCTTCCAGTTGAAGCCAAAGCCGTTGCCCAGCATCATCTGCGCCGTGGCGCCCTCGGTGGCGATCGCCGCCCAGATCGCCATCGCGGTGGTGTGCGCCGGGATCGAGACCTCCTCGACGGTGGCGCCCATCCGGCCGAACGCGGCCGCGCCCTTGCGCACCATGGCGAGCACGTCGGGCTCGGCGTTGGGCGCCTCGAAGCCCTGCTTCAGCACGCCGATCCGCATGCCGGTAATCTTTGCGCCGAGCGCCTGGGTGTACGGCGCGGCGGCGCGGCCGTGGACCTGGCGCGGATCGAGCCCGTCGGGGCCGGCGATGACCTCGAGCAGCGCGGCGTTGTCGGCGACGGTCGCGGTCATCGGCCCGGTGTGGTCGAGCGTCAGCTCGATCGGCATCACGCCGGTGTACGGCACCAGGCCCCAGGTCGGCTTCAGGCCGTAGATGCCGCAGTACGACGCCGGCATCCGGATCGAGCCGCCCTGGTCGCCGCCGATCGCCATGTCGACCTCGCGGTTGGCGACCACGGCCGCGCTGCCCGACGACGAGCCGCCGGCCGAGTAGCCGTGCTTGAGCGGGTTGTGGACCGGACCGTACGCGCCGGTGTGGCTGCCGCCCGAGAAGCAGAAGCACTCGCAGTGGACCTTGCCGACGATCGTCGCGCCGGCGTCGAGGATCCGGGTGATGATCGTCGCGTCGACGTCGGGGACGTAGCCCTCGAGCGTCGAGCTGCCGTTGAGCATCGGCACGCCGGCGATGCACACGTTGTCCTTGATCGCGACGGTCTTGCCGGCGAGCTTGCCGCCGGCCGCGCCCTTGATCGTGGTCTTGACGTACCAGGCGTTGTTCGGGTTGTCCTCGCCCTGGGGGAAGTGGCCCGGCGTCCGCGGGTACTTCACCGCTGGCAGGTCATTGGCCATCTCGGCGAGCAGGTTGTAGCCGTCGATCGTGCCGGTCATCAGCTCCAGGTACGACGCGACGTCGGCGTCGGTCAGGTGGAGCCCGAGCGTCCGGGCGATGTCGCGCAGCTCGTCGGGCGTCGGTTTCTTGACAACTCCCATGGTCGATTCTCCTCGTGGTGGAAGCGTTGCGGTCACTTCAGCGGGCGGGGCGGGGGAAAGCCGAGCACCTCGGCCGTGTAGGTCTCGACCACCTGGCTGATCACGGTGCCGTCGGGCAGCATCAGCACCGCGCGGTGCTCGAGCACGGCGTGCGGCACCGGCAGGGTCTTCGCGCCGGGGTCGGGCAGCGCGCCGCCGGCGACCTCCCAGCCGTCGGGCAGCGGCGACCACAAAAGCCGCGCCGCGACCGTGTGGCGCTGGAAGTGCAGCGCCAGCACCGCGCGGCCGAAGGCGACGTCGCTGGTGTCGAGCTGGCGGTTCATCTCGGGCGTCAGCCGCGACGGGACGTACCAGTTGTCGGCCTCGGACAGGACGTGCGTGCCGCAGGTCAGCTTGACGTGGCGGTAGCGCACCGGCTCGGTCGGGCCGACGCCGAGCACGCGGCGCTGCTCCGCCGTCACCGGCTTGGTCGTGGCGGGGTCGCGCACGGCGACCACCTTGGCGGCCACGGCCGGCGACGCGAGGTGGTGCGCGTCGCACCAGCGATCGAGCGTGATCGTCGCGCTGTCGTGGCTCAGGAGCTCGGCGTTGAGGGTCTGGAGCAGCGCCAGCGCCTCGAGCCGGGCGGTGAAGTCGTTGGGCCACGGCGGCGCCGGCCGGCCGTCGGTGGCGGGTGGAGGCCCCGCGGCCACCGTCGACGCGCCGAGCGCCAGCGCAAGCCCGAGCGCCGCGAGCAGTCGTTGCAGAGGGTCTCGACGCATCCCGATCCTTTCCCCGCGGCCGAGCAGCTCGCCGCGCGATCGACGCCGCCGCATCCTACCCCCGGCCGGGTCATCCTCCGCTGGTCTGCGCCGGGTCTACGCCGGTCTACGCCGGTCTGGCCGGCCGCTCCCGCCGCCGTTGCCTCGTCCGTGCGCCGGCGAGACGGTACGGTCAACGCCGACATCGAAGGGGGCACCATGCAGATCACCGGTTCCTGCCACTGTGGAGCGATTCGCTACGAGGCCGACGTCGATCCGGCGAGCGCCGGGGTCTGCCACTGCACCGACTGCCAGGTCCTGTCGGGGACGGCGTTCCGGTTCTCGATCCGCGCGGTGCCCGGCAGCTTCCGGATCGTCAGCGGCGCGCCGCGGGTCTATACCAAGACTGCCGACAGCGGAAACCTGCGCGACCAGGCGTTCTGCGAACACTGCGGATCGCCGATCTACGCGGCGAGCCCCGGCCCCGAGCCGCGGGTCTACAGCCTGCGTGCCGGGACGATCCACCAGCGCGATCAGCTGCGCCCCGTGCTCCAGATCTGGACGAGCTCGCAGCTGCCCTGGCTCGGCGAGGTCGGCGCGCTGCCCGGCGCCGCGAAGCAGCGCTGATCGGCGCCGGCGCGGGCCTTTCGGGCAGGTTGCGGCGGGCCGCCGCGGTGGCCATCTCGATCCTCATGCCCAAGAACCTCCCGATCATCCCGATGCGTGGCGGGGTGCTGTTTCCCGGCGTGAGCCTGCCCGTCACGGCAGCTCGGCCGCAGACCTTGCGAGCGATCGAGGCCGCCGTGCGCGACCCCGAGCACCGCGTGCTCGTCGTGGCCCAGCGCGGCGACGGTGACGAGGTCGTGCCCGACGGCCTGTACACGATCGGGACGATCGCGACGATCAGCTCGGTCGAGCGCGGCCTGGCCGGCATGCGCGTCGTCCTCGAGGGCCACGAGCGCGGCATCGCCGTGCGCGTCGTGCCCAAGGACGGCTACCTGCTCGCGACCGTGTCCGAGGCGACCGAGCTCCCGCCGCTCGATCCCAAGGACCCGACCTTCGTGGCGCTGCACCGCGAGGTCCGCGAGCGCGCGGCCGAGCTCGCCACCCGGCGCGGCGTGCCCACCGAGGCCGTCGGTCAGATGCTGGCGCAGATCACCGAGCCGGGCCGGCTCGCCGACATCGTGGCGAGCTACCTCGACGCGCCCGTGGCCGAGCGCCAGGGCCTGCTCGAGGCGCTCGCGATCGAGGACCGGCTGCGCCGCGTGCTGATCCTCATGCAGCGCCAGATCGACGTGCTGTCGGCGCAGGAGGACATCCAGTCCAAGGTCAAGGAGGAGCTCGGCGGGCGCCAGCGCGAGGTCTACCTGCGCGAGCAGCTGCGCGCGATCCAGAAGGAGCTCGGCGAGGGCGAAGGCGCGGGCGACGAGGCCCTGGCCGAGCTCAAGGCCAAGCTCGACAAGCTGCCGCTGCCCGACGACGCGCGCCGCGAGGTCGACCGCGAGTGGGGCCGGCTTTCGCGCATCGGCCGCGAGTCGATCGAGTCCGGGGTGATCCGGACCTACCTCGAGACCGTCGCCGAGCTGCCGTGGGGCACCCGGAGCGACGATCACCTCGACATCCAGGAGGCCGCGCGGATCCTCGACGAGGACCACCACGGCCTGCGCGACGTCAAGGACCGCGTGCTCGAGTTCCTGGCGGTGCACCAGCTCGCGCAGGGCAAGGCGCGCAAGGGCCGGATCCTGCTATTCGCCGGTCCGCCCGGCGTCGGCAAGACCTCGATCGCCAAGTCGATCGCCCGCGCGATGGGCCGCAAGTACGTGCGGATCGCGCTCGGCGGCGCGCGCGACGAGGCCGACATCCGCGGCCATCGCCGGACCTACATCGGCGCGCTGCCCGGCCGGATCCTCGCGGGCATGAAGCAGGCCGGCAGCAAGAACCCGGTGTTCCTGCTCGACGAGGTCGACAAGCTCGGCCAGTCGTACCACGGCGATCCGGCGAGCGCGCTGCTCGAGGTCCTCGACCCGGCGCAGAACGACTCGTTCACCGATCACTACCTCGGCGTGCCGTTCGATCTGTCCGAGGTCATGTTCATCGCGACCGCGAACTTCCTGCAGAACATCCCGGGCCCGCTGCTCGACCGCATGGAGGTCGTCGACTTCGCTGGCTACACCGAGGCCGAGAAGCTCGCGATCGCCAAGGACTACCTCGTGCCGCGCCAGCGCGACGAGAACGGCCTGACCGCCGAGCAGCTCGCCGTGACCGACCCCGCGCTCGCCGAGGTGATCACGGGCTACACCCGCGAGGCCGGCGTGCGCCAGCTCGAGCGCGAGCTCGGCCGGCTCGCCCGCAAGGTGACCCGGCGGATCGCGGCCAAGGAGGTCGAGCGCGTGACGGTCGACCGCGGCAACGTGCGCGCGCTGCTCGGCCGGCCGCGCGTCCACCCCGAGAAGGCGGCGGGCGAGGACCAGGTCGGGATCGCGACCGGCATGTACTACACGCCGGCCGGCGGCGACATCATGTTCGTCGAGGCCTCGCCGATGCGCGGCAAGGGCGAGCTGATCCTGACCGGCCAGCTCGGCGACGTGATGAAGGAATCGGCCCGCGCCGCCTGGACGTTCGCGCGCGCCCACGCCGAATGGCTCGGCATCGACGACCGCGTGCTCGAGCGCGACATCCATGTCCACGTGCCCGCGGGCGCGATCCCCAAGGACGGGCCGTCGGCGGGGATCGCGATGGCGACCGCGATCGTGTCGGCGCTGTCGGGCCGGCCCACCAGCCACGAGGTCGCGATGACCGGCGAGATCACGCTGTCGGGCCGCGTGCTGCCGATCGGTGGGCTCAAGGAGAAGGTGCTCGGGGCGGTCCGCGCCGGCATCACGCACATCGTGATCCCGCGCGGCAACGAGGCCGATCTCGAGGACCTGCCGCCCGAGGTCCGGGACCGCCTGGTGGTGTCGCCGGTCGACAGCCTCGCCGAGGCGCTCGCGATCACCCTGCGCGACACCACGCTGAGCAACGGCCGGCTGGCATTCGGCTCGCATCGGCCCGACGAACCGCGGCTCGCGCACTGACGCGGCTGCGCCACGAGCCGCGCACTGCAACCTGTCGTCATCACGCGCGCCGCGGCGCGTGAGGGCGAGTCGTGCTCATGCTTGCAGACGGTCGGGGGGTCCTCTACCCTCGAAACGGGATGGATGCTGCCTTCCGCGCCGGTACGGTCCTCGTCGGAAGGTACCGCGTCGACAGCGCGCCGGTCCGCGATGGCATGTGCCTGGTGTACCGGGTCACGCACGTGCAGCTCGGCGAGGAGCTCCTGCTCAAGGTGCTGCGCCCCGCGACCGCGACCAGCCTCACGGTGCATGCGCGGTTCGTGCGCGAAGCGCAATCGGCGCTTCGCCTGCGCGGCGAGCATGTCGCGCGCCTGGTCGACGTCGGCATCCTGCCCGATGGTGTGCCGTACGCCGTGACCGAGGCGGTGCGCGGCGTCGATCTCGCCGGCGAGCTCGCGCGGCGCGGACCGGTGCCGCCGGGCCAGGCCGTCGACCTCGCGCTCCAGGTCTGCGATGCGCTCGCCGAAGCCCAGGCGTATGGCATCCTCCACCGCGATCTCAAGCCGGCCAGCCTGTGGCTGATCGGGCGCGCCGACGGCACGCCGATGATCAAGGTCGTCGACTTCGGGATCTGCAAGACGCCGGTCGCCGCCACCGGCGCGCTCGCCAGCGGCGAGGCCGCGATCGGCACGCCGGGGTACATGTCGCCGGAGCAGATGAAGGCGATCGAGGACCTCGATGGCCGCACCGACATCTGGGCGCTCGGCGTCGTGCTCTACGAGATGCTCACCGGCCAGCATCCGTTCAAGGCGGCGACGCCGGCCGCAACCGCACGCATGGCCGCGATGGCGCCGCCGGAGCCGTTCGGCCCGCGGGTCCCCGGCGGGCTGCAGGCGATCGTGTTCCGCTGCCTCGAGAAGTCGCGCGACGCGCGGTTCCCCTCGGCGGCCGCGCTGGCCGTTGCGCTCCGGCCGTTCGCCCAGGACCAGCACGCCGCCGCGCTGACGATCGAGCGCGCGAAGCTGATCGCGCAGGGCCTGGCGGGTGCCGGTGACCTGGCCGCCGCCGTACCGGCGTCGTATCCGGTGGTGCTGCCACCGATCGCGGTCGCCGCCGCGCCGTCGCGGTCGAGGCGCCGCTACGCGACGATCGCCGTGATCGCGCTCGCCGTGTCGGTCGGCGGGATCTCCGCCGCCGCGCTGATCGCGCCGGGCCGCTCGCGGGCGCCGGCACCGACGCTGGAGTCGGATCTGCTGGCGCATGACGCGAGCCCTGCCGTTGCGAGCCCCGCCGCTGCCGCGAAGGTCGCCACCGCCGGCCCCGCCGCTGCGGGCCCCGTCGCCGCCGGCCCCGCCGCCGCCAGGCCCGCCGCCGAGCGCGTCGCCGCCCCGCCCGCCCGGCCTGCCGCCGAGTCGCCCGCCGAGCGCGTCGCCGCCAGGCCCGCCGCCGAGCCGCCCGCCGAGCCGCCCGCCGCCCCGCCCGCCGCCGAGCGCGTCGCCGCAGAGCCGCCCGCGCAGCGCATCGCCGCCACGCCCGCCGCCGAGCGCGTCGCCGCCCGGCCCGCCGCCGAGCCGCCCGCCAGGCCCGCCGCCGAGCGCGTCGCC
>DASWRS010000402.1:0-19407 GCA_036403075.1 Kofleriaceae bacterium
ATCTGGGTCGGCACCGACGACGGCAACGTCCAGGTGTCGCGCGACGGCACCAGGACCTGGACCAACGTCGTCGGCAACGTCCCCGGATTGCCCCGGGCGTCATGGGTCAGCTGGGTCGAGGCCAGCCGGTTCGATCCGGCGACCGCGTACGCGGCGTTCGACCGCCACACCGACGGCGACATGACGCCGTGGGTGTTCAGGACGACCGACTACGGCAAGACCTGGACCCGGATCGTCGGGCCCGACCAGGGCGTGCGCGGCTATGCCCACACGATCAAGGAAGACACGGTCAAGAAGGACCTGTTGTTCGTCGGCACCGAGATGGGGCTGTGGATCTCGCTCGACGGCGGCGCGCGCTGGCACCAGTTCCACGGCGGCGACTTCCCCAACGTCGCGGTCCGCGAGGTCCAGGTCCACCCGCGCGACAACGACCTGGTGATCGCGACCCACGGCCGCGGCATGTGGGTGATCGACGACCTGACGCCGCTGCGCGCGCTCGGCGAGGATACGCTGCAGAAGCCGACCGCGTTCCTGCCGATCCGGTCGGTCCAGCAGCGGATGTCGGCCGGCGGCGGCTGGCCGGAGGGCGACGCGTCGTTCTCAGGCGACAACGCGCCCGGCGGCGCGGGTCTGACGTACTACCTGCGGTCGCGCCACGTCTACGGGCCGATCAAGCTCGAGGTGTTCGATGCCGCGGGCAAGCTGGTCGACACGATCACGCCGAGCAAGCGGCGCGGGATCAACCGGGTCAGCTGGAGCATGCGGGTCAAGCCGCCGAAGGTGCCGCGCGCGGCCCAGGTCGCGTTCGGCTCGTCGCAGGGACCGCGCGTGGTGCCGGGGACGTACACGGTGCGGCTGACCCGCGGCGCCGACGTCGCGGAGACCAAGCTCGCGATCGGGCTCGATCGCCGCGCGCCGTACAGCGCGGCCGACCGCAAGGCGCAGTTCGACGCCGTGATGAAGGCGCACGGGCTGTTCGGCGACATGACCAGGCTCGCCGGCCGGATCGATGCCGCGCGCGAGGCCGTCCGCGAGCGGCTCGAAGCCCTGAAGGGCGCGGGCGATACCGACCCGCTGGCCGGTAAGCTGCGCGCATTGCTCGACAAGCTCGAGGCCGCCCGCAAGCAGATCGTCGCGACCACCGAGGGCGGCGCGATCACCGGCGAGGAGCGGATCCGCGAGCACCTCGACTCGCTGTACGGCGCGCTCAACAGCTGGGAGGGCCGCCCGGCGAAGTACCAGCTCGAGGCGATCGACGTGCTGCGCCGCGAGCTCACCGAGGTCGACCGGACGGTCGACGCGCTCCTCACCCGGGACGGGCGCGGGCTCGACGGCGAGCTCAAGCAGCACAAGCTCGAGCCGCTCCCGGCGCTCAGCGCGCTCGAGCACCGCGGCGAGATCGACGAGGTCGCGCTGCACTGCGTCGCGAGCGCGGGCCGGGATTGCCGCGGTGATGACCGTGCGTCGGCGCTCCGTGAACGCGACTGATGGAACCGTGAGTTGCACCGCATGCGATGCGGTCGGGTGGTCGCGGAGTGTGCGAGGCGGAGCCCTAGCTCGTAGTATGCAGCCATGAAGCGCGTGCTGCTCGTGATCGCGGCGGTCTCGACGGGCTGCGGGATCGATACCGCGGCCTCCGGTCCGGGCAGCGGCAACCCCGCCGATCCGGGCGACGGCGCCGGTCCGGTCACCGAGGTCTCCGGCCACCTCACGGCCAGCGCGACGTGGAAGGACACGATCCACGTCGTCGGCAGCACGGTGATCGATCCGGGCGCCACGATCACCGTGATGCCGGGGACCACCGTCGATGTCGGGACCGACCTGACGATCGCGGTGTCCGGAGCGCTCGACATCCGGGGCACCCGGGCGAGCAAGGTGGTGTTTCGCTCGGCGACTCCGGATGAGTACTGGATCGGCATCGCCGTCCGCGGCGGCACGGTGACGGCGAGCTACCTCGTCGAGGTCGGCGGTGGGCTCAACATCACGACCGGTGGCAAGGTCGCGCTGACCGACAGCCACCTGTCACATACGCTGGGGGACCTGCTGGTGATGGCCGGCGGCACCCTCGACATGACCTACTCCGCGATCGGGCTGGACTCGGGCCGCGATACGACGCATTGCAACCTGCACATCGCCGGTGCGCCGACGATCGCGGTGACGCATTCCACGATCAGTGCCGCAGCATACGGAATGATGCTCTACGGCGGCACGAACGCAGACTTTCGCTCCACCAACTGGCTAGGCAACGGGATCGACGTCGCCACCGAGCCGGCGTTTCCGGTGACGGCCAATTTCAGTGACAGCTACTTCGCGCGTGGTGCGCCAACTTACGTTGGGTTTACCGCGCAGAACATGGCGAGCGCCCTCGTCGCCGACGCCGGCGTGCGTTGACCGCAGTTTCGGCGCGTAATGGTGGCGGCCGTTACGCGCGTGTGGCGCCGCCGCACGCCAGTGAGGGATTTTGCGACGGTATCGCGATCAACGAATGGACGTTCCGCATCGAGTGAGGCGCCGGCGTTACGGAGGGATCGGGCGCTATTGTGATCCATCTTTGTACGATCTAGCTTGTACGTACATACCAGCAGTGATTCGATGGGAGGGCTATGGGTTGCCTGCGTTGTGGTGCGGAGCCGGAAGTTGGAGCCTTGTGCCGTCCGTGCGCCGTCGAGGTCGGACCGGCAGATTCGCTGATTCCGGATCATATCCATTCGAGGACAGATACCACCGAGGCGGAGGCCTGGGTCGTCGACGGATTCGGAGGCGCGCACGCGATCGGCGCCAAGACCAGCATCGGCCGCAACCACGACTGCGACCTGATCGTGCTCGCCGGCTCGGTGTCGCGCGAGCACGCCGAGCTGACGCGGTCCGACGACGGCTGGACGGTGCGCGACCTCGGTAGCCGCAACGGCACGTTCGTCAACGCCACGCGGATCACCGGACCCGCGGTGCTGCCGCCGCGTGCGCTGCTCAAGATCGGCGACATCGCGCTGTGGTTCCTCCCCGAGGTGTTCCCCGAGCCGCCGTCGCGGCCGACGATGGCGACCGGCGGCGTCGGCGGCCTCGTGCGCTATCACCTCGTGCACGGCGACATCGAGCTCTGCCTGGTGGTCGGCGACGACGTCGCGGCCGGCGGCGCGGCGCTGTGGCGCGTGGTCGGCACCGAGACCTGGTCCGAGCGCAGCCTGGCGCCGCTCGAGTTCCAGCTGCTGCGCGCGCTCTGCATCCGCGCACACGAGGAGGCCGGGTCGCCGTCGATCGTCCGCGGCTGCGTGCCGACCAAGCAGCTCGTCACCGAGCTGCCGTTCCAGTCGAAGTACGCCAACCAGGAGAACGTGCGCCAGGTCGTGCTGCGGCTGCGCGGTGTGCTGTCCGAGATCGGCATGGCCGGCGTGCTCGCGGTCGCGCCCGGCCGCGGCTACTACCTCGCGTGCAGCGTCACGCTCGCGTCGAGCCCGATCTGGCCGGAGCCGGACCGCCGCAAGACGTGACCGGGGCGGAAGGGCTCGGCGAGCCCGGCGCGCGAATCCGGCACCGTGGCCGTGCCGACGGTCCGGTAGCGCGGCAGTCGGCTACGAGCCTTGTGCACGCCGGCCGGCGGTGGTTCGATCGCCGGGTATGGCCTGCTCGTGCTGTGGTGCCGCGCCGGAGGTCGGTGCGCTGTGCCGTCGCTGCGCCCGCGAGGTCGCGCCGTGCGAGGGCCTGATCCCGGACCACGTGCGCTCGACGGTCGATGCCGCGGCCGCGGTGGCCTGGCTGATCGATGGCTTCGGCGGCGCCCATGCGGTCGGCGCCCGGTGCCGGATCGGCCGCAGCCACGACGGTGACCTCGTCGTCCTGGCCAGCTCGGTGTCGCGCGAGCACGCCGAGCTGATCCGCGGCGACGCGGGCTGGACGGTGCGCGACCTCGGCAGCCGCAACGGCACGCTGCTCGACGGCGCGCGCTGCCAGGGCCACACGGCGCTGCCGCCGCGCGCGATCGTCAAGGTCGGCGACGTCGCGCTGTGGTTCCTCGCCGAGGTCCACGAGCCGCCGCGGGCGCCGGTGATGGCGACCGGCGGCGCCGGGGCCGGCGTCGTGCGCTACCAGCTGGCGCACGGCGGCGCCGAGCTCTGCCTGGTCGGCGGCAGCGATCCGTCGGCCGGCGGCGCGCTGCTGTCGCGCCCGGCCGGCACCGAGTCGTGGACCGAGCGCGGCCTCCCGCCGCTCGAGTTTCAGCTGCTGCGGGCGCTGTGCGTCCGCGCGCTCGGCGAGGCCGCCGCGCCGTCGATCGTCCGCGGCTGCGTGCCGACCAAGCAGCTCGCGCGCGAGCTGCCGTTCCAGTCCCGGTTCGCCAACGAGGAGAACGTCCGCCAGGTCGTGCGCCGGCTGCGCGGCGTGCTCACCGAGGCCGGCGCCACGGGCGCGGTCGCGGTCGCCCCGGGGCGCGGCTACTACCTCGCGTGCCGCGTCGCGGTCGGCTGATCGCGCGAGCCGAGATCGACGGTGATCGTCAGGGTCGGCGCCGCGCTGGCGGCGCGGGCCGCCACCTGGCTGCGGCGGAACTTGTCCCACCACAGGGCCGCGTCGCCCCGGGTCCAGTCGCCGGCCGGCGGCAAGGCCTCGAGCGCCTCGGCGAGCGCGGCGGCCGATGGGTAGCGGTCCTCCGGCCGCTTGGCCAGGCAGCGCAGCAGCACGGCCTCGAGCTCGGGCGAGATCGCGGCGAGCTCGGACGGCGGCCGCGGCGGCTGGGTCACGTGCTGGATGCAGACGTCGACCGCGGTCTTGCCCTCGAACAGCCGGCGGCCGGTGACCAGGAAGTAGCCGACGGCGCCGAGCGCGTACAGATCAACGGCGTGGGTGATGTGGTCGGGATCGGTGACCGCCTCGGGCGCGACGTAGGCCGGGGTGCCGAGCACGACCTGGGCCTGTGCGTCGGTGTCGCGCGTGATCTCCTTGACCAGGCCGAAGTCGACGACCTTGGCGACATCGAGCACGGTGCCGCGCTCGCACAGGATGATGTTGGCCGGCTTGATGTCGCGGTGGATCAGCCTGGCGGCGTGGGCCTCGTGCAGCGCGCCGCAGACCTGGAGCAGGATGTGGACGACGCGGCCCGACGGCTGGGGGCCGAAGCGCTCGACCAGGTGCTCGAGATCGATGCCGCCGAGGTACTCCATCGCGTAGTAGAACACGCCGTCGGGACTGCGGCCGTAGTCGAACACCGCGACGGTGTTGGGGTGGGTGAGCTGGCTCATGTGCTGGACCTCGCGCTCGAAGCGATCGAGGTTGCCGGCGCCGACCCGGTCGGGGAGCAGGAGCTTGATCGCGGTCGGCCGGCGGAGCAGCGCGTGGTGGGCGCGGTAGACCGCGCCGTTGCCGCCCTCGCCGATCTTGCTCTCGAGCGTGTACTGGCCGAGCTGCATCGCCTGGGAGACCTGGCGGCGCAGGCCGTAGATGATGTCCGAGCCGACGCTGGCGAGCAAGATCGGCACGACGCCGAGCACCAGCGCGCTGACGACGAACGCCGGCGGCGGCAGCTCCTGGGTGGTCTCGCTCGCCAGGATCACGCCGGTGATCCACATCGGCACGAACACCAGCAGCGAGATGATCGCGGTGCGCCGGCCGCTGCTCGGCACGACGATCGCGCGCATGAACACGAGGAACGCCACGTACATCAGCGCGGCGTAGCCGGCGGGCCGCAGGTCCTTGGCGAGCAGCGCGCCGATCGCGAACGACACGCCGATGCCGGCCGCGTAGAACACGTCGAGGCCGTACAGCGCGCGGACCGAGAGCACGCGGCGGATCAGGAACACGCGCCACAGGATCGCCACGACGCCGAGTAGCGGCGTCGCGCCGCCGAAGATGATGTCGTTGTCCCGGGGCTTGATCGTCGGATAGATCCAGTACAGCGCGGTCAGGAACACGAGCAGGACCACGATGCTCCAGAACATCAGCATCGTGTACAGCGTCATCCGGGCCTGGAGGTAGGCGCGGCCGTCGTCGTCGGACGACCCGGTGCGCCAGAACGCGGCCTGCGACTGCGCGAGCAGCCGGCGAGACCGCGAGGGTTTGGCCACGATGTTCACGCTACGGCAGGATCGTCCAGAGGTCGTGGAGGATCACGTGGATTTCACGTGAATCGGCGTGGGCGATCGTCGTCGAGAAATGCACGCAAGCGTGTCCGGATCCTGACACGCGGCAGCGATCGGCGATCACGTGCAGATCACGGCCGCGCGCTGGCGGGTTCACGCGGTCCGACCTCACAACTGTCGTATGCAACGCGGACTCGTCACGCTGATCGCGCTGGGGATCGCGTCGCGTGCCGCGCTCGCCGAGCCCGACGCGCACGACGCTGCGCCCGACGACGCCGCGCCGGCGCCGCCGATCCGCGAGGCCGATGGCGAGATCCCCCGGACGCCGGACACGAGCCTTGGCCGGATGTTCCGCGGGCCGTTCCGCAGCGCCCGGCTGTTCGCGATGCCGACGGCCGACGTGGTCGGCGCGTACGTGCTGAGCCTGTCGGGCGAGGGCAGCCTGCTGCAGAACCCCGGGGTGCTGACCTCGGCCGGCGTGATCGCGGTCGGCTTCGGCGACATCGCGCAGCTCGAGTACCGCCACACCGAGGCGATCGGCATCACCGGGCTCGACGCGCCGGTGCCCGCGGTCGGCGTGCAGCTCAAGCTGCCGATCCCCGAGCACTCCGGCGTCCCGGCGATCGGCGTGGCGTTCCGGCTCGGCGTGCCGCGCGGCGAGCTGCAGGGCGGCAAGCTCGTCGACGAGACCGTCACCGATCTCTACCTCGTCGGCCGGCTGCGGTTCGCGTCGCTGCCGTGGCTGACGCTGCATGGCGGGACGCGGATCTCGAGCGCGAAGGCGGCGCCGGCGGGCCAGGACGCGGTCGTGCGCACGCTGGTCCTGCCGACGGCGGGCTACGAGATCGCGATGAACCCGACTGCGACGATCATCGGCGAGATCGCGCTCGCGCCGCAGTTCCAGTGGATGCCGGCGCTCGAGCCCGCGCCGGCGATCGGCCGCGGCCTGCTCGGCCGGCTCGGGATGAAGTGGCGCGTCCTGCCGGCGATCGTCCTCGAGGGCAGCCTCGGATATCAAGTCGATGACGCCGCGCCGACCGAGGGGTTCGACGCGGTGGTGACCTGGGACATCCGGCTCGGTGCCGCGGTGTTCGTACCCTGGGGCGCGCTGGCCTGCCGCGCCGTCGGGGTGTTCTGCAACTAGCGCGCGGGCGCGCGGAGACCATGGATGAAGCAAGCAAGTGGCGTGATACTCGCGACGGTGCTCGGCACCGCGGCGATCGCCGGCGCCCAGCCGGCGCCCGGTGGTCCACCGACCCCGACCCCGTACGACCCACCCGCGGACGGCGACGCCCCCGAGCCGGCGAGCCAGCCGCCGGCGACCGGTGACGGCGCGCCGGCACCGCCGCCGGTCATCCGATCGCCCGACGATCCCGGACCGCTGCTCGGCGGAGCCGTCGATCCGCCGCGCGCGGGGACCGGCGGCCCGCCGATCCGGCGCAAGCCGATGAGGTTCCCGGTGGTGCTGACCTCGCCGACCGGATGGCTGTTGCCCGCGGGCGTGCTCTACACCCGCAACGCGATCGACACCGGCGGCGGGGTGTCGAGCGACAGCCGGGTCGGCCTGGGCGACGTCGCCGAGTTCGGCGTCGCGACCACCGATCAGGTGCGCGAGCGCCGCCTGGACGCGGACGACCCCGAGCGGATCCAGCCGTACGTCACCGCGTCGTTCCGGCTCGGGCTCGAGGAGAACCGGCTGTTCCGCGCGCAGCCCGGCATGACGCTCGGGTTCCGCAAGTCGTTCGAGCGCACCCACAGCGGGTTCAAGACCCGGATCGCCGAGCTGACGCTGGTCGCGAGCAAGCACCTGGGGCCCGATGTCGCGCTGCACCTCGGCGGTGCGGTGTGGGACGCCTCGCTGCAGCCGACCGTGGCCGACGGCGCCATGCCGCCCGAGCCGATCACGCTGCACGGCCACGGGATCGCCAAGCAGGTCCGGGTGTTCGGCGGCTTCGAGGCCCGACCGCTGCCGCGATCGCAGATCCTGGTCGATCTCGGCTGGGCGCCGGACTTCTGCTACCAGTGCACCGCCAAGCACGATCCGATCGAGCTGCGGCCCGAGCTATCGTGGGGCGTGCGCTACCAGCTCGCGCGCTCGGTGCACGTCGAGTCCGGCGTGCGGGTCCCCGACATCGGCAACTTCAACCTGCTCGATGCCCAGATCTTCGGCGAGATCACGCTCACGTCGTTCGCGCTGAGCGACGCCGTGGAAACCCTGAAGTAGCGATGCGTGCGCTGGTCACGGCCTGGGCGGTGATCGCGGTGGCCCGGCCGGCCTGGGCGGATCCCGACGGCGCGCGCGTGCTGACCACGCCGACCGCGTGGCTGCCGCGCGCCGGTGCGGCCACCGCGACCCTGGGGATCGATCACCGCGGCGACGCCACGGCGATCGCCAGCTACGGGCTCGGCGGGCTGTCCGAGGTCGAGCTCGACGCCGACACCGACGTCCGCGGCTGCACCGACTGCGCGGCGCGGCCGGTGCCGGTGCGGCTCGGCCGCGCGGCGTTCCGGATCGGCGTCCGGCAGGGCGCGTGGCTGACCGGCATGCCGGCGCTCGTGCTCGGCGTGCGCGCGACGTTCGCGGCCTACGAGCCGGTGGTTCGCGACCCTCGGGTCACGGACGCCTACGCGGTGGCGAGCCGCGACCTCGGCGTCGTGCAGCTCCACGCCGGGGTCGACGCGATCAGCGCCGGCGCGGCCGGCCGGCGCGCCGCGGCGCGGCTGCGACCGCTCGCCGGGCTCGAGCTCCATCCGCCGATGTATCCGCGATCGACCCTGCTCGGCGACATCGCCTGGGAGCCCGAGCTCGACGCCCAGACCGGGCCGCGGCTCGGCTGGTTGCTCGGGGTCGGCGTCCGCTATCAGGCTTTCTCGTGGGCGTCGGTCGAGCTCGCGGTGCGTGCGCGCCAGGGCGAGGACCTCGGCGCGAGCACGGTCATGGTCCGGGTCAACGCGATCGCCCGACCATGAACCGGGTCGCACCCGCCGACGGTGCGATCGCCGGACGCGGGGCTTGAGTGCGGGGCGCGAGCCTACTACGCTGGCCCAGATGCACGGGGGCGTCGAGTGGTTGATCGATGCGCACGGCTGCGTCCCCGCGAAGCTGCGCGATCGCGCGGCCGTGCTCGAGCTGCTCGACCGGATCGTCGCCGCGATGGGGCTTCACGTGGTGTCGACCGCGGTGCACGCGTTCCCGGGGCCCGGCGGCGTCACCGCGCTCTACCTGCTGTCCGAGTCACACCTGACGATCCACACGTTCCCGGAGGCCGGCGCGGCGACGCTCAACGCGTACTGCTGCCGGCCGCGGACGCCGGCGCCGTGGCGCGAGCTGCTCGGCGAGCTGCTCGGGGCGCGCGACGTGATCGCGACCGAGCACCCGCGAGGACGGACGTGATCGTCCGCTGCCCGACCTGCGGCGCGGACGTCGAGTTCCGCTACGACGACTCGTTCGTGCGGGTGTGCGGCCACTGCCGCTCGGCGGTGGTGCGCACCGATCGCGGCCCCGAGACCCTGGGCCGGTTCTCCGATCTGGTCCCGATCGACTCGCCGCTGCGGCTGTTCGGCGAGGGCCGCTACGGCGCGGCGGGGTTCCTGCTGATCGGCATGGCGCAGCTGCGCCACGCGGCCGGCGGGATCTGGCAGGAGTGGTACGCCAAGCTCGACGGCGGGCAGTGGGCGTGGATCTCCGAGGCCCAGGGCCGGCTGTACCTGACGTTCGAGCGGCCCGATGTCGTGCCGCCGCCGATCTCGGCGCTCGGCTCGCTCGTGCCGGGCGCGCGGGTCGAGCTCGCCGGCGCCGCGTTCACCGTGGCCGAGCGCGGCACCGCGACCTACGTCTCGGCGGCCGGCGAGATCCCGTATCGCCTGGTGCCGATGTCGACGTTCCAGTTCGTCGATCTGTCCGACGGCCGCGGCGGGTTCGCGACGATCGACTACGGCGACGGCAGCGAGCCGCCCGCGGTCTACCTCGGCAGCCAGGTCGCGCCGGCGAGCTTGGCGCTGTCCGGCGGCGAGGCCCCGCAACCCGCCGCGCCGGGGACCGCCGCGCGGCTGGCGTGCCCGAACTGCAACGGCTCGCTCGAGCTGCGCGCGCCGGACCAGACGTTGCGCATCGCGTGCCCGTACTGCGGCAGCCTGGTCGACGTCGAGGGCGGCGCGCTGTCGATCATCGCCCGGCAGACCAAGAAGCCGCACCCGGCGGTCGCGCTCGGCGACAAGGCGACGTTCGCCGAGGGCGAGCTGACGGTGATCGGCTACGTCGCGCGCAGCGCCCAGGTCGACGGCACGTGGTGGCCGTTCGAGGAGTACCTGCTGTACGCACCCGCCGTCGGGTTTCGCTGGCTGGTCAGCTCGGACGGCCACTGGAGCTACGTCCAGCCGGTGGCGACGGGCGCGGTGTCGGTCGGGGTCCACGCCCGTTACGGCGGCGTGACGTTCCGGCGGTTCCAGTTCGCGCCGCTGCGGGTCGACGCGGTGCTCGGCGAGCTGTACTGGCGCGTGCAGGTCGGCGAGCGGGTCGACGCCGAGGACTACATCGCGCCGCCGGCGATGCTGTCGCGCGAGTCGACCGGATCCGAACAGAACTGGTCGCTGTCGACGTACCTGACCACCCGTGACGTCGACCGGGCGTTCGGCAAGCCGCTCGGCCTGCCGCGGCCGACCGGCGTCGGCGCCAACCAGCCGTACCCCGGCGGCGTCGGCAAGGTCGCCGCGCTGGTCACCGCGGCGTTCGTCGCCGCCGGCATCGGCAAGTGCGCCAGCGCGCCCGCGTCTCAGAAGCTGCGCCAGCAGTTCACGGTGCCGATGCTGTCGAAGCCGGCCGACGGCTCCGCGGCCCAGGCCAGCGGCGACGCCGCGGCGGCCGAGCCCGCCGGCACCGTGGCGTTCTCCGACAAGTTCACGCTCGACGGCGGCAGGAACGTCGCGTTCGAGCTGTCCGCCGACGTCACCAACAACTGGGTCTACGCGGCGCTCGATCTGGTCAACGAGGACACCGGCGGCGTGGTCAGCTTCGACAAGTCGATCGAGTACTATTCCGGATCCGACGGCGGCGAGTCGTGGTCCGAGGGCTCGCGCACCGCCGGCGAGGTGATCGGGCCGGTCGAGCCCGGCAGCTACGTGCTGCGGGTCGAGGCCCAGCACGGCGGCCTGGGCAACGTCGATCTCGGCGTGGTGGTGCGCCAGGGCGTGTTCCGCTGGCTGTGGTTCTGGGTCGGCCTGGGCGTGCTCGCGGTGCCGTTCGCGATCGTCGGGCTGGGCGCGATCGGGTTTCGCAAGCGGCGCTGGCAGAACAGCAGCCTGGTCAAGACCGCAACGGGAGGCAACGACGATGACGACGACGACTGAGCCCGCCGGGTCGCCGCCCGTCGCGCCCGCGGCCGACCTTCCGCCGGTGCCGCGCGCCAGGCTGTCGCCACGGGCGATCGTGCTCGGCGTGTTCGGCGGCCTGGTGATCGCCGGCTATGCCGCGTTCGCCTTCACCGACTACGAGCCCGGATCGCCGCAGCGCGAGGCGATCCCGGCGGGCATGCGCTCGGCGACCGGCGGCTACCGGTCGTTCCATTTCTGGCACAGCGGCTACCACGGAGGTAAGTGATGAAGCTCGAAAACCTGGGCGATGCGGCGATCTCGACCGCGGTGTTCGCGGGCATCGGACTGGCCGTGTTCGCGATCGCGTTCTGGCTGATGACCAAGCTCGCGCCGTTCTCGGTCAAGAAGGAGATCGAGGAGGACCAGAACACCGCGCTCGCGGTGATCATGGCCGGCGTGCTGATCGGGATCTCGCTCATCATCGCCGCGGCGGTAAGTGGCAGCTGACGCCGATGATCCCGGGCCGGGGCCGGGGCCGCGGCCCGCCGAGCGCGAGGCCCGGCTGCGCGCCGGCGCGCTGTACCTCAACGTGTTCGTGGTCGCGATCTGCGGCCTGATCTACGAGCTGCTCGCCGGCACGCTCGGCAGCTACCTGCTCGGCGACTCGGTGACCCAGTTCTCGCTGGTGATCGGCCTGTACCTGTCGGCGATGGGCGTCGGGGCGTGGCTGTCGCGCCGGCTCGGCCGCGACCTCGCGCGCCGGTTCGTCGAGATCGAGCTCGCGGTCGCGGTGGTCGGCGGGGCCTCGGCGCCGGTGCTGTTCCTGGCGTTCGGCTCGGTCGTGCACTTCCAGATCGTGCTGCTCGGCTTCGTCGCCGCGATCGGCGTGCTGGTCGGGCTCGAGCTGCCGCTGCTGATGCGGCTGCTCGAGGGCCAGGTCGCGTTCAAGGACCTGGTGTCGCGGGTCTTGACGTTCGACTACATCGGCGCGCTCGCTGCGGCGGTGATGTTCCCGCTCGTGCTGGTGCCCAAGCTCGGCCTGGTGCGGTCGTCGCTGGTGATGGGCGCGGCCAACGCCACGGTCGCCTTGTGGGGCACGTGGCTGCTCGGCGACCGGCTCGGCGCGGCGCGCCGCGGCCTGCGGATCCGCGCGGTCGCCGTGCTCGCGGCGATGGCGATCGCGATCGGCCTGGCCGACCATTTCACGACCTGGGCCGAGGACGAGATGTACGCCGATCCGGTGGTGTTCAGCCAGACCACGCCGTACCAGCGCATCGTCGTGACCCGCGGCCGCGCCGGGTTTCAGCTGTTCCTCAACGGCAATCTGCAGTTCGCGTCGGCCGACGAGTACCGCTACCACGAGGCGCTGGTCCACCCGGCGATGATGGCGGCCGAGACCGCGCCGCGGCGCGTGCTGATCCTCGGCGGCGGCGATGGCCTGGCGCTGCGCGAGGTCCTGGCGCACCCGTCGATCGAGGCGGTGACCCTGGTCGACCTCGATCCGGCGATGACCGGCCTGGCGCGCCGGTTCCCGCCGCTCGGCGAGCTCAACCGGCGGTCGTTCGGCGATCACCGGGTCACCGTGATCAACGACGACGCGATGGTGTGGCTCGACGAGCACCCGGGCACCTGGGACGCGATCATCGTCGACTTCCCCGATCCGAACACGTTCGCGCTCGGCAAGCTCTACACCCGGCTGTTCTATCGCCGGCTGCTCGCGCGACTGTCGCCGGGCGGGGCGGTCAGCGTCCAGGCGACCTCGCCGTTGTTCGCGCGCCGATCCTACTGGTGCATCATCGAGACCATGCGCTCGGCGGGGTTCTTCGTCCGGCCGTACCACGTCACCGTGCCGTCGTTCGGCGTCTGGGGCTACGCGCTGGCGCGCCGGGTCGCGTTCGAGCCGCCGCGCCGCGTGCCGGCGGTCGCGCTGCGCTACCTGAACCCGGCGGCGCTCGCCGCGATGTTCGAGCTGCCGGCGGACATGGCTCCGGTGCCGGTCGAGGTCAACCAGCTCGATAACCAGGCGCTGGTGCGCTACTACGAGAAGGAGTGGCGGCGGTGGGAATGACGTCGCGCCGCGAGTTCGTCGCGATGCTGCTCGGCGCGCCGGTCGCCGCGGCGCTGGGCTGCGGGGCGCGCGCGCCGCGGATCCCGCCGGGCGCGCTGGTCGGCACCGGGATGGCGCGCGGCCACGCGGCGGTGCGCGACGTCCGCGCGGTGCCCGCGCCGGGCGCGTGGCGCGAGCACGCGGTGGTGATCGTCGGCGCCGGGGTCGCCGGGCTGACCGCGGCGTGGGAGCTCGCGCGCCGCGGGATCCACGACGTCGTGGTGCTCGAGCTCGACGACGTCATCGGCGGCACCGCGCGCGGCGGCCAGAGCGCCGTGACCCGCTATCCGTGGGGCGCGCACTACATCGTCGCCCCCGGCCGCGACCAGCCCGAGCTGTGCGCGCTGCTCGGCGAGCTCGGCGCGATCGAGGGCGAGGCCGCCGACGGCACGCCGATCGTCGACGAGGCGCTGCGCTGCCGCGAGCCCGAGGAGCGCGTGTTCTACCGCGGCCGGTGGTACGAGGGCCTGTACCTCGACGCCGGCGCGACCGCCGAGGATCGCCGCCAGCTCGCGGTGTTCCGCGGCGAGATCGATCGCTGGTCGGCGTGGCGCGACGCCGCCGGCGAGTCCGCGTTCGCGATCCCGATCCGGCGCTCGACCGCCGATCCCGAGGTCACCGCGCTCGACCGGATCTCGTTCGCCGCGTGGCTCGACGCGCGCGGCCTGACCTCGGAGCGGCTGCGCTGGCTGTGCGACTACGCGTGCCGCGACGACTACACGCTGATGGCGGCCGACACCAGCGCGTGGGCGGGGCTGTTCTACTTCGCGTCGCGCCAGCGCACCGCGGGCGCCGCGGCGCAGTCGGTGGTGACCTGGCCCGACGGCAACGCCGCGCTGGTCCGCCAGCTCGCGGCGCGCGCGGTGATCGAGACCGGCGCCGGCGTGCAGCGCGTCGATCCGGCGGGCGAGGTGATCGCGGTCGGGCCGGGCGGGGTGTTCGGCATCCGGGCGCGGCGCGTGATCGTGGCGGTGCCGGCGTTCGTGCGCCACCGGCTGGTGCCGCTGCCCGCCGGTGCGACGCCCGGCGATCACGGCGCGTGGGCGGTGGCCAACGTCCACCTGCGCGGCCGGCCGCTCGAGGCGCACCACGCGCCGCCGGCGTGGGACAACGTGTTCCGCGACAGCCCGAGCCTGGGCTACGTGTCGGCGACCCACCAGCGGGGCCGCGACCGCGGCCCGACGGTGTGGACCTGGTACTACCCGTTCCCCGGCGACGCCGCACAGGCGCGGACCCGGCTCGCCGGCGCCGGCTACGACGACTGGGCCGAGGTCGTGCTCGCCGACCTCGAGCGCGCCCACCCCGACGTCCGCGGCCTGGTCGACCACCTCGAGGTCGCGTTCTGGGGCCACGGCATGATCCGGCCGCGCACCGGCGCGCTGTTCGGCGGCGGCCGGGCCGGGCGCGCCGCGCCGGTCGGCGTGGTCCACTTCGCGCACACCGATCTGTCGGGGCTCGCGCTGTTCGAGGAGGCGTTCGATCACGGGCTGCGCGCGGCGCGCGAGGTCGCGGAGGCGCTGGCGTGACCCACGCGAACGATACGAGCGCCGCGAGCGCCGCGAGCCGGCCGGTCCGGCGCTGGCTGTTCTCCGCGCCGATCGATCTCGCGGTGTTCGGCGGCACGGCGGTGCTCGCGCTCGCGCTCGTGCTCGCCGGTCCGGCGCTCGGCGCCGCGTCGCCGGACGCCACGCCGGATGCCACGCCCGAGTGGACCTGGATCACCGGCGTCCTGCTGGTCGACGTCGCGCACGTCTGGTCGACGGCGTTCGTGGTCTACCTCGATCCGGCGGAGTGGCGGCGCCGGCCGGCGCTGTACGCGATCACGCCGCTCGCGGCGTTCGCCGGCGGCGTCGCGCTCTACGCGCGCGGCGAGGACGTGTTCTGGCGCGTGCTGGCCTACCTCGCCGTGTTCCACTTCATCCGCCAGCAGTACGGCTGGGTCATGATGTACCGCGCGCGCAACGGCGAGCGCGACCGGATCGGGCGCTGGCTCGACGGCGCGACGGTGTATGCCGCCACGCTGTACCCGCTGATCGTGTGGCACACCCGGCTGCCGCGGGCGTTCTGGTGGATGAAGCCGGGCGACTTCGTCACCGGCCTGCCCGCGGTGCTCGCCACGGTGGCCGGCTGGATCTACCTCGCGCTGCTGGCGATCCATGTGGCGCGCGGGGCCGCCGCGGCGCTCGCCGGCCGGCGGGTCGCGTGGGGCAAGCACGTCGTCATCGCCGCCACCGCGGCGTGCTGGTACGTCGGTATCGTTGCAAATAATGCCGATTACGCATTCACCGTCACCAACGTGTTCATCCACGGTGTGCCGTATCTTGTCCTGGTGTACCTCTACGCCCGGGCGGCGTCGCGCGAGCCAGCGTCGCGCGGCGGGCTGACCGCCCGGCTGCTGGACGGCCAAGGCCCGGTGCGCCGGCACCTGCGCGGCATCGTCGTGTTCTGCGCCAGCCTGTGGGCGATTGCTTATCTCGAGGAGCTGATCTGGGACCGCGCGATCTGGCATGACCGGGCCTGGCTGTTCGGCGCCGGCGGCAACGTCGGCCGCGCCGCGGTGCTGATCGTCCCGCTGCTGGCGGTGCCGCAGCTCACGCACTACGTGCTCGACGGCTTGCTGTGGCGGCGGCGAACCAATCCGCGGCTCGGCACGCTATTGTGAGCCGCGCATGAATCGCGGGCAGAACCTGCTCGGATCCGCATCGTGATCGCGATGCAGATCCTGAGCCATGCGGTCATCGACGATCTGGCTGCTCCGCCTGGACGCGCGCGAGCAGCTGCCGCGCGTCGGTGGCGTTGGCGCCTCCGGGGAAGCGCTGGAGGTAGATGCCGAGCAGGGTCTCGGCGCGGCGATCGTGGCGATCGACCGCGAGGCGCGCCGCGGCGAACAGCGCCGGGTCGGCCCAGCGGCTGGTGCCACGGGCGAGCGTGAGGTAGCCGGCGAGGGCGGCGTCGGGCGATCTCGGCTCGAGCGCCGCGAGCCGATCGTACTCGGCGCGGTCGCGATCCACGGTGCCCGGGTCGGCCGGATCGCTCGCGTTCGGCCGTGCGGCGCCGGGCCGGGGCTCGGCGCGACCGGTGGTCGCGGACGGGCGCGGCGGCCTGGGCTCGTGCCGCGGCGCCGGCCCGGGCGCCTCGGGCTGCGAGTTGTCGGGGACCTCGGACGCCGGCGCCTCGCCGACCACGGGCTCGGCGGGCGGCGGCGAGGTCGCGATCGCCGCGATCGCCGCGATCCGGCTCGGAGCCTCCGACGACCAGCGCTGGCCGGCGCCGACCGCGACCACGCTGCCGCGGAACTGGACGTCGACCAGGCCGCGATCGACCTCGACCGCGATCCGCTCCTCGGAGCGGCCGACGCGGAACCGCGTGCCGACGACGCGCACCGTCGCATCGCCGGCGTGGACGATGAACGCCGGGCGCTGCAGCCGCGGCGCGACCGTGAACCACGCCGCGCCGCGCTCGAGCAGCACGGTCGGGTGCTCGGCCTCGTGGCTCATCACCAGCGCGGTCGCGGCATCGAGCTCGATGTGGGAGTCGCCGAACGACACCGACGACGGCGCGATCCCCGACACCACGCGCGATGGCTCGTCGCTGCGCGTGGTCGGCCGCCCGCGGGTCATGACCACGAGCGCGGCGACCGCGGCAGCCGCCGCGAGCGGCGTGGCCACGGCCCACCAGCGCCGCGGGCCGGGAGGCACGCGGATCGGCGCGGTCTCCGCATCCAGCTCCGCCCACACGCCGCGCTCGACCCGCGCCCAGGCGGCTTCGGACAGCGGCTCGACGGGCGGTGGTCCGAGACGTTCGTCGCCGGTCATGACTCGCCTCCTTCCAGATCATCGAGGTACGCCTTCAGCGCGGCATCCTTGCCGGCACGGCGCATCAGCTCTCGCCGCGCGCGCCACACCCGGGTCTTGATCGCGAACACCGAGCTATCGGTCAGCTCGGCGACCTCCGCCAGCGACTTGCCGTCGATCACGGCGAGCGCGAACGCGATGCGCTGCTTGGCCTCGATCCGATCGAGCGCGGCGTAGAGCCGGCGCGTCGCCTCGCGGACCTGGACGTGCCGCCGGAGGTCGGAGTCGCTCGCGACCGTGTCCTCGACCAGCGCGAGATCGACGGTCGGCGGCCGGCGCCGCGAGATCGCGAGGTACGCGACGCGCACCGCGATGGTCTGGCACCACCGGCCCAGCGTGCTGTCACCGCGGAACGACGGCAGCGCGCGGAAGATCTCGATGAACGCGTCCTGCAGCAGATCCTCGAGCTCGCGATTGGAGCCCAGGATACGGAACAGCGCGCGGTGCACGTTGGCGCGCTGCTCGATGAACAGGTCGCGCTGCGCGGCGCGATCGCCGGTGGCCGCTCGTCGAGCCAGCTCGAGATCGTGCTCGCGCGAAGCGGAAACCGGAAACCGCACGTTCAGCTCAGTGGGCATCCCGCCTGGAAAGGTCGCAGGTTCATCGATCGACGGCAATCACCGCGCCGAGCTCGATGCCCATACCAGGTACTTGGAAGATCTGAGCCGGTGTGCCGCTCTTGGTGTAGGTAGGAGTGCCGAAACTGTCGTCGGCAGCGACGGTCGCGCCGATGCTGAACCACGCACGGCGCCAGCGCACCGAGATGCCACCACGTGCGGTCGCGAGCGTCGTGGCCTCGGTACGAGCCGTGGCCATCTCGACGCCGTCGAGCGTCGCGCGGCGGACGCCGGCGCCGGCGTGCGGCTCGATCTCCCAGGCACCGGTCGCGTACGTCCAGCCGACGAAACCGAGCGCGGTCCAGTCCGTGAACGTGCCCTTGAAGCCGGCGCGTGACACGTCGGTCGGCGTTCCGACATCGCCGGCAACACCGAACCGCCAGCCCGCGCCCGGCCACGGCCGGATCGCCGCCGCGCCGCCGAGCCGCGTCGAGACGATGGTGTCGGCGCCGCGCGCGATCCGGGCGGCGGCCGCGGCCTGGAACCGGAGCGCGATCGCCGCCTCGGCCTTTGGCTCGGCGATCGCGAGCGGCGGAGGTGCGGCGGTCTCGGCGGGCGGGGGCGGCAAGCGCATCATCGTCTTGATCGTCAGCGCGGCGGCCGCCGCGGTCGGCGGATCGAGCACACCGGACCGGCTGTCGCGCCGCTCGATCGATCCGAGCTCTCGATCGTAGACCACGAGCTGCCGGCCTTCGCGCCACACCACGAACCGCGCGGTGTCGGCGTCCGCGCGCTCCTGCGCGAGGCTCGCGTCGCTCGGAGGCCGGCCTTCGATCACGACCTCGAGGTGCCACGGCGCGAGCGCTTGCTCCATCGCGTGGCGCAGCTCGGGATCAGGATCGGCCAGCACCACGCGGTGCCGCGACGATGGCGCGGCGAGCGCGGCGCCGGACCACGCCCCGACGAGCACCACCAGTACCACGAGCACGACCGCGCGAGTCACCCGATCAGCGTAGTGCGTCCGCCACTCGAACACGTAGAGCCAGCCGGTGAAGAGTTGTAGGGCCCGCGCCGTCGGTTCTCGCACCCGCCGTGCCCGCCGGCACGACGTGGCGCCGGTCACGCCGTCGCCTCAGAAGCTCCCGGGGTTTCCGCACCAACTCCTGGCGAGCCGGCCGGTTTCGGGAGCCAGCAAGGCGCCCCTTGCGCGGTGCGCGCCGGATGGTTATGGGCTACGACGATGGCGACCAACCACATGCCTGCCGACGGGCACTGGCGGCCCGTCGCGTACATCACCATGCAAGATGCGGCAGCGCGCGCGAGGATCACGGCCGCGCTCGACCGCTCGGGCTGGACGGTGATCCCCCAGGCCACCGGCTTTCACCTGATCCAGTCGATCGCGGGTCTGATCGAAGGCCACCGCGCGTGGCTGCGCCCCGGCCTGATCGTGATCGACGCGCGATCGCGCGGTTGCGCCGGCACGACGATCGCCGCCGGCCTGCGCGACCTCG
>DASWRS010000403.1:0-2464 GCA_036403075.1 Kofleriaceae bacterium
CGGTACCCCCGAGGACAGGCAGCGCGCCATGGCGGTGCTCGTCGCGCAGCTCGTCGTGGTGAGCGGGCTGACCGCGCTCTCGGTGCAGGGCGCCCGGAATGCGCGCGCGCTCGCCGGGCAGCCGCTCGAGCTGGTCGAGCAAAACGGCGTGAAGGTGCTGCGCGTCGTGGGCGACAGTACCCCGGAGCCGGTTCCGCACCCGGAGAGCTCGGCAAAGAGCTCCGAGCACAGTGCGACCACCAACGGCCCTCCCAACGGCCCGCACGATGCCGGCGCGGAGACAGGCAGCAAGCCGCCAGCCCGCGGTGGCGTTGGCGGTGCCGGTACACCCACTCGCTTGCCGGCAAGAGCGATCCCGAGCGCTGGCTCGCGAGCCTCGAAAGCAGCCTTGGCCCAGAGGAGAAGGCGAAGCTCGCCAAGATGAAGGCCGGCAAGAGCCCGCAGGAGACGCGCGACATGCTCGGCGGGGATCTCGACGCCGCACGTGAGCGTGTACGCACCGCGGTCCGCCTCGATCAGGAACGCGCTGCGGTTGCTGCGCAATCGAAGGAACGCGTCGCAGATCTGCGAAAGCAGATCGCGGATCGCGGCCTGATGAACGATCCGGATGTTCACGCGATCGTCGAAGGGACCACGGCGCAGAACCGGAAGGAGCGAATCCCGATGCTGCGGGACAAGCTCGTTGCGAAGATCTTGCGAACCGAAGCCGAGCATGCACATCCCGGCGCTGACGTGATCGAGTCGGTCAAGGTCTACGAGAAGCTCCCCGAAGCGAGTGTTGACGAATGGAAGGCCAACAACCCGGGCAAACCAGCTGATGGACTGGTGCGTCGCGACGGCCAGCTCTACATCCAACGCGGTGAGATCGACATGATGGTCGTAGAGCCGCAGCCGAGTGGCAAGGCCAGGCTGATCGCACGCGAGGAGATCAAGACCGGCGCTCACGACACCAACGCCAACGCGCGCGCGCAACTCAATGATCAGACCGGCCTGTTGCGCGATGGCGCAGCTGGCAGAAAGGTGATTCGCCTCGAGGTAGGCGACCGCAACATCACGGGGGAGATCGATCTGGGAAGCGACGCCGCCGCGACCAAGTCTACGCGTGGGCCGGCAGGCAAAGGCTTCGACAAGTCTCTCGGTGTCTCGGCCGGCGACCTAGTGTCGCTGTGCAAGGACCTGCTCGCCGCCGCGGTCGCGGCCGGGGGAGCACCATGACGCTGTACGCAATCCGACCAGCTCTCGGTACCGATTCACTCGAAGACACGGAAGTTGTCTCCGAGTCGAGGTACGGATGGGAGTTCCTCAAGCACGCGATCATGCTGTGGCGACTCGTCGACAATACTCGCGCCGACGAGATCGAGGCGATCAAAGATCGCCTCTTGCGCGCCGCACCGGACGAAGAGCTTCGCATCGAAACCGACGATCTCCATGAGCTGGTACGCTTGCTTACTGGCATCGATGACACCATCGTCGCGGCTGGGATCGTCGACGGGCACTGGCGCGTTCCTGTCGAAGAACTGGAAGAGTTGGCCAAACGAGTGCCTGCCATGAACCTCGCGGCGCAGCGCTCGCTCGACGACAAGACCCATGCCCTCGCGGAGGTCATGATCAACGCGGTCTCGCTACGGAATTTTCTATCGAACGCCATAGACGCAGGTTGCATCGTTGTTCTCGGATAGAGAAAGCGGCGCACCATGACTCTATATAAACTCTACCGGCACCGGGACCGAGTCTCTCGAAGATGCCGATGTCATGGAGCAATCCCTCTATGGCTGGCAATTTCTGCTGGAGCAGGCGCTCTGGCGACTCGTCGGCCGCCGGCGAGCCGGCTTCGCCGCCAACGCTCAGCGCCGTCGGCGCCGCGCTGGTGGCCGAGGGCAGCCGCCGCAACGACGCGCTGATCAAGGAGGGATTCAACCTCACCTCGGGCTTCATGGTCGACCCAGGGCACCGGTGCGGCTCGAGCTGCTGCTGCCGCCGTCCGACGACGGCGAGCTCCAGATCGATCCTGTTGCAGGCGTGTATAGGCGTAGAACACCGCCGTTGTACCGGTGGCCGCGTCGACCCCGCGGCGGGCTTGTCTCGGATCGTACTGCGGCGGTGCCGCTCACCCCGGCAACGATCGCCTGTGGACGGCTGCGCCCCGGTGCCGCGAGCGCGTATCTCGTATGATGCGCGGATGAAGCAGCGCGTGCTGGGCCTGGGGTTCTTGCTCGTCCTCGCCGGATCGACCGCCGCATGGGCGGCCCCGCCGCCACCCACCATCGCTGCACCCGCAACCGCCTCCGAGCCGGGCCGCGCGGATCGCCTGCTCGGCCTGGCGCGGATCTGGGCCGAGGTGAAGTTCTTCCACCCGGCGATGTTCCAGCGCGCGATCGACTGGGACAGCGCGCTGGTCAAGGCGATCCCCGAGGTCGAGGCGGCGAACGACGCCGCGAGCTACCGCGTCGCGATCGGCCGGATG
>DASWRS010000404.1:0-6104 GCA_036403075.1 Kofleriaceae bacterium
AAACTGATAGCGCCGGCCATCGCCATGGAGCTGCTCAACGGCGAGCCGTTGAAGATATGGTGGGAGCGTCAGCACGGGTCTCACGAGGTCTTTCGCGTGGTCGCCGGTGTCACCGCCGGTGTGAGTGCAATGCATGACGCTGGCCTTGTCCATGGAGACCTGCATCCAGAGAACGTGATGGTGCTCGCCGATGGAACGCCTAAGCTCATCGACTGGCGCTATCAGGACACGTTCCTTCAGCGATCAAGTAGTCATCGCCGAGATGAAATCGGCAACGAGCGACGCAGAACGATCGATCTAATCATCACGCTCCTGGAGAACCAAAGCTTCGTCGATGAGTCGCTGGCGGTCCGTCGAATGCAAGACCTCAAAGAGATCGTTAGCACCTTGCAGCATGCCCTTGCGCCCGCTGCCACGACCGCAACGCGCGCAAGCACAGCGCCGACTCTCACCGCCGCCGAGGCTGATGCCGGCGAGGGCGCCGGGGCTCGAGGTGGTAGGGTCGTTGCCATGCTCGGCGAGTTGAAGCGGATCGTGTTTTCCTCCTCGACTGATAACAGCGCGGATGATGTCTACGAAACGGTGCGGATCGACGGAGATCGCGCAGTTAAGCACGCGCCTGGCGAGGTAGATGACGGAGAACTCGTTGCGGAACGCCAGCAAGACGGGACATGGCGGAATGTCATTTCGGGCATGACGGGCTCGCTGAACGCGCTCAGACGGTGATCAGAGCATCGGGCTACAAGTTCGTGCGCACGCATCGCACGATCCGCATGCCGCCCGCGCTCGCTGCCGGTGTCGGCACGCATTAGTGGGAGTTCGGCGAGCTGCTCCACATCACCGATGCGCGGGCGAGCGTGTCCTCGTCCGGATGTCCATCCTCGAAGCGTGTGCCTGACCTGCGGGCGGAGCGAGTAGCGCGAGACGACCGCGCGAGCGCAGCCAGCACGACGCAACCCAAGCAACCTTCGCGAAGGGCTAGGTGCCCGAGCCTGGAGCACGATACGATGAAGTGTCGTCAGTCCAGCGCGAGTTCAAAATGACACCACCAGCGGCGGTGGTCAGGGCCAGCGGCGGCAGTGACGGCCAGCGGTCAGAGCCAGCGGCGGCAGCAAGGCGTGCGGCGGAGGCCAGGGCCAGCAGCGGCGGCCAAGGCGAGCGGTAGCGTGGCCTGGCGAGCGGCGGCAGGGCGAGCGGCGGCCAGGGCCAGCGGCGGCCAGGGCCGAGCATCGGCCGCGGCGTTTGGCGAGACACAGCGCTCCGACGTGCGGTCGGTGGGGGCTACGCTCCATGACGTGCCCAGCGCTAGAATTCGCCCGGCTCGATCGGAGCCTCGATTCTTTGCCAAAAGGTTTGTCACAAACCACGGGATCCCGCGGACCGCGATGGGATTCAGCGGGATCTGTCGGAGTCCAAGTGCGCGAGAGGGCTGCAGTGCGTCGACGACAAACAGGTTTTCGATCGCCCCTCTCGGGCGTGCGCCCCGATCTGCCTCCCGCCGCTTGGTCTCGCTCGCCGCCGTGATGAATAAAGCGGGCTAGCCCGGGGGCAACTCGCCCCGACGACGTTGCGCCGCGCCGGGAATCGGACACGCTGGTGCCCATGCGTCGGGGTGGAGCGTTCGCGTGCGTCCGGATCGGCGCGCTCGGCGTGCTCGTGGTCGGGCCGGCCGGTCGAGCCGAGGCCGCGCCCGACGAGGCTCCGGAGGCCGTGCCGGCGCCGACGCCGGCGCCGGCTGGCGACCGCGGCTGGGCCGACGGCGACCACCTGACCGGCGAGTGGGGCGGCGCACGCGGCGCGCTCGCCGATCGCGGCGTGACGATCGACGTGGTCTACGCCAGCGACCTGTTCACCGCGCACGGCGAGGCCTCGGCGCTGGGGCACGTCGACGCCGCGGTCACGCTCGACAGCGCCAAGCTCGGCCTGTGGCGCGGCGGCACGATCTACGCGCTGGGCCAGAACAACCACGGCAGCGGGATCAACGACCAGGTCGGCTCGGCGGCCCCCGTCTCGAACCTCGAGGCCGCGCCGTACACCCAGCTCACCGAGCTGTTCCTCGAGCAGGCCCTGCTCGACGGCCGGATCCGGATCCGGATCGGCAAACAGGACGCCAACCGCGACTTCGGCACGCCCCGGTTCGGCGGCAACTTCATCAACAACAACTTCGGCATGTTCCCCAACGCGCCGATGCCGTCGTACCCGACCACGGGGCTCGGCACGATCGTCATCGTCCAGCCGGTGGCCGCGGTCACCGGCAAGCTCGGGATCTACGAGGCCAGCCCAGAGGTCGGCGGGCTCGGCCTGGGCTCGGCGTTTCACCGCGGCGGCGGCTTCGTCCTGGCGTCGAGCGTCTCGGCGACGCATCACTTCGGGCCCGGCGAGCGCGACGGCGGCACGACCAGCCTCGGCGCGTGGCGGCAATCCGACGACGAGGACGGCGCCGGGATCACCGATCCGCAGCGGTTCGATAATAACGCCGGGTGGTTCGTCCAGCACGACGAGCGGATCTACCTGCACCCCGGCGATCCGGCCGACCCGCGCGGCGTCACGGTGATCCTGCGCTACAGCGGCGCGCGCGCCGATCGCAGCCAGTTGCCGCGCTACGCCGGCGGCTCGGTCGCGTGGCACGGCCTCGGTCCGCGCACCAACGACACCGCCGGGATCGGCGCGGGCACGTTCCGCGTCGCGCAGCAGGTCGGCGGCCACCCCGGCCGCGGCAGCGAGGACTTCGTCGAGGCGTTCTACAAGCTGCGGCTGACCAGCTTCGTCAGCCTGCAGCCCGACGTGCAGTGGTTCCGCCACCCGGGCGGCGACGGCGCCGATGCCCTGGTCGCCGGGGTGCGGCTCAAGCTCAAGCTGTGACCGCCGCGCCGCCGTGATTCTCGGCCGGTCGCCGAGCCGCGGCGCCGGCTTGCAGCTACAGTCGCGGCGTGCGGCTCCTGTTCATCGTCGATCCCCTCGACCGCCTGGCGCTCGCGGGCGATAGCTCCTACGCGCTGATGCTCGAGGCCGCGGCCCGCGGCTGGGGCGTCTGGACCTGCCAGATCGAGCACCTCGGCCTCGTCGGCGACGACGCCGTGTGCGACGCGGTGCCGACCGCCGTGACCGCCGCCGCGCGGCCGGCCGAGGCCTTCCGGGTCGAGCCGGCGTCGCTGCACCGGCTCGCCGACTTCGACGTCGTGCTGATGCGCAAGGACCCGCCGGTCGACGTCTCGTACCTGCACGCGACCTGGATCCTCGAGCACGCGCGCGGCAAGACCCTGTTGATCAACGATCCGCGTGGCCTGCGCGAGCTCAACGAGCACCTCGCGGTCCTGCACTTCCCCCAGCTGACCCCGCCGACGATCGTCACCCGCTCGACGGCGCGGCTGCGCGAGTTCCAGGCCGCCCAGGGCGGCGCGATCGTGGTCAAGCCGGTCGACGGCTACGGCGGCCTCGGCATCTTCGTCGTCCGCGACGGCGATCCCAACGCCTCGTCGATCCTCGAGACCTCGACCGGCGCGGGCACGCGCTGGACCCTCGCGCAGCGCTACCTGCCCGAGGCGGTCGAAGGCGACAAGCGGATCATCCTGGTCGACGGCGAGCCGCTCGGCGCGGTGCTTCGCGTCCCCGCCGCGGCCGAGGCACGCGGCAACCTCCACGTCGGCGGCCGCGCGGTCAAGACCACGATCACCGCGCGCGATCGCGAGATCATCACGGCGATCGCGCCATTCCTGCGCTCGCACGGCCAGATCTTCGTCGGTATCGACGTGATCGGCGGCATGCTCACCGAGCTCAACATCACGTCGCCGACCGGCGTACGCCACATCTCCCAGCTCGACGACAAGAACATCGCCGGCGAGGTCCTCGATCGGCTCGCCCGGTTCGCGCACCACCGCGCGACAGCCGGCACGCCGCCGCCGGCGAAGTGACTCGCCGGCACCGCGCCCCCGGTCACGCGACGCGGCGAGCACCGGTTCCAGGTACCAGTGGGTAACGCCGTGCCGGTTCGAGTCCGGCCATTCGCACCACCCGCCCGTCGCTGGCCTTTCGGCCGGCCACGGGTCGCCGTTCATTTCCATTCCCGGCCGCTGGCGAGGCAAGTCCATTGCGTCGTAAAGGAAGCGGGCGACCTCAACGGCATCCCGTATGCGATAGAGGAACAGGTGCCGCGCCTTTCGACCGGTGCGAGCGATATGGCACGTTCAGGCGTCAGGGTGAATCTCTGGCCGACGCTTGCCAGTCGTAGGAGTCACCTCGAGCGTCTTCAGAGCGAGACTGATCAGATCACGATATTCGAGATACTTGGCCTCGCCGAATTTGCGCATTCTCCGGCGGATGGATGATGATCGTCGACACCTACTTGCCGGCGCGTGCCGCGGCGCGTGCGCGCACGGCAGCGTCGATCCGGGTCATGTGTTCGTCCGCGGTGCGGCGGATGCCCTCGTCGCGGTCGAGCGCGGCAAAGCCAGTCTCGGCTTCTCTTCGGGCATAGGCGAGCCACTCCTGATCGGCTTCGTCGCGCTGTTGCAGCGCTTCGACCCCGGCCGAGAACACGTCCTCGATGCTCGCGAAACGGCCCGCAGCGACCTGTCCCTGCGCGTAGCGAGCAACACTCTCCGGGAGGCTTGCGAGGTCGAGATAACGCGCCATGTCGTCTCCGTGATCTGCGCTCATTGTGCCAGACGATCCGCTGCCGGGCGGCCGCGCCGGCCGGCGAGCTGGGCGAGGCCGCCGGCGGCGCCGACGGCGAGGTGCGCGAGCCAGAGGCCGAGCGAGGCGGCGAGCGCGTCGGCCTCGGGCATGCCGAACAGCCGGCCGCACAGCGCGACGTAGACCGCCTCGCGGGCGCCGGCACCACCGACGGTGATCGGCAGGAACGCCGTGGCGGCGGCGAGCGGCACGACGAGCAGCGAGGCGGCGAGGTCGATCGGCGCCAGGGCGGCGAGCAGGGCCCAGCCGGCGGCGGCGACCAGCGCCTGGGTCGCGACCGAGAGCACGAGGGCGCCGGCGAACGCCGGGCCGTCGCGTAGCGCGGGCAGCTTGCCGGCGATCCGGGCCAGCGGCCCCGGCAGGTGCGGCGCGACCCGGCGCGCGAGCGGGATCGCCGCGACCAGCGCGAACGAGCCGGCGCTGCCGAGCACCGTCCACCACCACAAGGCGCGGGTGTCGAGCGCGGCCGGGCTCGCGACCAGCCCGGCGGCGAGGAGCGCGAACAGCGCGAACAGCCCGAGCGCGCGCTCGACCAGCACCACCGCGAGCGCGCCGGTCGCGCCCTCGCCGGCGAATGCATCGCGCGTCACCACGCCGCGGGCGACGTCGCCGGCGACCGCGCCGGGCAGGTAGTTGTTGTAGAAGAACGCGACGAAGTACAGCCGGACCAGGCGCGCGAGCGGCGGAATCCGGACCGCGCCGTACGCGTGCAGCAGCACGCGCCAGCGCAGCGCGCCGGCGACGACGTTGGCCGCGACCAGGCCGATCGCGGCGGCGAAGGTCGCGACCGGGATCCGCACCAGCGCGTCCCGGGCCGCCGTCAGATCGACCCGGGCCGCGATCCAGGCGAGCGCGGCGACGGTGCCGAGCACGCGGACGATCAGGCCGAGGCGCTGCTTCACTGCCGCGCAGCATGCCGGATCCACGCCGCCATGGCTCGTCGACCGGCATCGACGGCACCGCCTGAACGAATCACAGCCGGCTCGTCACGGCGCCGCTGAGCCGGAAGGCGACCCTGCGATAGAACGTGGAGCTGTCCTCGGTCTCCGACAGCAGCTCGGTGGTGCGCCTGGTGCTGCTGCTCCAGACCGCCTTGTAGTCCTCGGACGACAGCGGCTCCGGCAGGGTGGCGTCGAGGAAGTCGACGGTCTGCGGCTCGAACTTCTTGCGGTGCGGATTGTCGTGCTCGCCGGGCCAGGTCGCGAGGCAGATGTACGGTGCGCGCCGCGTGACCGGCATCATCGAGAACGGCCCGAAGCCCATCGGCTGGGAGATCAGCCCCTTCGCGGTTCGCCATCGGATCCCGATCAGCACGTCGTCGGTGACCAGGCCTTCGACGTGCTCGCGCGATAACGTCCAGCGATCGCCGGTCTCGAGCAGCCGCAGCTGATCGATGAGCTCTGCCTCGGTCC
>DASWRS010000405.1:0-3041 GCA_036403075.1 Kofleriaceae bacterium
CCTCGAACCCGCTCGACTTCTACGGCGCGCTGATCGCGCCGGTGATGGTGGCCGGCGTCGTCGGGCTGGTGCGGGCGCGCCGGCGCGCGTCCTGGTACCTCGGGATCGTGGCGCTCGGCCAGATCGCCGTGCTCGGCCTGCAGAGCCACGGCCAACCGCGCTACGTGTTCGTCGCGACGGTGTTGCTCGTCGTGCTCGGCGTCGACGTCGTGGCGCGGATCGGCCGGCCGCGCCTGGCGGTCGCAGCGCTCGCCGCGGCCTGGCTCGGCGTCGCCGTCGCGACCGTCGTGACCTGTCGCATCGAGGACCAGCGGCGGGCGCCGATCGTCCGGGCCGGTCAGGTGCTCCGCGCCGATGCCGGCGGCCGGCCGTGCGCCGTGGTGGCCGCCCTCGCGCCGCAGCTCACCTGGTACGCGGGCTGCGAGGTGTTCCTGCCGGCGCTGCTCGACGTGCCGCTGCCGGCCGACCGCCCGCGCTACGCCGCCTCGTTCACGCGCTGGCCGATCGACCTGCCCACGCTGCTCGCCGTCCAGCGCCTGCGCGCCACGCCGCTGGCGACCGCTGATCCGGACGCCCGGATCTGGCGGCTCGAGTGACCGGGGCGCCCTCAGTCGTCGGACTCCGCCAGCGGCAGGCCGAGCTGCGGCGACGGCTGCTCCGGCGTGCTGCGGTCGAACCGGATCGCGCCGGTCTCGTCGGTGTAGTTGGCCGCGAGCCGCGCCGCCGACACCGGATCGACGTTCTCGAGCCGGGTGAGCGCGAGCGTGACGATGTCGCTCCACGCGGTCGACTTGCGCCCGCTGTCGACCAGGGTCGCCTCGATGTCGCGCGCGATCCGCCGCAGGTCGTCGTCGGACACCGCGCCACGGTGGGCGGCGACGCGGCGCAGGGCACTGAACAGCTTCTCGCCGTCGAACGCCTCGACGCTGCCGTCGCGCTTGCCGACCTTGAGCCCGGGGGCACCGAGCTTCTCGTACGTCGTGAACCGGCGCTTGCACACGGTGCAGACCCGACGGCGGCGCATGCCATCGGCGGTGACGCGGGTCTCCGTCACGCTGGAGTCGCCGCTGCAATACGGGCACTGCACGCGGTGATCCTAGCGCGCGCCGCCGAAGGCGTGAAATTCTGCCCCGCCGTCGCCGGACAGTCGCGTGAGTGCTGATCATTTCGGGCAGCGAAACCGGGCCATCAGGCTCGGCGAGCCGCCCATGTCCGACATCCGGTACACGACGTCGCCGCGCGCCGCGATCGTCTCGGGAAACCCGACCGCGAGCACGCCGACGCGCTCGACTGTGGCGGCGGCCGGGTCGTCCCAGTGCGCGACCCGATAGACCTCGCCGAGGTCGAACAGGTTACTGCCGGCCCACAGCGTGCCGTCGTCGCCGAACGCGCAGTCGGCGAGCGCGCCGGGTCGGGTGATCGCGATCGCCCGATCGTGGTGCACGACCAGCTTGCCGGCGTCCTCGGTCAGGCAGTACAGGTGGCCATCGGCCTTGGACGCGGCGAAGCCGATGCACGACGGCGACGGCGCGCTGGGCGCCAGGCACAGGCCCTCGTAGTTGCGGCCGCAGTTGATCACGCGGCCGTTGCACACCATGCCGTCGCCCTCCAGCGCCCGCTCGTTGTGCTTGGCGTCGGGCAGGTCGATCGGCCCGAGCGGGTACGGTTTGCCGACGAGCTCGAAGCCCTTGCCCCGGCGCTGCCACACCCGGATCCAGCCCGACGACGTGATCGCGTACAGCCGGTCGCCGCGCGCGGCGGCGCCCTCGAGATCGTCGCTGGCCTCGTCGGACAGCGGCAGGATCCCGGTCTCGGTGGTCGCGCCGGTGTCCGGATCGACGATGCCGTAGGCGCCGTGGTTGCCGCTGTCGCCGACCACGACCAGCGCGGGCTTGCCGTCGATCGTCAGCCAGGCCGCGCCCGAGGCCTCCGGGACCGGCGTGGTCTGGGCGAACGGCAGCGGCTCGCACGCGCCCGGGGCGGTGCCGGGCACCGGGACCTCGGCGGCGGCCGCGCTGCCGGCCGGCGGTGCGCTCGCGGGCGCGGGGGCGGCCGTCGGGTCGCGGCCCTTGCCGCAGGCGGCGACGATCGCGAGGACAGTCCATGCGCAGCGGGTCACGACTGCGCTATAGCATCTCGTCGAATGACGGATCGGCGTTATCTCGTCAAGGAGATGTTCGGGCCCACGCTGCAAGGCGAGGGGGCGCACGCCGGGCGTGCCGTGGTGTTCCTGCGGTTCGCCGCGTGCAACCTCGCCTGCCCGGGCTGCGACACGGACTTCTCGCCGGAGGGTGCGCGGCGGATGACCGCCACCGAGATCGTCGCGCGGCTCCACGCGCTCGACACCGGCCGCACCCACCGCGTCGTGGTCACCGGCGGCGAGCCGACCCTGCAGTGGGACGCGGCGCTGTCGGCCGCGATCCGCGGCGCCGGGTTCCGCGTCCACATGGAGTCCAACGCGACGCGCCCGCTCGCCGCGCCGGTCGACTGGCTCACCGTGTCACCCAAGCCGCAGCACCACCCCGCGCGCGTCACGCTCGCCGACCAGCTCCCGGCCGACGAGGTCAAGGTCGTGGTCGACGACACGGTCGACGAGGCCGTGCTCGATCGCTACGCCGCGCGCTGGCGCTGCGAGCACTACTTCGTCCAGCCGTGGATGGACGATCGCTACGATCACCACCTCGCCCGCACGCTGGCGCTGATCCATGCCCGGCCGCGCTGGCGGCTGTCGCTGCAACTCCACAAGATCATCGGGGTGCCATGACCGACCCGCTCCACCTCGCCGGTGCCCACGCCAGCCACTTCGCCCGGCTCGCGCTCGGCTGCATCCAGCGCGAGCTGCCCAACAGCATCCAGCACGTGATCAACGGCCCGGGCGACATCGCCTCGCCGCGCGCGATGCACCCCGCGTTCTACGGCTGCCTCGACTGGCACTCGGCGGTGCACGGCCACTGGATGCTGGTCCGCCTGCTGCGCAGCCACCCGGCGCTGCCCGAGGCCGCCGCGGTCCGCGCCGGGCTCGACGCCAACCTGACCGCGGC
>DASWRS010000406.1:0-20258 GCA_036403075.1 Kofleriaceae bacterium
CTCGGCGCTGCCGCGGCCCGTCTTGCCGACGAACCCGGTCGCGTGGCTGTCATCGACCATCACGAGCGCGCCGTATTTCTCGGCGAGGTCGCAGATCGTATCGAGGCGCGCGACGTCGCCGTCCATCGAGAACACGCCATCGGTCGCGATCATCCGGAGTCGCTTGTCCTGCGTCGCCTGGAGCTTGCTCTCGAGATCGTTCAAGTCGTCGTGCTCGTAGCGGTGGCGCTCGGCCTTGCACAGCCGGATGCCGTCGATGATCGAGGCGTGGTTGAGCGCGTCCGAGATCACGGCGTCGTCGTCGCCGAGCAGGGTCTCGAACAGTCCGCCGTTGGCGTCGAAGCACGAGCCGTACAGGATCGTGTCCTCGGTGCCGAGGAACTTCGAGATCGCGGCCTCGAGCTCCTTGTGGCCGTCCTGCGTGCCGCAGATGAACCGCACGCTCGACAGGCCGTAGCCGCGGTCGTCGAGCGCCGCCCGCGCCGCCGCGATCACCCGCGGGTGACTCGACAGGCCGAGGTAGTTGTTGGCGCAGAAGTTCACGACCTCGCGGCCGCCGGTCTGGATGTGGGCGGCCTGCGGCGAGGTCAGGGTGCGCTCGTGCTTCCACAGCCCCGCCGCGTCGATCTCGGCCAGGGTCTGTGCGAACACGGACTTCGCGTGGGTGTACATGGCGCTAGCCTAGAGCGAGGCCAGCGGTTTCGGTAGCGGCCGCGGACGGATGTCGTCCGCGGCCCGCGGCGGGATCACGGCTGCTGGCACACGCGCAGGGGTGCGCCTCGGCGGCCGCGACGACGAGAACTTCTCGTCGGAAGCTCGCTAGTGCGACGACAGGATCGCGCCGAGCTCGAGCATCCGGCGGATCTTGGGGATCAGGTCGCGGGTCATCGCGTCGAGGTCGTACCTGGGCTTCCAGCCCCAGTCGCGGCGCGCCGCGGAATCGTCGAGCGACTTGGGCCACGAGTCGAGGATGCCCTGGCGCGCGGGGTCGGGGTTGAACGAGAACTTCGCGTCCGGGATCTCGGTCTTGACCGACGTGGCGATCTCGTCGGCGCGCGGCGAGAATGCGGCGATGTTGTAGATCGCGCGGGTCAGCCGGGCGCGGTCGGCCATCGCGAGCTCGAGCAGCGCGCGGACGCCGTCGGGCATGTACATCAGCGGGATCCGGGTGTCGGCGCGGGCGAACGCGTCGTAGCCGTTCTTGCGCACGGCGTCGACGTACATGAACAGCGCGTAGTCCGACGAGCCGCCGCCGGGCATCGCGGCGCTGATCAGGCCGGGGAACCGGACGCCGCGGCAGTCGATGCCGAACTTGTCGCGGTAGTACTCGCAGAGCAGCTCGCCCGAGACCTTGGTGACGCCGTACATCGTCGTCGGGTGCAGCGCGACGTCGTCCGGGGTCGGGTCGGGCAGCGCGCCGCTCGGCAGCGGGCCGAACACCGCGATGCTCGAGGTGAACACCAGGCGCTTGACCTTGGCGCGGCGGGACGCCTCGAGCACGTTCCAGGTCCCGGTCTGGTTGACGTCGTAGGCCAGCCGCGGGTCCTGCTCGCCGCGCGCCGACAGGATCGCCGCGAGGTGGAACACCAGGTCGGGCTTGAGCTCCATGAACAGCGCGACGGTCGCCGCCGCGTCGGTGACGTCGAGCCGCTGCCAGGACTCGCCGCCGGCGTGGGCGTGGCTCGGCGGCCGCGGCGCGAGATCGGTGGAGACGACCTCGTGGCCGCCCGCGACCAGCGCGCCGATCAGGTCGTGACCGATCTGGCCGCCGGCTCCGGTGAGGAGGATCTTCATGAGGCGCGCATCATTGATCGCACGTCGTCGAGCGGCAAGATGGGAAGCGCTCCGGGGATCTACCGCGGAGGCGATGCGTCGCGCGCGGTGGCGGACGCGAGGCCCCGCCCGCGGCGCAGGTGGCACGGCGCTGCGGGGCGCGGACCCAGATCCCGGCGTGCTACGATCGCGGAGGTCATGACTGCGGACGCCCGGCTCGCAGCGCTGGCCGCGACGATCGAGGCCGATCCCGCGGCGCTGGCCGAGGCGCGCGGCGAGGGTGACGCGCTCGCCGCCGATCCCGCGCTCGACGATGGCGACACCGCGCTGCGCTGGCGGATCGCGGTGGTCCGGGCGGTGATCGCCGCGCCGCCCGATGGCGACGCGGTGCGCGAGCTCTACGGCGAGCTGGTCGACCGCTACCGCGACCGGCCCGAGCGGCTCGCCCGGCTCCGGCTGCTCGGCGACGAGATCCGCCGGCTCGAGGCCGACGGCACGCTGGCGCGGTCGCTGGTCGCGCGCAGCGATCGGCGAAGCCGGAGCCCCCGGCGGCCACAGCGCCGCTGATCGTGCTATCCAACGCCCCGCATGAGCCTGGTCGTCCTCGACCAAGTGACCCTGTTCTTCGCCGATCGGATGATCTTCGACGAGGCGTCGCTGCGGCTCGGCCACGACGACCGGATCGGCCTGATCGGTCCCAACGGCTCGGGCAAGACCACGCTGCTCAAGGTGATCTCGGGCGAGCAGGAGATCGACGACGGCCAGGTCACCCGCGCCAACGGCGTGCGGATCGGCTGGCTGCCGCAGGACCTCGCGATCGCGGGCGGCCGCTCGCTGATCGACATGATCCTGTCGAGCGTGCCGGGCCGGGCCGAGCTCGACCGCCGGCTCGCCGCCGCGGAGGCCGAGCTCGAGGGGCTGACCCGGGCGGGCGCGGGCGAGGCCGCGCTGCTCGACGCGGCCGCCGACATCGCCGAGATCCACGACCGGATCGACCACTTCGAGCGGTTCTTCGGCGAGCACGAGGCGCTCGCGATCCTCGCCGGCCTGGGGTTCGCCCCCGGCGACGAGACCCGCGACATCGGCGAGCTGTCGGGCGGCTGGAAGATGCGCGGCGTGCTCGCCGGCCTGCTGTTCCAGCGCCCCGACGTGCTGCTGCTCGACGAGCCGACCAACCACCTCGACCTGCCGTCGGTCGCGTGGTTCAGCGAGTTCCTCAAGCGCTGGAACCGCTGCTTCATCCTGATCAGCCACGACCGCGAGTTCCTCAACGAGCAGATCTCGCGGGTCGTGTCGCTCGAGCTCGAGGGCGTGCGCAGCTACCCGGGCAACTACGAGAAGTACGTCGAGCAGCGCGCCGAGGAGGAGACCATCCTCGCCGGCCAGGCCAAGAACCTGGCGCGCGAGCGCGAGCGGCTGACCCGGTTCGTCGACCGGTTCCGCGCCCAGGCCAACAAGGCGCGCGCGGTGCAGTCGCGGGTCAAGGCGCTCGAGCGCATGGCGTCGGTCGAGACCTACCAGAAGCGCAGCGTGATGCGGTTCTCGTTCCCGCCGACCTCGCGCACGGTCAACGAGGTGATCCGGGTCGAGGGCCTGCGCAAGGCCTACGGCGACCACGTCGTGTTCCCCGGCATCGACCTGACGGTGCGGCGCGGCGAGAAGATCGGCATCATCGGCGTCAACGGCGCCGGCAAGACCACGCTCTTGCGCATGCTCGCCGGCGAGCTGCCGCACGATGCCGGCGCGATCCGGATCGGCAGCGGCGTCGAGGTCGGCTACTACGCCCAGCACCACGCGGACACGCTCGACCTCGGCGCCACGGTCTACGAGGTCGTCCAGCGCGCCGCGCCCGACACCCCGCCGGCGCGCGTCCGCTCGATCCTCGGCGCGTTCATGTTCTCGGGGGACGACGTCGACAAGCCGGTCAAGGTGCTGTCCGGCGGCGAGAAGGCCCGGGTCGCGCTCGCCCGGCTGATGGTCGCCCCCGGAAATCTGTTGCTGATGGACGAGCCGACCAACCATCTCGACCTGGCGTCGTCGGAGAGCCTCGCGGCCTCGCTCGGCACGTTCGACGGCACCCTGGTGTTCGTCAGCCACAACCGCAGCCTGATCCGCACGCTCGCCACCCGGATCTGGAACGTCGAGGACCAGCGGGTCGAGGTCTACCCGGGCACGCTCGACGAGTACATGTACTCGATGGCGCAGCGCCGGATCGCGGTGGCGACCGCCGACACCACGGTCCGCCGCGATCCGCGGGGCGCCATCCCGAGCCAGGCCCAGGCCGCCAAGTCGCGCGACGACGACAAGGCGCGCAAGCGGCGCGAGGCCGAGGCCCGCCAGAAGCGCAGCGTCAAGCTCGGCCCGCTGGAGAAGACGGTTGCGCAGCTCGAGGACCGGATCTCGGTGCTCGAGGCCGAGCAGAAGGCGCGCGCGGCCGAGCTCGCCGACCCCTCGGTCTACGACGAGGCCGCGCGGCGCAACCGGCTGCTATCCGACTACCAGACCGCCTCGGACAAGCTCGAGGAGCTCACCGCGCGCTGGGAGGCGGCGATGGCGCAGCTCGAGGCGGCCAAGGCCGAGCTCGGGCCGAGCGCCTGACCGGCAGGACCGGCGGCCCCTGGCCATGGGCGGCCATGGCGGCCATGGCCGCCGGACCGGCGCGGCACCCCGGACCGCCACAGCGTAATCGTGCGTAATGCGCGGGCCGTGTTGCCTGGCGCGGTACGACGAAAGTCGTTGTAAGCTCGCTGCGTGGACCTCGGTGGCCGCCTCATCGACGGCAAGTACCAGCTCGTCTCGCTCGCCGGCGAAGGTGGAATGGCCTCGGTCTACAAGGCCGTGGTCCGCGGTGCCGCCGGGTTCCAGCGCACCGTCGCGGTCAAGCACATCAAGCCCGAGTACCGCGCGCTCAAGAACTACATCGACATGTTCATCGAGGAGGCGCGCGTCGGCAGCGAGCTCGCCCACCCCAACATCGTCCAGGTCCACGACTTCTGCAGCGAGGCCGGCTCCTACTACCTGATCATGGAATGGGTCGAGGGCATCGACCTCGGGGCGCTGATCAAGGTCAACCGCGACAACGTCCGCGACGTGCCGTGGCCGGTCGCGGCGACGATCGCGATCGGCACCCTGCGCGGCCTCGGCGCCGCGCACGACCGCGTCGGCCCCGACGGCACGCCGGCGCCGGTGATCCACCGCGACGTGTCGCCCCACAACGTGCTGCTCGGCCTCAACGGCGCGGTCAAGCTGTCCGACTTCGGCCTCGCGCGGGCCCGCGACCGGGCGGCGAGCCTGACCGCGCCGGGCACGGTCAAGGGCAAGCTGTCCTACCTCGCGCCCGAGGTCACGTTCGGCAAGCCCAACACGGTGCAGTCCGACCTGTTCGGCGTCGGCAGCGTGCTGTGGGAGACGCTCACCGGCGACCGCCTGTTCGACGGCAAGAACGACATCGAGATCTTCAAGAAGATCCGCGCCTGCCAGATCCCGTCGATCCAGACCCGCCGCAAGGACGTCCCGGCCTCGCTCGCCGCGATCCTCGAGACCGCGCTGTCGGCCGATCCCCAGAACCGCTACGCCACCGCCGACGAGTTCGCCCACGCGCTCGATCAGGTGGTCAAGCAGGCGGTCGGCGTCAACACCGCGGCCGCGCTCGGCGCCGCGGTCACCGACGCACGCGCCCAGCTCAAGCTCACCGAGCGCGACACCGACGACCTGCCGACCACCGAGCACAAGACCGACGAGATGTCGGTCGTCGAGGCCGACCTCGAGCCGGTCGACCTCGAGCCGGTCGAGCTCGAGCCGGTCGACCTCGAGCCGGTCGACGTCCGGGACCTGCACGGCCGGCAGCCGCCGTTCGGGGCCGGGATCCCGGCGCCGGTCACCGTACCGGGCACCCGGCGCCGGATGACGCCGATCCCCGACGAGGAATGACGCGGACTGACGAGATAGGTCACCGGCGCCTGGCCGGCGTTGCCATCGAACCGGCCCGGCGATCGCGTCGCGCATCGCGCCAGCTGTGTGCCTTGTGCCAGCGCCTGTGTCACCCCGCGCGCGTGTCCGCCGCGATCCGACCAAGGCGCAGCGACCTGACGCGCCCGCTGATGGCCACACGGATCACGCCGGAGTACTCGGGCATGATCAGCTACTTCCGTAACCTGTACCCGTGAGCCGCGGCGGGCCACGAGATGCCCGCGCGCAACTGTCGCAGCCGGCGGCGTAGTGAATGTTTCGGCTAGGGCGTCAGAATGGTCACCGAGTACAGCGCGATCGCGCGATCGCTGGTCATGATCGGCAGCGCCTCGACCTGCGCCTGCGCGATCAACAGCCGATCGAACGGATCGCGGTGGTGCGGCGGCAGGCTCTCGACCTGCAACGCGTGCGCGTGCTCGATCGCGAGGCCGATCACGCCACTCGATTGCATCCTGGAAGGAACGTAGCTCGATGGGGGTTCCGGCAGCGGCAGCTTTCCGAGCGCGTACTTGATCGCGATCTCCCACGAGCTCACCGCGGACAGGTAAAGCTCGTTGTCGGGCGCGAGCAGCAGCTTGCGGGTCTCGGAGCGAAAGCGATCGGGTTCGGCCTGCATCCACAGCCAGCACTGGGTGTCGATCAGGACCCTCACCGCTCGAACTCGGCCAGCACGTCCGCAGGCAGCGGCTGGTCGAAGTCGTCGGGCACGGTGAACACACCCGCATCGCGTCCGAGTTGACGCACCACCGGCGCGCCGATCGGAACCAGCCGCGCGATCGGTTTACCGGCGCGCGAGATCACGACCTCCTCTCCGGAGGCGACGCGATTGAGGAGTCGCGAGAGGTGGGTCTTGGCTTCGTGGATGTTGACTTCCTTCACGACGAAATCAGACTAGACTAGGGACTTAGTCATGTCAATTGTCGGCTAGCCAGGTGGGATTGCGCAGATCGCGCGAAGTATCTCGCCGGACGCTAGCGGATCGAACGCGAGGACGAAGTAGTCGGCGCGAGGTGGCACCGGGCGCGCAGCGATCGCGCGCCCGCTGCCGGAGGGGTTAGCCATCGCCCCAGGCCGGGCGGAACATGACCGCGATGCGCGGGCCGGGGGCGTGGGCGACCTTGGGGATCGCGTGGCGCCAGGTGCGCTGGCAGGTGCCGCCCATGACGACCAGGTCGCCGCGGCCGAGCTGGTAGGTGATCGAGGGGCCGCCCGTGGCGCGGCGGAGCAGGAAGCGGCGCGGCTGGCCGAGCGAGACGGTCGCGACCACGGCCTGCGCCATGTCGCGCGCGGTGGTGTCGCCGTGGAACGCGACGCTGTCGTGGCCGTCGCGGTACAGGGCCGCGGTGGTGCGGACGAAGTCCTCGCCGTAGTGCGCCGACAGCACCCGGCGCATGTCCTCGATGATGCCGCCGCAGACCTCGGCGGCCGGGATCGTCGCCAGCAGCCGAGGGGTGGCGACGACCTGGTCGTACATCCGGCGGGTCTCGGTGTGCCACGACAGCTGGGCCTCGAGCTCGTCGAACAGCCGGTCGTGGCCGGAGACCCAGGCGGGTGCATGGTCCATCCAGGCGCCGTCGGACAGCTCGGCGCGCCGCAGCTGCGAGAACGTCGCATCGAAGCCGATCGGCGTGGCCGAGAGCAGATCGAGCTGCCGGCGCATGCGAGACGCTTAGCACCCGGCGGGCGGGCCGGTGCCTGGCCGACCGGTCAGTGCGCGCTCGGGTGGAAGGTCGTGGTTGCCATCATCGTCCATGAGCTGCGCTTGCCGCGGCGTCATTGCGCGGCCAAGCGAGATAGATCGGCAGGCTGAGGAGCTGGTAGCGCACCGGATCGCCCTGCGTGGTCGCGACGTCGATCGTGGCGAGCGATGGCGGGTTCTCATCGATGCGGAGCGCGAAGCGGAGCTTCTTGTCGAACATGAACTGGTGCAGGCTCTTCATCGCGCCGCTGGCGCCGGACTTGAGCTCGATCGGGACGATGCGGCCGCCGGCCTGGATCAGAAAGTCGATCTCACCCGGCCGGCCGCCTTCGCGCTGCCAGTAGAACAGGCGCGGTCCGTCGCCGGTGGGACCGCCGCCGGTCAGAAGGGATTGACCGACGAGTTGCTCGGCGAGCTGACCGCGGACAGCCGGCGCGAGGTCGCTCCAGGCCGGAAACTACTCGGCGGCGGGGGTATCGGCGAGCGCGTGGAACAGGCCGATGTCGAGCAGGATCGCCTTGCGGAACTTGTCCGTGGCATCGCCACCGAGAGGGACGCCCGTGGCGGCGCTGTAGGACGTGCCCCCCGCAGGACGAGCGGGCGTCGCTTGCGGGACGCCAGCCAGGCCGGAGATCCTGTGAACGCGTTCTTTCCAGAGCCTGCTTAGAGAAACAACGCGTTGTTCTGGCAAGCAGGATGTAGAAACAGCGCGTTGTTCACAGCTGGGAGCCGGCTGGCCCGCTTCGCATGCCAGCCGGCTGGCTCGGTTCGCGTGCACTCCAGGATCGCCTGGGCAGTGCCGCGCTCTAGGTCGCGGCCTCGACCGCCTTGACCTGGAACACCATGCGGTCATCGAGCCGGATCGCGGTCAAGGACCTGCCCCAGACGCAGCCGGTGTCGAGGCCGACGTGGTGCGGGCCGATGTCGAGGCCGAGGGCCGCCCAGTGGCCGAAGATCACGGTGTGGCTGGTCCAGGCAGGGTTGGGGAACGCGAACCACGGCACGCAGCCGGTCGGGGCCTCGGCGGGCCGGCCGTCGAAGTCGGGCTCGACCCGGCCGTCGGGGCGCAGGGTCCGGGCGCGGACCAGGTAGGCCAGGATCGCGCGCCAGCGATCGCTGCCGCCGAGCGGATCGCTCCAGCGCGGCGGCGGGCCGTGGATCTGGGCGAGGAACGCGCGCCAGCTCGGGCCGCGGAGCTCGCGCTCGATCTCGGCGGCGCGCGCCTGGGCGTCGGCGACGGTCCAGCGCGGGTGGAGGCCGGCGTGGACGACGACGTGGGTCTTGTCGACGTGGATCAGCGGGCGGTGGCGCAGCCAGTCGATCAGGCGATCGCAGTCGGGCGCGGCGAGCACCTCGTCGAGCGTGTCGAGCCGCTTGGCGCCGGCGGCGCCGGCCGCGCGCGCGAGCAGGTGGAGGTCGTGGTTGCCGAGCACGCAGGTGACGTTCCCGCCCAGGTCGCGCGCCCAGCGCAGCACGTCGAGCGATCGCGGCCCGCGATTGACCAGATCACCGACGAGCCACAGCTGATCGCTGTGCGACCGGAAGTCGATCAGGCCGAGCAGACGATCCAGGCTCGCCATGCAGCCCTGGATGTCGCCGATCGCGTAGCGCGCCACACTCTCTTGTTATCATACGCGCGCGCCAGCTCACACCGCGATGCGCGCGGTGACGAACCCGGCGCGGCACGAGCCGATCTTGACATCGAGTGCGCCCGTGCCACGCACGAGGTAGGTCGCCCACGCGGCGTGCGTCGTGCCGCGGCTGCCCGGATAGGCGGGCAGGTTGGCGCCGGTGTGCAGGCCGTGGCCCCAGCCATCGAGGTGTCCGAGGATCTGGTGCGCGGCGCCGGGATCGACGAGCTCGCAGCCGTCGGGTCGGGCGGTGGCGTAGACCGGCTCGTTGAAGTCGAGCTTCTTGGCCGACGGCAGGCCGTAGCTGCCGAGGTAGCCGTCGTTCTTGACCTGGATCTCGACGCGGGTCAGCCCGCCGGGCAGGAGCTGGCGCCGGACATCGGCGATGCCGAGCCGCGGCGCGAGCGCGGCGACGCGCAGGAACACGCGCGCCTGCGAGGTGCATACGGCGTCGAGCTCGTGGAGCGGCGGGTTCCAGATCCCGACGCGCGGGTCGATACCGCCGATCTCGACCGGGCCGAGCTGGGGGTGGTCGAACGCGCGCCACGGCGGGAACGATCGGCCGTCGTTCTCGTCGCGGTCCCACCACGCGAGCTTGAGCAGATCGGCGCGGGTCACGCGCTCGTAGTACTGGACGAACTTGGGCGGCCGCGGCATGTCGAGCCGCTTGAACAGGTCCCAGAGCTCGATCACGTAGCCCAGCGCGCCGCGCTGGTGATAGGCGTAGTCGGACAGGTCGCCGCGCAGCGGCTTGTCGGGCTCGTAGAGGAACTCCTCGTGGCCCGACACCGTGGGGTAGCCGGTGTACTCGGTCATCCAGGCCTCGAGCTGGCGGAACACCGCGAGGTCCTCGGGGTCCATCTTGGTGTCGGGCGCGTGGCCGAGCGGCCGGATCAACACGCCGCCGAACGTGTGGAGATCGAGCCATGCGAAGATCTCCGGATGCGCGGTCGCGAACTCGACGATGCCGCGCGCCTCGGGCTCGCTCGCCGCGTACGGGCCGGCGCCGATCTGCTCGTGCGCCGGCGCCCAGGTCCACGGGAAGTTGCGGTTGAGGTCGATCGGGTTATCTCCGAGGAAGAACGGCGACGGGACGTTCTTGCCGTCGAAGTGCTCGATCATGCCTTCGGGGTAGAGCTTGTAGAACGGGCCCTCGTCCTCGAGGGTGCGCTCGACCAGCAGGCCGGGGAACTCGCGGGTCTCGACCAGCTCGCCGCCCGGGTCGCGGATCCGCATCGCGCGCGCCTGGCCGTCGCCGTCGATGTCGCCGGGGATCCAGCGCGGCTGGCCGCGCTCGACGCGCGGATCGCGCGGCACCGAGCGCACCGAGCGGCCGATCCGCAGCACGCACTCGGCGCCGTCGGGCGAGATCCGCGGCACGACGAAGAACACGACCTGGCGCAGCCGCTCGACGAGGGGCGGCGGCAGATCGAGCGCCGCGGGATCGAGGTGGAGCTGCAGCGCCAGCTCGGCGATCGTCAGGGCGACGCTCGAGCCGGCGAGCTCGGCGGCGTGGATGTTGCCGCCGACCCACACCGCCGGCCGGATCCGGTCGGGATCGGGGCCGATGGTCGCGAGCCAGACGTCGCGGCCCTCGGGCGTGCGCGCGAGCGAGGTCAGCCGGCACAGCGACGGGTACGCGCCGGCCCACGCCCGGAGCTGCGCGGTCAGCCGTTCGTGATCGAGGTAGGCGTGGCGATACCCGAGCGAGAGTTCCGCGAGCGAGGCCATGGCGGGCGACCTTACAACGGCAGCGGCCGCACAATCGCGAACAGATCCAGAAGTGTACGCGGCGCCGGTCGCGACCTGGCCCGCGCCGCCGCACTTGCCCTGAAACAATCGAGCCGTGGCCGGTGTCTACTCGGTACCGTCGATGGAGGTGCCATGGTGAGCTTCGATCCGATCCCGCAGGCGCGCGTCGTTCGACACGCAGGGCAGCTGATGGCGCCGCCGCCCGCGCCTCGCACCCCGGACCCGCGCCCGCCCTACGTTCGCACCGCGATGGCCTACGCGGTCGGGCTGTGGCCGCTGACCTGCGTGGTGGCGCTGGTGGCCGGGCTGCTGATCCTGACCGCGCACCTCGGCGCGCCCTGATCGCGGCTAGCGTCCGGGCTCGCGATCGGGGTCGGTGCCGGGCCTGCGATCCGGCCTGGGCTCGGCATCGATCGGCATTGCCTCGAGCATCCGCGGCAGCTCGAGCAGGCTCGGGATCGACGAGCCGACCAGGGTCGCCGGGCTCATGTTGGTGAGCCCCCACGACTCGATCGTGCCCACGGTGACGGCGAACGCGCCGTTGTCGATCCGGCCGACGACGCCGAACCCCGAGCGCATCGGCACCCGCGCGGTCTCGATCACCAGGTCGGGCAGGTGGCTGATGTCGATCTCGAGCAGACCGCGCTCGCAGGTCAGCACGATCCGGTAGTGCAGCACGCGGCGCTCGACCATCAGGATGTTGCCGAGCTCGCTGGTGAACACCTCGGTCCACCCCGTGGACGGCCCGTGCTGGGCGAGCGCGGTGAAGCCGAGGAGGAACAGCCGCGGATCGTCGATCTTGCGCGCCAGGACGCCGTGCGACGCGACCACGCAGTCGAGGAAGCCAAGCGCGTGGAGCTCGGCGACCACGGAGCGGTGATCGACGGTCCACCACGAGCCCGGCACGTGCGGCGTGCAGCCCAGGAACACGTTCTTGGCCGAGCTGCCCTTGAGCCAGGCGCTGACCGCGACGGCGACCTCCGGGGCGCTGCCGGTGTCGCCGAGCCGGCGGTCACCGTTCCACAGCACCTGATCGCGCGGCAGCCGGTGCACGGCGTCGAAGTGGAAGTACCGGCCCTCGAGCGGGCAGACCAGCGACAGCTTGTCGCCGACCCGGATGCCGGCCACTGCCTCGAGGTCCTCGGGCACGACGACGTAGGTCTCGCCGCGCGGGTCGAGCGCGATGAACAGCAGGCCCCGCGGGGTCAGCCCCCGCTTGCGCAGCTCCTTGAGCCCGAGGGTGAACGCCGCGGGCTGCCGGTAGTGGTACACGCGGGTCGGAAACACGGCTGACCTTACAGCAGGACGCCCGAGAGCACGACGTTCGAGACCGTGAGGTAGATCGCGATGCCGCTGACGTCGACGATGGTCGCGACCAGCGGCGCCGAAGCGCTCGCCGGGTCGGCGCCGATCTTCTTGAGCACGAACGGCAGCATCGATCCCGACAGCGTGCCCCACGAGACGCAGCCGACCACGGCGAGCGCAACCGTGATGCCGATCAGGATGTAGTGCTCGCCGGCGGCGTCGTGCTTGTAGGCGCCCGCGGCGCCCCACACCCACACGCGCACCGCGGTGATCGAGCCGAGCAGGAGGCCGAGCGCGAGGCCCATGAGCAGCTCGCGGCGCAGCACGAGCCACCAGTCCGCGGTGCGGATCTGGCCCAGGGCCATCGCGCGGATGATCAGCGTGGACGCCTGCGACCCCGAGTTGCCGCCGCCCGAGGTGATCAGCGGCAGGAACAGCGCGAGCACGGTGACCGCGTGGAGCTGGGCCTCGAAGAACCCGAGCGGGATCGTCGTCAGCATCTCGCCGACCAGCAGCAGCGCGAGCCACTTGCCGCGCTTGATGAACATCTCGCGCCGGCTCGACTGCAGGTAGGGCAGGTCGAGGGCTTCCATACCGCCGAACTTCTGGGCGTCCTCGGTGGCCTCTTCCTGGACGACGTCGACGATGTCGTCGACCGTCACGATGCCCTTCATCTTGCCGTTCATGTCGACGACCGGGACCACCGTCAGATCGTGCTCGGCAAAGATCCGCGACACGGTCTCCTGGTCCATCTCGTCGGTGACCCGGACCACGTCGGTCTCCATGATGTCGGCGACGATCTTCCCGGGATCGGCGGCGAACAGGTCGCGGAACGACACCACGCCGAGCAGGACCTGGTCGGGATCGAGCACGTAGGCGTAGTAGATGGTCTCGATCTTGTCGCGGGCCTGGCGCCGCAGGTAGCTGATCGCCTCGTCGGCGGTCATCTGCGGGCGCAACCGGGCGTAGCGCGTCGACATCAGGCCGCCGGCCTCGTCCTCCGCGTAGGCGAGCAGCGCGGTGACCTCCTTGCGGGTCGGCGCGTCGAGCAGGTCGAGCAGCCTGGCGCGGTGCTCGTCGCCGGCTTCCTGGATCACGTCGGCGACGTCGTCGGGCTCGAGCAGCCGCATCCACTGGCGGCGCTGGCCCGGCCGGAAGTGCAGGAGCAGCGCCGCCTGGTCGCTGGCCGACAGCGAGATGAAGAAGTCCTCGGCGTCCTCGCGCGGCAGGACCCGCAGGCCGTCGCCGCGCTCCTCGAGGTCGAGCAGCGGCCAGGCGTCGCGCAGCTCGTCGGCCGACAGCGCGTCCTCGTCCTCGATCTTGACCGTGGGGATCGGGCCGGTCTTCTGGAGCTCGACCAGCTCGGCGACATCGGTGTCGATGCCGCGCAGCTCGGCGACCGCGCGGATCTCGGCCGCGACCTTGCTCGCCTCCTCGGGCGGCAGCGTCGAGATCTCTCCGGTCAGCTCGGCCGGCTTGTCGGCGATCGCCTCGGGGACGCTGTCGTCCGCCGCGCCATGCTCCGGCGAGCCATGCTCCGGCGAGCCATGCGCCGGCGAGCCATGCTCCGGCCGATCGAGGCGCTCTCCCGGATCGCGACCGTCGGGGGACATCGAGCACACCCTGCCCAATCGCGAGGGGTTCGTCCAGCGCGCTAGCGCGAGATCAACGCGTCTGCGATCGCGGTCAGCGCGCCCGCCGCCGGGCCCCGGACCACCCCTCCGGACCGAGCGGCGATGTCACCGAACGGGTTGTCCTCGATGTTCACGTCGACGATCGTCGCGCCGGCGGCGCCCGCGAGCCGCACGACCTGCCACGGCAGGTTGGTCTGGGCCGAGGTCCCGGCGACCACGACCAGGGCGGCGCGCCCGGCGAGCCGGCGCACGGTATCGAGGAAGAATCGCGGTTCGTCGTAGCTCTCGTCGAACCACAGCACGTGCGGCCGTGCCATTCCGCCACAGCGGGGACACACGAGCAGTGCCCGGGTTGCGGGAGCGACCGCGTCGCCCTTGTCGAGATCGGGGACGGCGTCGGGGATCGGCCAGCGGTCCGGGACGCACTCGGCGGCGCATCGCAGCTGCGAGATGTCGCCGTGGATCGCGAACGTGGTCGCGTCCGGGCTGCCGGCGAGGCGGTGCAGGCCGTCGACGTTCTGGGTCACCAGCGCGAACCGCTCGGGCAGCGCGGCCGCGAGCCGGACCAGGGCATGGTGGCCGGCGTTGGGCTGGGCGCGCCGGCACACGCTGCGGCGATAGAGGTACCAGGCCCACACCTCCCACGGCATGTCCTGGAACGCCGCGAAGGTCGCGAGCTCCTGCGGGTGGTACTCGCGTGCGCCGACGGTCCAGTAGCCATCCTTGCCGCGGAACGTCGGGATCCCGCTCTCGGCGGAGACCCCGGCGCCGGTCAGCGCGATCACGAAGCCGGGGCGGTCGAGGGCGGCGCGACAGGCGGCGAGCACGGCGTGCATGGAGGCGAGTATGTGCGGATCTTGCGCCGGCGGCGTGCCGCGGGCGCTCGAGATCACGCGCACCAGGCCGTGACCCGATCGTCGCCGGGCGCGATCAGCACGATCGCACCGGGCGGCGGCGCGTCGAAGCCGAGCCGGCGGATGCCGAGCCGTCCCGCGAGCGCGCGGGCGATCCAGCCGAAGCTGTGGCGTGCGTTGAGCTCGCACAGCGGGTGCAGCCGGTGCGCGCCGCCGTCGCGGTACACGAACGCGTCGATCGCGAATCGCCCTCGGTAGCCGGTCCGGGCGGCGACGAGCCCGGCGGCATCGCGCGCCACGGCCTCGAGCGGCCCGGCGATCGCGGGCTCGACCTCCGCCAGCTCGATGCCGAGGAAGCCGCCGCGCGGGTCGGTGATCAGGCGATGCGGCGCGAGCACGGTGACCTCGCCACCCGGGCCGATCTCGCCGCACACGCCGAGGTCGGCGACGCGATCGAGCCACGGCTCGAACACCAGCGGCCCGAGCCGCGCCAGCATCCGCGCGATCCGGGCGCGGAGCTCGCCGGCGAGCGGGCCGGCGCCGCGCGCGCGATCGCGGCCGGCCGCCGTCCACCGCGCCTTGCAGATCCACGGCCGGTCGCCGAACGCCGCGAGGTGGGCGTCGAGCTCGGCGAGCGACGCGACGACGCGCGCGCCGGGCAGGGCGACGCCGAGCTCGCCGGCGATCGCGAGCGTGGCGCTGCGGTCGTTCGCGGCGCGGGCCGCGGGATCCGCCCACGCCAGGTCGACCGGCCGCGGCGGCTCGCCGGTGTGCAGCGCGGGCGGCGTCCAGCCCGGGCGGGCGAGGAGGCGCGCCGGGTCGACGGCGGCGGGCACCCAGACGTCGTGGCGCTCGGCGCGGCCGGCGACCGGGGCGCACGCCGCGAACAGCGCCGCATAGAAACTGATCCGCCGCTGCACGGCGTCGGGCAGCGCGGCGCCGGCCCAGCGCGCCTCGCAATCGAGGTTGCCGAGCAGGTTCACCGTGGCTGTCCGCTCGGCCGGGTCGGCGCGACCGCCTCGAGCGCGGCGATGAACGCCTCGTCCAGGCCCGCCCGGCGCCGGGCCTCGCGATCGAACCGGGCGCCCCGCGCGCGCGCCGGGCCGAGCGGCGGGTGCACGTGGTCGAGGTAGGCCTGCCAGGGATCGCGGTCGCCGGCGAGCCGGCGCAGCCAGATCCAGCCGAAGTGGACGTGGCGGATCTCGTCGGCGTGGACCTGGTCGAGCGCGGCGGCGGTCGCGTCGTCGCCGGCGGCGCGCGCGGCGGCGGCGTAGTCGCCCGCGAAGTCGAGGTTGGCGTTCTCGAACGTCAGGTTCATCGCGCACACGAGCTCGCACGGCCCGGTCAGGTGATCGAGCTTGTTCCAGAAGTGGCCGGTGACCGGGTGATCGCCGAACGCGACGCCGTGCGCGGCGAGCCGGCTGCAGTACAGCGCCAGGTGGCGCTGCTCGTCGGCGAGGATCGCCAGCAGGCCGCGGCGAAACGCGATCGGGGTCGCGGGGAACGCCAGCACGGCCCACGCGAACAGCTCGATCGCCTGGAGCTCGTGGTTGGCCAGCGCGTGCAGGATCCGCGCGCGCTGCGCGGGGTCGCGCATGCCGGCGAGCGGCGGAACCCGGGCGCGGCGGCCGGGGACGATCGCCAGGTTCGCCGGGCGGCCGGGCGCCGCGATCCGCAGCGCCGGGCCTGCGTCCTCGAGCGCGGCGTCGGCGAGCTCGGGCGGCGGCACGAGCTTGTCGGCAAGCGACGTGCTCGTGACGAGGTGCTCGGCGAAGGCGCGCGCGGTCACGCTACCGGGCGGCGTACCACGATCGCGGCGCGATCGGTCCCGGGAAGCGGCCGGTGCTCGCGGCTGGTCCTGGCAGACATGTCGGCGGCACCTGCGTGTACCCGCGCCGCGCCTGCGTGCTACGCGAAGGCGGACGTGCAGGTCGATCTCGATCGTGTGAAGTACCTGGTCCGCGAGGCGGCACGGCTTCAGCCCGGACGCCCCGCGCTGCGGATGGGGCTGCGCGCCGCGCTCGCGGTGAGCCTGCCGATGCTGGTCGCGTCGCAGATCGGCCCGCTGGTCACGACCTGGGCGACGCTCGGCGGGTTCGGCGTCGTGCTCGTCGACAAGGGCGGCGCGTACCGGACGCGGGCGACGGCGATGATCGCGGCGGCGCTCGGCGGTGCGCTCGGCGTGCTCGCCGGCTCGCTCGCGGCCGCGACCTGGGCCGCGCTCCCCGTCGTCGCGCTCGGCACCGGCCTGTGCGCCATGGCCGCGACCTGGCCGGGGCCGGCGGTGGCGGTCGGCAACACGATCGCGGTGCAGCTGATCGTCGCGACCACCTTGCCGCACGATCCGGGCCGGCCGTGGCTGCCGGCGCTGGCGTTCCTCGGCGGGGCCGGCTGGACGATCGTGCTCGCGCTGGTGCTGTGGCCGGTCCGGGTGTACCGGCCGGCGCGGTTCGCGGCGCGGAGCTGCCTGCACGAGGCGTCGCGCCACGCCGGGGAGCTCGCGGCGCGCGACGACCCCGGCGCCCCGGGCTGGCGCGACGCGATCACCCGCCGGCACCGCGTGATCCGCGAGACCCTCGAGGCGGCCCGCGCGGTGCTCGCGGCGACCCGGCGCGGCCGGCGCGGCGAGATCGGCCGCGGCGAGCGGCTGCTGGTCGTGGTCGAGGGCGTCGACCAGCTGTTCGGCGTGCTGATCGGCCTCGAGGAGGTGATCGATCACCTGAGCGCCGAGGCCTGGGCCGCGGTCGGAGCCGACCTGCGCGCCGGGCTCGCGGCCGCGGCCGCCCGGCTCGGCGAGCTCGCCGATCGCGTGATCATCGAGCAGCCGCTGCCGCCGCTGCCGCCGATCGCGTGGCACCCGGCGGACGCGCGCGACCGGGGGGCGGCGCTCGCGGCGCTGCCGGCGCTGCCGCGCGCCGAGGTCGCGCACGCGCTGGCGCTGGTCGCGCGGGTCCACGAGGACGTCGCCGCGGTCACCGGCATCGTCGACAACCTCGCCGACGAGCGCGAGCCGGTCGCGATCGCGCCGCGCGGCGAGGCCGCTCCCGCGCCGTGGACCGAGGCGCTGCGCAGCTCGCTCGATCGCGACTCGGTGGTGCTGCGCCACGCCGTGCGGGTCGCGATCGTCGCGCTGCTCGCGGTGTTCGCGACCCGCGCGCTCGGGCTCGAGCGCGGCTACTGGGCGATCCTGACCGCGGTGCTGCTGCTGCAGCCGTACCTGCCGGCGACGATCACGCGCGGCCTCCAGCGGGTCGGCGGCACGATCCTCGGCGGCCTGCTCGCGACCGCGATCGCCGCCTCGATCCACGACCCGCTCGGCATCGCGATCGCCGCGATCGTGCTCGCGGGCGTCAGCGCGGCCGTGCTCCAGCTCAACTACGCGCTCTACGCCCTGTTCTTGACCCCGACGTTCGTGTTGCTCGCCGAGGTCCACGCCCGCGACACCCACCTGGTCGAGCTCCGGATCAGCAACACGCTGCTCGGCGCGGCGCTCGCCGTCGCGGGCGCGCTGCTGTTGTGGCCGAGCCGGGAGACCACCCGCACCGCCGATCGCCTCGCCGGCGCGCTCGACGCCGCCGCCGGCTACGTCCGCGAGGTGTTCGCGGCGGTCACCAGCCAGGCCCCGGCGCGGGCCGCGTCGGTGCTCGCGGCGCGCCGCCTCACCGGCCGCGCGCTCAACAACGCCGACCTGTCGCTCGATCGGCTCGCCGCCGAGGGCCCGTCGCCGGCGATCCTCGAGCCTCACATGACGCTCGCGACGATGACGCGCCGGCTCGCCGCCACGCTGAGCGCGTTCGGCACCGCGCGCCACCTCGCCGATCCGAGCGCGTCGACCGCGGCGGTCGCGGCGGTCGCGGCGATCGGGGCCGACGCCGAGGCCTACCTGCGCGGCGCGGCCGAGGCGCTGCGGGCCGGCACCCCGCCGCCGGCCTACCGCCGCCACGATGCCGCGGCGGCGGCGGCGGCGCTGCCCGAGCTGCTCGCGGCGCGGATCGCGCGGATCGACCTCCAGCTGTCGATCATCGCCGAGGCGGTCGCGCGCACGGCCGCGGTCGTCGCGCCGGCGTGACCGGGCCGGTGCGCTATCGCCGGCGGCGCCGCAGCACCAGCGCCGCGAAGCCGAGGCCGAGCGCGGCGGTGCCGAGCGGCGAGCCGCCGGGGCCGACGGTGCAGCCGCCGGAGCCCTCGTCGAAGCCGGGCCAGCACAGGCCGCCGCCGAGGCCGTCGTCGCGGCAGCCGAAGCCGGTCGGGCACTGGCCGGGCTTGCAGGACTCGGCGCAGTAGCGGCTGCCGTTGTCGTTGGCGCACAGCCACGACGCGCAGTCCGTGGCGGCGGTGCAGACCTGGCCGAGGCCGCCGGTGACGCCCGGGCCGGCGACGCAGCGACCGCCGACGCAGGTGTCGGTGGCCTCGGGGCAATCCGACGGCGCCTTGCAGCCCGGGCCGACGATCACCTGGACCCGCGCCCGCGCCGGGGCGCCGACGTTGTCGTAGCCGGCGACCTCGATCGTGTGGGTGCCATCGCCGAGCATCGCCGGGCCGGTGAAGCTGTAGGGCGCGGCGGTCGCGCTGCTGATCAGCGTGCCGTCGACCCGCAGCTCGGCGGACGCGACCGCGACATCGTCGGTGATCTGGGCGGTGACCGCGAACCCGGGCTCGACGGTGTCGCCGACGCGCGGCGAGACGATCTTGACCGTCGGCGGCGTGCCGCCGTCGCCGAACAAGGCCGAGATCACCTGGACGTCGTTCTGGGTTTGCGCGCCGCTGCCGCACGCGCACGCGTGCTCCTGGAAGTCGGTGCCGGTGCAGGTCGCGCCCAGCGGCGAGCGGTGGTTCATGTCGCAGTCGCTGCCGCACTGGATCTGCCGGTTCTGGTAGTGCCGGCGGCCGTGGTAGCCGAAGTACGTCATCGGATCGCTCGGATCGGTGCAGTGATCGAGCGCGAACGAGTGCGCGACCTCCTGCGCCGCGGTCGCGCAGATCTCCTCGGCGTCGTTGCCCCAGACGTCGAACACGAACACGACCGAGTTCGGGATGTACGGCGTGCAGCTGAACGGCGACACGCCGCCGACCCCGCTGGGCAGGCCGATCTCTTCGGGTTTGCCGCCGATCATGATCTCGAAGTGCGGCGCCGAGCCCGGCGAGGTCTCGGTGACCTGGACGTTGAACGGTGCGTAGACCTCCTGCATGCACTCGACCACGGTGTTCCAGGTCGCGTCGCCCTGCGAGAACGCGCCGAGCACGCCGTGGCCCAGGCTCGAGTGCACCGGCGACGTGGTGGAGTTGGTCGTGCCCTGGACCACGGTGCAGTTCGCGCCGGTGCAGCGATGGAGGTAGATCGTATGGCTGTTGACCGGGCTGTTTGCGGCCATCGGATCGATCGTCTCCCACATCAGCGCCGCGCGGGGCCGAGGCGCGGCGGCCGCGGTGGCCGCGTGCACGAGGCACCCGGCCACGGCCGCGGCCAGCGCCAGGCGTCGCCCGCCGGTCGGAAGGGGGACGCGGGGACCACGAGGGGCTCGGTTCGTCGCGCACATGCCGCTGGACAGGTCATCGGCACGATCGGCGTTTTTGTTGATGGGCAAGACGCGCGACGACCGTCGCCGAGCGACGCAACCCCACGAGATCTCAGAACAACGCG
>DASWRS010000407.1:0-3646 GCA_036403075.1 Kofleriaceae bacterium
CCACTTGTTGACCTTGGTGATGATCTCGGCGAGCCGGGCCGACTCGTGGCGGCCGAGCTCGACCGGCAGGCCGCTGGCCGCGGTGGTGGCGGCGACGAACGCCGCGAGCTCTGCGGTCTTGAGCTCGCCGGTCAGCGCCACACCACGGGCGCGCAGCGCGGCGCGCAGGGTGTACGCCGCCGTGGCGGTGCGCTCGCGCGATGCGATCGTGAGCCGGGTCGCGCTGCCCTTGCCGATCGTGCCGCCGATCGTGACCGCGAGGCGCGGGTGCCCAGCGGCGTCCTTGGTGGCCGCGACCTGGTAACTGAGCCGCGGCCGGCCCGGCGCCTTGGCCGTGCGCGCCGTCATGGTGATCGCGACCAGATCCATGCCCGGGGCGGCGGCCGCGAGCGCGGGGCCGCCGGGCTCGCCGGCGCGGACGTCGATCGGGATGGTCGCGCGGTACACGCCGTCGCGGGTCGGATCGGGGCCGACGATGATGTCACCGTCGATCCGGGTGACGCCGTGCGCCGCGACCGCCGCGGCGAGCTGATCGAGATCGCCGACCGTGAGCGTGGGGTCGTAGCTGCCGAGCAGGTAGACGTCGCCGTGCACCACGCCGGCATCGGCGGCGGCGCCGAGCAGGCGCGTCGGGTACTTGAAGTCGGGGCCGAGGAGCTCGAGCGCGGTGGCGGTCGAGATCATCTTGACGTTCGAGGCCGGGTTGAGCGGGTCGTCGGCGTTGACCGCGAACAGCGCCTCGCCGGTGCGGGCGTCGGCGACGAACAGGCCGGTGACGCCGTAGCGCAGCGGGCCGCGCAGCAGCTTCTCGATCTGCCGCGCGGTGTCCTCCTCGGCGGTCAGCGGCTCCTCGCGGCGGCCGACCACCTCGCGCGCCGGCCGGAGGTCGCCGAGCTGGTTGATCGTGACGCGGGCGTGCGCGCCGTCGTGCGCGCCGTCATGCTGCGATGGTGCCGCGGCGGCAGGCCTCGAGGCGGCCGGCGTGCGCGTCACCGGCTTGGCGGCGAGCTTGCGGGTCGTGGGCTTGGCGGCGGCCGGCTTGGTCGCCGCGGCGCGGGGCCGTGGCGGCGCCGGCCGTGCTTCGGCGTTCACCACGACGCCGGCGGCGAGCGCCCCGAGGATGGCGACGGCGAGCGTCTTCACCGAGGACCACGCAGCATGATGTACGTGGCGCCCTCGCCGCCATGCGACGGCACGGCGGTTGCGAGCGCGTGGATCAGGCCCGACAGCGGGCCGAGCAGCTCGCCGAGCACGGCCTCGCGCAGCGGCGCGCCGTGCTCGGAGTGGGTGCCCTTGCCGTGGACGACCAGCACGCAGCGCCGGCCGATCCGCTGGGCGCCGATCAGGAACTCGCGCAGCTGCTGCTTGCCGAGCTCGACGGTCTGGCCATGGAGATCGAGGGTGTCCTCGGCGTGGAGCCGGCCGGCGCGGAGCTCGGCGAGCTGGGCGCGGCTGACGCCGGGCGCGCGCGCGGTGTAGCGCCGGGCATCGCCCTCGACCACGAGCTTGACCTCGGGCGGCGGCTCGACGACCCGCACCGGCGACGGGGGCGGCGGCGGGATCGGGATCCGGTCGCGCTCGTCGAGCGGCCGTGCGCCGTCGACCGCGGCGAGAAATAGCGCCTGGTCCTCGGGGGAGACCACGGGCCGGCGCGACTTCATTCCTCCATTCTGTACTCGACGAGGCCGGTGCTGCCAAGAAATCGTAGGCATCGGCCGTACGGCGCCCGTACGGCGCCCGGACGGTGGGCCCCGACGGGGGTTCGGACGGCGGCTAACCCCGCGTTGCGTTTGGCAACCATGCTGCTTTGGCGCATGGCGGCTTGCGGTCGCCCGGCGGGTTGGGCACGTTTGCCGGCCTTGGAGGCTCGCCCGATGGTCCCGTGTCCCCGCGTCGCGTACTTCTGCATGGAGTACGGGCTCGATCCCGCGTTCGCGATCTACGCCGGCGGCCTCGGTATCCTCGCCGGCGATCACATGAAGTCGGTGGGCGATCTGCACCTGCCCGTGATCGGGATCGGGCTGCTCTGGGACGAGGGCTACACGCGGCAGGTCGTCGGCCCCGGTGGTGTGATCGAGGACCAGTACCCCAAGACCGCGCGCGACGGGCTGCGCCGGATCGACGCCCGGATCGAGGTCACGGTGCGCGGCAAGAAGGTCCCGCTGCGGGCCTGGAAGGTCGAGCGCTACCTGACCTCGAGCCTGTACCTGCTCGAGCCCGAGCGCGAGGAGGATCGCTGGATCACGCAGCGGCTGTACGGCGGCGGCGTCGAGGACCGGCTCGCCCAGGAGATCGTGCTCGGGGTCGGCGGCGTGCGGCTCTTGACCGCGCTGGGCGAGAAGACCGAGGTGTTCCACTTCAACGAGGGCCACGCGGTGTTCGCCGGGCTCGAGCTGCTGCGCCAGCAGCGGTTCGGCGGCACCACGCTGTCCGAGCGGATCGACCGGCTGCGCGCGCACGTGGTGTTCACGACCCACACGCCGGTGCCGGCGGGCAACGAGGTCCACGACCTCGACCTGATGCGCAAGATGGACGCCGACCTCGGGTTCACCGACGCCGAGCTCGAGGTCATCGGCGGTGACCCGTTCTCGATGACGATCGCGGGCCTGCGGCTGGCGCGGATCGCCAACGGCGTCGCCGAGCTCCACGGCGAGACCGCGCGCGAGATGTGGAAGCACGTCGACGGCGCCGCGCCGATCATCAGCATCACCAACGGCGTGCACCAGCCGACCTGGCAGGACGCGCGGATCCGCGCCGCGCTGGTCCCCGACAAGCCGCGCGAGCGCCAGGACCTCGAGCTGTGGGCCGCGCACCAGCAGATGAAGACCGAGCTGCTCGCGGAGATCGCCCGGCGGACCGGCGCGCACCTGGCGCTCGACAAGCTCGTGATCGGCTTCGCGCGCCGCGCCGCGGCCTACAAGCGCGCCGACCTGATCCTCGGCGACGAGCACGCGCTCGAGCGGCTGTTCGGGCATGGCGTGCAGATCGTCTACTCGGGCAAGGCCCACCCGCGCGACCTCGCGGGCAAGGCGCTGGTCGGCCGGCTGCTCGACGCCACCAAGCGCCACGCCCGCCACGTCGTGTTCCTCGAGAACTACGACATGCGGATCGGCGCCCTCCTGACCCGCGGCGCCGACATCTGGCTCAACAACCCGCGCCGCCCGCTCGAGGCCTCGGGGACCTCGGGGATGAAGGCTGCGATGAACGGCGTGCCCAACGCCTCGGTGCTCGACGGCTGGTGGCCCGAGGGCTGCATCCACGGCGTCACGGGCTGGAAGATCGGCGACCCCGACCCCCAGGACGACGCGTTCGACGAGCAGGATGCCGCGCGGGTCGACACCCGCGACCGCGAGTTGCTCTACGACGTGCTCGAGCGCGAGGTCCTGCCGGCGTACGCCGAGCGCTCGCGCTGGATCGAGATCATGCGCGCCAGCATCGCGATGTCGCAGTGGCGGTTCTCGTCGGATCGCCAGGTCGAGGACTACGTCGCCAAGGTCTACCTCCCGCGCTAGGAGCCTGAAGGGCATAGAACGCGTGCAGTGGCGCCTGCGCGTGCTCCGCGCGGCTGCCGGGCGCTCGGGGTCCCCCTTCGGACCCGCTCGCCTCCGTGCTCCCCCGGGCTGGGCTCAGCGTGTCAGCATCGGAT
>DASWRS010000408.1:0-4189 GCA_036403075.1 Kofleriaceae bacterium
CGCTGACCCGGCGGCTACGCATCGTCGGGCGGCAGCAGGCCGCCTTCGATCATCCAGCGCCGCAGGCGGTCCTTGACCAGCTGGAACCGCTTGCGCAGCCGCGCCGCCTCCTGCTTGCGGCGCGCGGCGTCGCCGGCGGCATCGCCGAGGAACACGTGCGCCAGGTCCGACCATGACAGCTCGCGATCGACCCGCAGCACGAGCAGCATGCGATCCTCGGGCGGCAGGCGATCGCGCAGCGCGCGCAGCGCATCCCTGGCTCCGGTCTGGAGGAACGGCATGGTCTGGGTCCGGACCTGCGCGGCGATCTCCGACCACCCGGAGAGCTGCGAGATCGGCTGGATCCGCCGTGTGCGCCGGCTCTCGCTGCGCGCGTGGTCGATCGAGATCCGGCGGACGATCACGTAGGCCCACGTCCGCGCCGAGCACCGCCACTGGAAGTCCGGCATCTCGCGCCAGATCCGCTCGCAGAACGCCGAGAACACGTCGTTGGCCTTGTCGAGATCGCCGTGCATGCCCACGAGATAGCCGAGGATCTCCGGGCCGAGCGTGGTGAGCAGCTGGCTGCTCGCCCCGGTCATGTCGCCGCGCATCCATGCGGCGTGGATCTCGGATTCGTCCCGCATGACACCTGCTACGACCGCGCGAGCGGCAGTGCTAGCATCGGCCGGGGGTGAGCGTCAACGACCCGCCAAGCGAGCCGCCGAGCGCGACCGAGGAGCACCTGTCCGATGGCACCTTCGGCCGCATGCTGCGCGCGGTCGCGACCGTCCCCGGTAGCGCGGGCTCGGCGGTCGGCAAGACGTTCGGCCGCTACCGGATCATCGGCGAGCTCGGACGGGGCGGGATGGGCGTGGTCTACGAGGCCGTCGACGCCGAGCTGAACCGGCACGTCGCGCTCAAGCTCCTGCCGGGCGAGCTCGTCGACGCCCAGCGGCGCGCGCTGTTCCTGAGCGAGGTCCTGGTGACCGCCGGGCTCGAGCACCCCGGGATCGTGCCGGTGTACGACGCGGGCGAGACGCCCGACGGCAACCTGTTCTACGCGATGCGCAAGGTGTCCGGCCGGACGCTCGCCGCGCTGATCGCCGAGGCGCCGGCGATCGCCGAGCGCATGGCGCTCTTGCCGCACCTGATCGCGTGCGCGAACGCGGTCGCCTACGCTCACGACGTCGGGATCATCCATCGCGATCTCAAGCCGGCGAACGTCGTGGTCGGCGCGTTCGGCGAGACCGTTGTGGTCGACTGGGGAATCGCCACGCGGGTCGACGCCGGACCTGCGGGCGAAGCCGCCGCCGCCTCGCCGCAGGCGCAGCGCCTCGGCACGCCGGCCTACATGGCGCCCGAGCAGGCGAGCGGCGCCGAGCTCGGCCCGCGCACCGACGTGTTCGCGCTCGGCGCGATGCTGTACCACCTGCTCGACGGCCGACCGCCGCCACGGACCGGCGCCGGCTTCGACCCGCGCAGCGATCTCGAGCCCGAGCTGATCGCGGTGATGCGCAAGGCGATGGCGCCCGATCCAGCCGATCGCTATCCTTCGCTGCGCGAGCTCGCCGAGGAGCTCCGCCGGTTCCAGGCCGGGCAGCTGGTCGGCGCCCACCGCTACTCGCTCGATACCCTGCTGTGGCGCTGGGTCCGCCGGCATCGCTCGAAGGTGATCACCGCGGGCGTGCTCGCCGTCGCGATCGCCGTGGCCTCGTTCGCGACGATCCGCGCGATCGTGCACGGCCGCGACGCCGCCGAGGCCGCACGCCAGGTCGCCGAGCGCGCGCAGGCCAGCGCCGAGACCCGCAACCGCGAGCTGCTGCTGCTCCACGCTCGCTCGGAGGTGCCCCACGATCCGACCGCGGCGCTCGCGTGGCTCAAGCGATCGCCGCACGCGCGAGCGGACGCGCCCGAGGAGCAGCAGATCGCTACCGAGGCCTGGGCGCGCGGCGTCGCCCGCTACGTGCTGCGCGGCCCCGCGGCGTTCAGCGACGCGGTGGTCGCCGCCGGCGGACGCGTGGTCGCGGCGTCGCTGACCGATCGCGTCCTGTGGTGGGACGACATGACCGGGCCGCCCCACCTGCTTCGCGCGTCCGATGGCATCGGCCGGTCGATCGAGATCACGGCCGACGGACGCACGCTGGTCTCGACCGACGGCGCCGGGGCGGTCCGGGTCTGGAACCTCGCGACCGGCGACAGCCGCCGCCTCGCGATCCGGGCGGCGGTCATCGTGCTCGCCCCACGCGGTGACCGCGCACTGCTGGTCCATCCCGTCGACGGGCTGCACCTGTTCACGCTCCCGGACCTGGCGCAGGTCGCGCTCGACAAGGACGTCGAGGGCGCCGCGTTCGTCGATGACGGGGCGCACCTCGCGGTCGCCCGGCCGGGGACCGTCGATGTGATCGATCGCGCCGGGCGCGTGGTCCGCGCCTATGCCCGGACCTCGCCGCACGCGACCGTGATCGCGGGCTCGAGCGACGGTCGCTGGGTCGGGGTCGCGACCCGCAACGGCGTCGACGTGGTCGATCGAGCGACCGGCGCCTGGCTGCGGTTCGCGACCGACGAGGTCGCCGCGACCAGCCTGCGGTTCTCGCCCGATGGCCGCTGGGCCGCGACCTGCGGCGCCCAGGCCGGCAGCTGGCTGCTCGACCTGCGAGGTCACAAGGCCACGCTGCTCACGCGCAACGAGCGCTGCTTCTCGAACATGGCGTTCTCGCCGGATGGCGGGACGCTGTTCACGGTCGGCTACGACGACAACATCCACGTCTGGGACGTCACCACCGGGCTGTACCGCTCGCTGCGCGGCCAGCAGGGCTCGACGTCCGCGTTGATGCTGTCGCCGGATGCCAGCTGGCTGGTCACCACCGGGAGCGACGCGACGGTCCGGCTGTTCGCGCTCGACACCCGGCAGACCCGGCTGGTGCGTGACGCGCAGGCGATCAGCCGGATCGCCGCGACCGGCAGCTTCCTGACCCGCGAGACCGAGCCGGCGACGTTCTCGATCCGCAGCGTCGACGGCGCCACCGAGCCGCTCGCGCACGTCGCATACGGCGAGCTGCCGGAGGACAACGCGTTCGGCGCGCTGTCGCGCGACGGGCGGATCGCGTGCTGGCTCGATGCCCGCGGCGCGATCGTGGTCGTCGAGCGGGCGACCGGGCGGCGGTCGTCGTTCGGACCGTATCCGGACGAGAAGATCACCGCGGTCGAGCTGTCAGCGACCGGCGCGCTGCTCGCGACCGCCACCGATCACGGCGTGATCCGCTCCACGGTGATCGCGACCGCCGCGACCCGCGTGCTCGGGCACCACGATCACCAGGCGATCGTGGTGCGCTACTCGCTCGACGAGCGCCAGCTCGCAAGCGGCGGCCGCGACTCCAAGCTGCGGATCTGGGATCTCGAGACCGGCGCCTCGACGGTGATCGCGGATCACACCGCGCGCGTCTGGGACGTGGCGTTCTCGCCCGACGGCAGCTGGCTCGCGTCGGCCAGCGCGGATGGCACCGCGCGATCGTTCCGGCGCGACGGCCGCCCGCTCCAGGTGCTGCGCGGCCATGTCGGTCCGGTGCTGTCGGTCGACATCGCGCCGACCGGCGCGGAGCTGCTGACCACCGGGATCGACGGCACGATCCGGCGCTGGTCGGCCCAGACCGGGCACGGCCTGGTGATCCGGTGGTTCCCGATGCCGGTGTTCAGCGGGCTGTACTCCGTCGATGGCACGCGCTACACGGTGTCGCACCGCGATGGGTTCTACCTGACCGATCCGTCCGATCCCGTCGTCCCGCAGGATCGGCTCGCCGGCTGGCTGGAGGCCACCACCAGCGCCACCGTGGACGACGCCGGCCACCTGGGCGGCCCGCCGGTCCCGGGGCCACCGTAGGCGCCGCGGTCGCGCGAACAACAAACAGCATTCATGGTCTTCACACCCGACCGGTACGCACGTCCACCGCTGGAGGGACCGTGCTCGGCCAGGGAACCACGATCGGCGCGTATCGCGTGCTCCACAAGCTCGGAGAGGGCGGCATGGGGGCCGTGTACGTGGCCGAGCACACACTCCTGGGGCGCAAGGCCGCGATCAAGGTGCTACTCCCGGCGCTGTCGGCCAGCGACGAGATCCTCCAGCGGTTCTTCAACGAGGCCCGCGCGGTCACCCAGATCGCCGACCCCGGCATCGTGCAGGTGTTCGACTTCGGGCGGCACACCGACGGCA
>DASWRS010000409.1:0-3874 GCA_036403075.1 Kofleriaceae bacterium
CGAGATCGAGATCGTCGAAGCGCTGAGCGAGATCGGGATGCCGCTCCTCGAGCCTGCGCTGGCGGAGTGCGCGACTGCCGCGCTCGCGTCGTTGAGGGCGCGGGGATTGGCCGCTGGTCCGCCGGAACCTGCTGCGGCCAAGCCCAGGAAGACGAAGCCCAGGGAGACGAAGCCCAGGAAGCCGAGTCCAGCGAAAGCCAAGAAGTCATCGCCACCGCGATTCAGGCTCACCGAGAACGGTCGCGTCGCCCTGGGCCAGGCATTCGAGCTCACCGCCGCGCCGACCTGGAAGGACATGTGCAATCGCATCGTTCCAGCGCTGGCGCTCGGAGAGCCGCCGGGTAGCGAAGCCGCAACGCGCGCACTCGCCAGCGCCGAGGCGATGATCGCCACGCTGCTGCGACGCGATCGCACGCTCGGCGAGGTCGCCACGGTCGCGGAGCTGTGCGACCGCATCATCGCGCGTGCGCTCGGCATGCCGCCCGGCCCCGTCACGCCCGCCTGGATCCGTGCGTATGCGCTGGCCATGCACTGCGGTGTGAGCAGCAAGGCCGAGCTCGAAGAAATCGCGGGCAGGTTCCCGGCAACGAGAGCGCCCCGAAAGCCGAAGGGAACCAAGGGCACCAAGAGCGAGAAGGGCGCGAAGCGAGCGACGCCGGAGGCCGCGCTGACGTCGCTCGGCGAGCAACTCGCTGACCACCAGCTGGGTGTCGAGAGCAACGTCCAAGCCACCACCGAGGCCGCGTCCAAGGCGGCCAAGGCCGCGGCCAAGGCGGCGTTGCTGCGCTCGCTGCAGCGGCGCTGGGTGAGCCAGCAGGACGAGTCTGATGACGCACAGCGGCCGTCGACGCTGCGATCGTCAGCGGGACAGCCGCCGCGCACCGCCGCCGAGGTCGCGCAGGGCGCGCTGATCCCATCCGCCGCGCCAGATGCCGATGCGGCCGAGACTCTGCTGACCGCCGTGCGCGAGGCCATTCCCATGGTCGGATCCGATGGCCGGTACGGCAAGGAGAACGTGTTCGTCTCGGCCCTGTGGCAGCAGGTCGCCTGCGATGCGCGGCTGTCGGAGCTGTCGCTCGACCGCTTCAAGAGCTGGCTCGTGACTGCCAATCGCAACCAGCAACTCGCGCTGGCGCGCGCGGACATGGTCGATGACATGGATGCGCGTCTGGTCGAGGCCTCCGAGATCGAAGATCTCGGTGCCACGTTCCACTTCGTCCTGGATCGTCGGGATTCGCCGCCTGCGCCGTGGCAGGTGCACCATGGCTGATAGCGCGCGGCTCGACGCCGTCCGGCTCCGCGCCGAGCTGTACTTCATTCACCGGGCGCTCAGCGGCGCGAACGAGCGCACGAACCTCCTCGAGGACCTCGAAGCCGAGCCCGGCAGCCCGTCCGCGCGAATCTGGCGGTCCCTGTACTCGGACTGCCTTCGCGCCGTGCGTTCGGTCGCGAACGCCGATGGCGTCATTTACGAGCTCGAGCTGGACTGGATGCGCGAGCTCCTGATCGCCGCCGCGTCACACTACGCCGGCGTGCGGAGCTCGCCGTACAGCCAGCGTCCCGTAGATGCGGCGTCAAGCCGCGCGTTTTTCGACAGCTATTTTCGAGACGATGGGCCATTCGGATACGGCTCGATGGTTCACTGGCGTGGCCTCGAGCTGTGCCGTCGAGCCGAGGCTGCGGGCGACCGTGAGTCGCTGCCTCGGTATTCGCGGATGATGCGCTGGCTGATCGACGAGGCATGCAAGGCGAGCAATGTGAGCCAGGACGATCCGCGCTGGCGCACACGTCTCCCCGACATCGACGAGCTGCTCCAGACCCTCACCGCGGCGGGACTGGGCCCACAGCCCGAGGTCGAGCGCCGGCTCCAGGTGTTTGTCGAGGAGTCGCACGTGTTCGCGCCGATCGAGAAGACGGTCTCGGTCTACAAGGCCGATCCATTCGATGTCGAGAGCCTCCACGACCATGCGCGCTACAGCTTCCGCAGGCTCGTGAAACAGGCAACGGCCGAGTCAGGGCACATTTCGAGCGGCCGGACGCTGCTCGTCGTCGGCGGAGCGGGTTACGGCAAGACTCACCTGATGCGCAGCTTCTGGAGCTACGTGCAGGAGTACGGCCGCGGCTTCGTTGCCTACGCCCAGATGGACGCGAGCGTGGACGACTACGCCCGGTACTTTCTGCATCAGCTGGTCGACTCGCTGAAGCATCCGTACTCCGGACGGACCGGTGGCCGGACGGCCCTGGAGGAGCTCGCGGACGGGCTCGTGCAGCTCAAGGGCCCTGGCTTCGCCGAGCGAGTCGCGCGACTCGCAGAGCTGACCGGCGACCCGCGGAGCACGCTCGATCACCAGGTCAACCAGCTCGTCGACGAGTTGCTCGGTCATCCCAGGCTCGCAAGCACCGATCCTGATCTCGTGCGCGTCTTGCTCTACGGGCTGTGCGGCGATCCGAAGACCAAGCCCCGGGTCTATCAGTACCTGTGCTGCGATGAGATGACCGATCACGATCGGGGCCTGATCGGCCATGTTGTGCCGCGAACCGCCCGGGAAGACCGCGCCGCGATGATCCGCAAGCTCGCGCACCTCGCGTTCGCCACCCGCAGTGCCCCGCTCGTCTTGATGCTCGATCAGGTCGAGCGATCCGGCGACGCAGAGCAGGCGATGGTGACCTTTCAGCGCGCGATCGATGCCTTGCTAGGCATCGAGAGTCAGGTCGGCTCCGCGGTCGTGGTGATCGGGTGCCTGTCGAATCTGTACGACAAGGCGCTCAAGGTGATGGGCCGGTCCACGCTCGATCGGCTGGTCAAGGATCCACCTCCGGCACGCCTGCGGGATCAGCTTTCGTACGACGAGATCCAGGCGATCGTCGGCCACCGGCTGGCCTGGATGTTCGCGGAAAAGGGCGCGATCTATCGCGCCAGCGAACCGGTGTATCCGATCCCGGAAGCCCAGCTGCGCAATCGGATCGGCCACCGGCCACGCGACATCCTCGCGTGGTGCCAGCAGTTCCAGGAGCGCTGTGTCGTGGCGAAGCGGATCATCGAAGTCGATGATGTCGATGCCGAGGCACAGCTCCCGGTGGTCTCGCTGCCACCGATACCGCCGTTGCCCCAGCGATCTCCGCCACTGGAGCACTCCCAACCGCTCCCGCCGCCGCTGCCGCCGCCGCCGCCGCCGCCGCCGCCCATTGATCGCATCGCGTCGGCCTGGAATGACACGTTGGAAGGATCACGCGTCAAGGCGCTCAACGATGACGATGTGCTCGGGCTGGTGGCGGCGGCGGTGCACGCCTACGCGGAGGAGACCGGCGTTTCGCTGACGCTAGCGTACAAGGACAGCTTCCTGCGACTGAAGCACATCTCCGGCGGCCAGCAGGCCGATCTCGTGATCGGCGTGACCAATCGCGGTCCGCAGGCCGGGGCATTCGGGACACAGATCAAGAAGCTCCGCCAGGCTGCGCGGGGCGCGATCGCCATCGCAGTCCGGACCGACGAATTTCCGACCGGTGCCAAGTCGGCCGAGGCGGTCGAAGACCTCCGCGGTGCCGGTGGTCGCGCCGTCTGCCTCGACAAGCAGACCTTGCGCGCGCTACTCGCGCACCAGGCGTTTCAGCCGGCGTTCTCCGCAGAGCACGTCCAGGCCTGGCGCCATAGCAAGCGCCCGATCGCGAGCCTGCAGTCGATCGCCGAGATCTTCGGCCTGGGCTCGCTCGGTGCAGAGGCACCGTCTCGAGGTTGGCCATCGGGTACCGCTCCGCCGGCCAGCTCGGCCGCGGCGGGCTGAGACCGCAACGAACGATACGCACTGAAATGGTCAACATACTGCATCACCTCCACCAGCTGGAGCGTGACCGGCCAGCGAGTCTGCACGACCGG
>DASWRS010000410.1:0-3378 GCA_036403075.1 Kofleriaceae bacterium
TCGGTCAGCGCCGTGGCGGTCAGGTCGATGCGCGCCATGTTGGCGATCTCGAGGCGATCGATGCCGTGCTCGTCGAGCATCTCGACCAGCCCGACACCGGCGCCGTCCGAGGACGAGCCGCCGATCACCAGCGCGCGCGGCGGCGACGTGCCGACCAGGGCCTGGGCCGCGCGGTTGCGCGCGACGACCGGGCCGACCATGTCGAGCCGGCCGGTCAGCGGGTCGAACCGCTCGACCGCTTGCACCGCCTTGGTGCCGTCGCTGCCGCCGATCAGCAGCGCGGCGCCGAGGTACGGGATCCCGAGCCCACCGATCCGCGGCTGCGGCCGGATGTCCAGGCTCGCGAACTTGACGGTGCGCGAGAAGAACAGGTGCGGTGACGGCGCGGGGGCGTCGGCCGCGACCGAGATGACGCAGGTCCGGCCGTACGCGACGCTGCTCTGGTCGACGAAGCCCGACATGTGGACCACGAGATCGTCGCCGAACGGCACGCCCGACAGATCGAGGGTCTGGCCGTTCTTGAAGTTCTCCGCCACCAGGTCGCGGTCGCTGCGGGCGTGGGCCACCGTCAGCGAGATCGCGTCGAGCATCGTCGCGGTCGCGTCGTCGTTGCCGACGGGCGTGTCGATCACCGGCCGGATCGTCAGGCCGGGATCGGCGCACGCCAGGACTGCGAGCGCGAACGCCGCCGCCGCCGCCGCCGCGAGCCGCCGCCGCGCACCCGGGCCGCGGATCACCGCCACGTGTAGACCGGCTTGACCGTCCACGTCGACGGGCTGGTGTTCTGGGTCACCGCGGCGGTGACCGGGACCAGGATCGCGGCGGCGACCACCGCGGCGCCGGCCGCCCACGCCCAGCGCGACTGGTACCAGTGGGATCTCGGCGCCGGCGCGAGCAGCTGACGCACCGCGGCCGCGAGCGGGGTCAGGTCGCCGGCGATCGTCACGCTGCGGCGATCGCGCTCGCGCCCGTCGACCCCGACCAGGCGCGCGGTGCCGACGCCGCTGCGGATCTCGACCGCCACGAACGCGCTCGCACCGACGGTGCGGGCCTGGATCAGCACCTCGTCGTCGGTCGGCGGCGCCAGGGGCGTGTTGCGGGCCACGACCAGCTGGTCGCCCGTGAGCTCGACCCGGGTGCCCCACGGGGCGCGATCGGCGCAGGTCACCGAGACCCAGTGCGAGCCGACCAGCGGCTGCGCCGAGCCGACCGCGCTCGCGGCCGCGCCGTCGACCAGCACCGCACAGTTCGCCGGCGCGTCGACGGCGAGCGTCGCCCGCTTGCGGTCGGCGAGCGCCTGCCGGACGCGCGCCAGCTCGGTCGCGACCCGCGGCGGGAACCGCGCCGGATCGAGGACGCGCACCGGATCGATCGTCACGGCGGTCACCAGCTCGTCCCAGTACGCGTTCAGCTCGCCCTGCTGGATCTTGATCAGCCCGCGGTACAGGAACAGGTCCGCCAGCTGCGCCTGGGACAGACCGGCGGCGCCGGTGCGATCCGCCAGCCCACGGGCCTCGTCGAGCGTCTCCCAGGCCTCATCGTAACGTAAGGCGTCGTACGCCTCGATCCCCCGCTTCAGGGTCGCCGCGGTGGCGGGGAGCTCGTTCACGGCAGGCGATCGATCGATCACCGCCGCGCCGACCTGCCGCGCCACGTCCTCGATCGGCGCGAGCCGGGCTCCCGGCGCCCACACCACGACGACGTCCGCCGCCGGCGCCGCGAGCGCGCTCGACGGCCACGCCAGGGCCCAGGCAACGAAGACAGCGGCGCGCAGGAGCGCTGGGGGGTGCACCTTGGAACGGAGTTTCAGACGGTCCGGAGCGGGGGTCAACCTCACGCTATAATGTTGGCGATGGCCCGTGCGTTGGGTCGCTACGAGCTTCTTCGACCGCTGGCCCGTGGCGGCATGGCGGACGTGTACCTCGCGCGCCGCCGCGCCGCCGGGGTCGAGAAGTGGCTCGTGGTCAAGCGGATGCGCCCCGAGCGTACCGGCGATCCGAGGTTCCTCGATCTGTTCGTCCGCGAGGCCCGGCTGTCGATGAGCCTGGCGCACCAGAACATCGTACCGGTGTTCGACTTCGGCCGGATCGACGAGCAGGTGTTCCTGGCGATGGAGCGGGTCGAGGGCAAGGACCTGGGGTCGAGCCTGGCGCGGGCGCCGAGCCACCGGCTGCCGCCGCTGCTCGCCGCGTTCATCGCCGCCGAGTGCTGCCAGGCGCTCGATTACGCCCACCAGCGCAAGGGCCCCGACGGCGTCGCGCTCGGCATCGTGCATCGCGACGTCACGCCCCGCAACGTGCTGCTGTCGTGGTCGGGCGAGGTCAAGCTGACCGACTTCGGGATCGCCGCGCTCGCCGGCGACGCGACGTCGCGGCTGCTCGGCACGCCGCAGTACATGGCGCCCGAGCAGGCGCGCAGCGAGCCGATCGACCCGCGCGCCGACCTCTACGCGATCGGTCTGGTGCTGCGCGAGGCGGTCACCGGGATCCGGCCGCGCCCCGGCACCGATCGCGACTCGATCCTCGACGCCGCGCGCCGCGGCGAGCTGTTGCCGTGGTCACACGCCGCCGCGGCCGCGCCGCCCGACACCGGCCTCGCGCTCGGCTCGGGCGATCACGGCGAGCCGCCGGCCGCCGCCGAGGTGCCGCCCGCCGCCGCCGAGGAGCTGTCGGCCACGCTCGTCGCGATCATCGATCGCGCGACGGCGGCCGCTGCCGCCGAGCGCTACTCCGACGCGCGCACCATGCTCGCGGACCTCGACGCGTTCATCGTGGCCCAGCGCGCCGCGCACAAGGCCGAGTCGCCCGCACGCCAGCTCGCGGCGTGGCTCGCCGCCGTGTGGGAGGGCGAGCGCGACGACGCCGACGCGGACGCCGCGATCGAGGCCGATCACCTGGTCAGCTTCCTCGACGACGGCGCGTTCGACGTGATCGGCACCGGCACGGTGCGCTCGCTCGCCGCGACCGCCGCGGACGAGGTGCCGGACGATGACGCCGCCGAGCTCGCCTCGCCACCGCCACCGCCGCCGCCGACCGCCAAGGCGACGGTGGTCGCGACGCCCGGCGGCAAGCCGGCGGTCGCTCCGGCCGGCGACGCCGGAGCCGATCACCCGGCGCGGCTGTCGCGGATCTCGTCCAGCATCTCGACGGTCGCGTCGGGGTCGTTTCACACGATCCCGACACCCAGCGGCACCGGCCGTGCCCCGCGGCCCGGGCCGCGCAAGCCGCGACGGGGCGCGCAGGTGGCAGGCATCGCGCTGATCTCGATCGCGTCGGGCGCCGTGGTGTTCTGGGCCATGAGTGGGTTGCGCAGCCGCGCCCCCGAACGGCCGGGGCAGCTCGCGGCTGGACAGCCCAGTTCGGGACAGCCCAGTTCGGG
>DASWRS010000411.1:0-2217 GCA_036403075.1 Kofleriaceae bacterium
AGCGAGCGCGCCATCTTCTCGGCCGCGACCTCGAGCGCGACCTCGAGGTCCGACGCGTGATGCGTCACCGCGGTGGGCTTTCGGCCCTCGACCCGGACCTCGATGCTGCAGCGGATGTCATCGCCGGCGGTCTTCTTGCCGTTCTCGTCGGCGAAGTGGACCTCGACCGTCGTGATCTCGCCGGCAAACCGGTCGAGCACACTTTCGATCGTCGCCGTGGCCATCGCCGTGAGGCGCTCGCTACCGTGGATCGTGTCGTCGTGTCGAACCAGGACTTGCATGCTGCAGAAACGATGCGAATGGCATACCAGCCACGCCGCGCGATCGGCTCCGCCTGCGCGCTCCCGCGTCGTCGGCCGGCGACCGTCGGTTGCGGCGGTGCCGCACGCCAGGTTGCTCTGTAGCGCACCCGCGCTCGGCCGCGGCGTTTTTCCGAATCTCTCGCAGCGCCGCGGCGGCTCAACCGTGAAGGTAGCGCGCCAGCACGCGCGTCATCAGCTCGGGATCTCTGGCACCGCCGAGCTCGCGGGCCGAGTGCATGCTGAGCATCGGGTTGCCGACGTCGACGGTCGCGATCCCGAGCAGCGTCGACGTGATCGGCCCGATCGTGCTGCCGCACGGCAGGTCCGTGCGATGCACGTACTGCTGCACCGGCACGTCCTCGGCGTGGCACAGCTGCGCGAACATCGCCGCGGTCGCCGCGGTCGTCGCGTAGCGCTGCTGGGTGTTGGTCTTGATCACCGGCCCGCCGTTGAGCTGCGGGCGATGGCGCGGCTCGTGGCGGCTCGCGTAGTTCGGGTGCACCGCGTGCGACATGTCCGCCGACACGCAGGTCGAGCGCGCGCAGGCCTGGTGCAGCTCCTCGCGGCTGCCGACCAGGCGCTCGAGTAGCCGCGGCAGCACCGCGCTGCCGGCCCCGGCGGCGCTCGCGCTGCCGACCTCCTCGTGATCGAACAGCGCGATCACCGGGATCGCGGCCGGCCGCGCGACGCGCTGCATCGCCGTGACCGCCGCGTGGCACATCGCGAGGTTGTCGAGCCGCGCCGAGAAGATCAGCTCGCCGGCGGCACCGCCGAGCGTCGGCGGCACGACGTCGAACAGCATCAGCTCGCTGCCGATCACGCGTTCGGCCGCGACCCCGGCCGCGTGGGCGATCAGCTTGCTCAGCGCCGCGCCGCTGGTCGCGAGCCCCAGCACCGGCGCGAGGTGGTCCTGGCGATTGAGCACCAGCCCCTTGTCGTTGACCTCGCGATCGAGGTGGATCGCGAGCTGTGGCACGCGCGCCACCGGCCGGTCGATGCACACCAGGTGGCTCGCGATCGCCCCGTGGTCGTCGCGGACCAGCACGCGGCCTGCGATCCCGAGATCGCGATCGAGCCACGAGTTGAGCAGCGCGCCGCCGTAGACCTCGACGCCGAGCTGCGTGTAGCCCTCCGAGGTGTACTCGGCGTTGGGCTTGAGCCGCAGGTTCGGGCTGTCGGTGTGCGCGCCGACGATCCGGAACTGCCGGCGATGCTCGCGCGCATCGGGCAGCACGAACGCGAACAGGTTCGTGCCGCTGGTCGTGACCAGGTACGAGCCCGCGGCGAGCCGGTCCCAGGGCTCGGCCTCGTCGAGCGCGCGAAACCCGTGCGCCTCGAGCCGGCGGCGCGCCTGGTCGACCGCATGGAACGGCGTGGGCGAGGCGCGCAGAAACGAGAGCAGGTCGTCGATCATCTCGGCCATCTCGGCCGCGAGGCTATCACCGTCGCCCGGGTCGCCCGGGTCGCCCGGGCATCACCGTCACCCGGGCATCACCGTCACCCGGGCATCACCGTCACCCGGGCATCACCGCCGGGCTCACCCACCCCCATCCGTTGCCGGCGCTGCATTCGCACGAGACGCGACCCGACGCGATCTCCTTGCCCGCCCCTCGCAGCTCGTGGCCTGCACCTCGCCCACACCTCGCTCACACCCCTGCGCGCCGCGCTGTCCCACGCCCTCGCGCCCCCAACCCCTGGAACAACGCCCACTCACCCCGACACGCCGGCAACGCCGGCAACGGACTCCACCGAAAACCCGAGCCCCACGCCCGTACCACGCACCGTGGCACTGAACCCCTGACCAGATATCGTCATCGTCATGCATCGGGCGCTTGCGTCGCCTCCTGCATGTCGTGACGTTCTCATGTCGAAGGGGTAGACCCGGCCGCCGGATCCGATGTGAAGGCCGCGCGCA
>DASWRS010000412.1:0-3076 GCA_036403075.1 Kofleriaceae bacterium
GACCCGCACACCACGTACCTGCCGCCCGCCGACAAGGCCAACTTCGACATCCGGATGAGCGGCTCGCTCGAGGGCATCGGCGCGGTGCTGCGCGAGCGCGACGACTACGTCGAGGTCGTCGAGATCGTGCCCGGCGGCGCGAGCTGGCGGCACGGCGGGCTGGCCGCCGGCGATCTGATCCTGTCGGTCGCGGCCGAGGGCCAGGATCCGGTCGATGTCGTCGACATGCGGCTCGATGACGTGGTCAAGATGGTCCGCGGGCCCAAGGGCACGGTCGTCCACCTGCGGATCCGCAAGCCGAGCGGCACGGAGCAGACGATCTCGATCACCCGCGACGTCGTCGTGGTCGAGGAGTCCTACGCGCGCGGCGCGGTGATCAACCACAAGGGCCAGCGCCCGTTCGGCTACATCCACCTGCCGAGCTTCTACGGCGGCCACGGCCCCGGCCAGCGGACCTCCGGCCGCGACGTGGCCCACCTGCTGTCCGAGATGAAGGCGCTCAAGGTCACCGGCGTCGTGATCGACATCCGCGGCAACGGTGGCGGCCTGCTCGGCGAGGCCGTGACCATGACCGGCGCGCTGATCGACCGCGGCCCGGTGGTCCAGGTCCAGGACAGCCGCGGCAACCGCGAGACCTACACCGACGACCAGCGCGGCACCGACTACGACGGCCCGGTCGTCGTGCTGGTCGATCGGTTCAGCGCGTCGGCGTCGGAGATCCTCGCCGGTGCGCTGCAGGACTACCACCGCGCGATCATCGTCGGCACCGGCCCGACCCACGGTAAGGGCACCGTGCAGACCCTGGCCGACCTCGACAAGGTGACCCGCAGCAAGGAAGACCTCGGCGTCCTCAAGATCACCGTGCAGCAGTTCTTCCGGGTCAGCGGCTCGTCGACCCAGCGCGAGGGCGTGGTCCCCGATGTCGTGCTGCCGGATCCGGCCGGCCACCTCGAGACCGGCGAGCGCACGCTCGAGCACGCGATCCCGTGGTCGCAGATCCCGGCGGTCGATCACGCGATGTGGCCGACGCCATGGAAGGCCAGCACCCTGGCCGAGCACAGCGCGGCGCGGGTCATGAAGCAGCCGGTGCTGGGCAAGATCGCGGCGCTGACCCAGGTGCTGCGCGCCAGCCGCGACGACACGCGGATCCCGCTGGCCCGCGCGGCCTACGAGGCGCACCGCAAGCAGCAGCGCGCCGCGTTCGAGGCCGTGTCGCCCGACCGCAAGGCCGGCCCGGCCGCGCTGACGGTCAAGACCCTCGACGACCCGACCCCGCCGCCGCCCGGCCCCGGCGGCAACGCCGCCAAGGACGACCGGCTCGCGCGCTGGCGCGACAACGTCGCCCGCGATCCGTGGATCGAGGAGTGCGTCAACGTCCTCGGCGACATGGCGAAGTAGCGCGCGGCGCCGGCGGTGCCGGGCTCAGGTCGAGACCGTGAACGTTCCGTTTCCGGAATTGGCGAGCTGCTGCTCGACGCCATCGACCAGGATCTTGGGCTTCCATGCCGCGGCCGGGTCGGGCGCCGGAGCGACCGGGGCCGGCGCCGCCTGCGCGCGGCTCCGCATCATCATCATCATCGGCAGCAGCATCGAGGACATGTCGCTGGTGGCGCCGCCGGTGACCTTGGACAGGTCGGCAGCGTCCAGGGTGGGGAGCTCGTCGTCGTGGTGGTGAACGGGCATGGCTTCCTCGTGGGGTGAGGCCCGGGTGGGCGACCGGGCAACGAGTCCCAGGAGCAGCAGTCGTGCCGGATCATCGCCCAGCGATCCTCGCGGCTTGCGCGCGGCCGGGGGCACGCGGTGTCTACCAGGATAGACAGCGGCGGCCGGCCACCCCCCGGCCGCGATCCTGCCGCGGGGCGCAGTCGGCCGTGCCCGCAACCGCAGGTGCCCGTCGGTCACGTATCGTCACGTCTCCAGGTCCCGCAGTGCGTCGCGCAAGGAGCAGAAGCTCGGCGAGGTATTTCGCGATGGCACCATGTGCTCGGCGATCGACCGCGCCGCCTCGATCTTGCGAAGTCCGCTGGTGAAGTACCCCGCTGGTTGCAGCACGCGCAGCAGCGCCTCGTGTGTGCCGCCCTTGATCGCATCGGGCGCGCGATACGCGGCCTTGGCGGAGATCGTCCGTGGCGCCCTGGGATACGCCCTACGTACCGCTTCCCAGTCACCAAAGTACCAGGCTTCGAGCTCTTCGATCGCGAGTCGATTCACGACGACGTAGCTCGCAGCACCGCGCGCCGCCGAGCGGGTCGCGAGGCCGGCTTGTGCTGCAACGGCTTCGAGCCGCTGCTTGAGCTCCACACAATCGGCGTCGTCGCGGTCCACGATGACCACGATCCGCCAGCTCGCGGGGATCCACGCCGCGTAGCCGCGGAGCCGCTGTGGCAGCTGACCGAGCAGGTCCAGCTTTCCCTGGTAGCTGTGGATCTTGAAGGTCGCCCTCGCCAGCATCCTCGGCAGCAGAAGCTCGAGCGCAGCCTCCATCGAAGCCTCTTCGACGAGGATCTCGACATGCTCGACGATCATCACGACCTCGTGCGGCCAGGAGGCGTCGGAGCGCCGGCGTTGACGAGCGGATCGCCCACACCCAGGTGACCCTCGAGCCAGAGGTGGCCTAGCTTGGCCCCCTGCTCGAGAAACTCCGGGATGCCCTGAATGTCTGCGGCCCGGACGGTCTGCGTGTAGCCCTGCTCATCTCGATAGAGCGCCCTTACCTCCTCCGCGTGAACCCCGTTGAGGAAGAATGGCGAGTGCGTGGTCACCAGCAGCTGTGATCGTTCCGTGGCGGCCCGACATTCCTCGGCCAGCTCCGGGAGCAAGCGAGGATGAAGGAAATTCTCTGGTTCCTCGATGCCGATGAACGATGGCGGATCCGGATCGAGCAGTACGAGCAGGTAAGCAAGCATCTTCAGGGTTCCGTCCGAGGCGAACCGAGCCAGCACCGGTTCGGTGAACGGCGCGTCCTTGATGCGCAGTAGAAGCCGGCCGTCTTGCATCGGCTCCGACAGGACCTTCTCGAGCCTGGGGATCCGACGCTGCAGTGTCTGGAAGATCTGGTTCAGCTGCTCTGGATGTT
>DASWRS010000413.1:0-2099 GCA_036403075.1 Kofleriaceae bacterium
TTCCGAGCCAACCCCGCCGAGCTGGATCAGATCGATTGGAGCGCCGTCGACTCCACCGACTTTCGTAGCTCCGCCGTCAAGGAGGCCAAGCAAGCCGAGTTCCTCGTGCACGGCTCGTTCCCCTGGGCCCTCGTCGAGGTCCTTGGCGTGATCTCCGAGGGCGTTCGGGCGCAAGCCGAGGCTGCCATCGCGGCTTCGCCCCACCAGCCGGCCGTCACCGTCCGACCCAAGTGGTACTACTAGCCAGGGATTGCGAACGATGATCGAGGTGACCCGAGGCGACATCTTGAAGGCCGACGCCGAGGCGTTGGTGAACACCGTGAACTGCGTCGGCGTCATGGGGCGCGGCATCGCGGCCCAGTTCAAGCGCGCGTACCCAAAGAACTTCAGCGCCTACCAGCAGGCGTGCAAGCGCCACGAGGTGCAGCCCGGCCGGATGCTGATCGTCGAGACCGGCCAGCTCGCGAACCCCCGCTGGGTGATCAACTTCCCGACCAAGCGGCACTGGCGAGGCAACAGCCGGATCGAGGACATCGACGCGGGCCTCACCGCCCTGGTCGCCGACGTCCGCCGCCTCGGCATCACGTCGATCGCGGTGCCCCCGCTCGGATGTGGCCTGGGCGGCCTCGATTGGTCCACGGTCCGCCCTCGCATCGAGCAAGCCTTCGCCGCGCTGCCCGAGGTCGCTGTGCTCCTCTTCGAACCCGAGGGCGCCCCGCTTCCCAGCGAGATGATCCGGTCCCCCAACGTGCCCGCAATGACGCCCGGCCGCGCCGTGCTGGTCGGGCTCATCGAGCGCTACCTCGCCGGGCTGATGGACCCGTTCGTGTCGCTGCTCGAGATCCACAAGCTGATGTACTTCATGCAGGAGGCGGGCGAGCCGCTGCGCCTCCGGTACATCAAGGCGCTGTACGGGCCCTACGCGGAGAACCTTCGCCAGGTGCTCGCGCACGTGGAAGGCCACTTCCTGACCGGCTACGCCGACGGCGGTGACGCCCCCGACAAGCAACTCGAGCTCGTGCCCGGCGCCAGCAAGGCGGCCCTGGCGTTCCTGGAGGCCCACCCGGACACCAAGGCCAGGTTCGATCGCGTCGCCGAGCTCGTCCAGGGCTTCGAGACCCCGTTCGGCATGGAATTGCTCGCGACGGTCCACTGGGTCGCCGTCCACGACGGCGCGCGCACGGCCGACGACGCCGTCGCCGCCGTCTACCAGTGGAACGATCGCAAGCGAGCCTTCGAGCCGCGTCAGATCCAGCTCGCGTGGGACGTTCTCGCCGCCGGCGGCTGGCTTCGGCCGGCGCCTGCTGCGGCGCACATGCCGCACTGACGCAGCATCGTCGCCGGGCGCCGCCGGGATTAACCTAGTGGCCGGCCGTGAGGCCCGCGGCGAGATCGCGGGCCGGCTTGACGATCGCGTAGGTGCCGCTCAGCGCTGCGAGGAACGAGCCCTGGACGTGCGCCGCGGGGATCTGGGTATCGCCGAAGGCCAGTGCGCGCGTGGCGCACGCGTCCTGGGCGAGCGAGCAGCGGAACCCGAGGTCCGCGGCGGCGCGGGTGGTCGCATCGACGCACATGTGCGTCATCATGCCGGCGATCACGAGCTCCTCGATGCCCGCGCCGCGGAGGTGCTCGAGCAACGCGGTCTCGCGAAAGCTGTTGGGGAAGTGCTTCCGGATCACGGTCTCGTGATCGAGCGGCGCGACCCGGGCGTGGATCCGGACGCCGTCGGTGTCGGGCAGAAAGAACGTGGCGCCCGGGCGGAGCGAGACGTGCTGGACGTGGATCACCGGCCGCCGGCGCTCGCGGAACGCGGCGAGCAGCTCGCCGGCGCGCTGGCTCGCGGCGTCGCTGCCCTCGAGCTCCATCTTGCCGCCGGGGAAGTAGTCGTTCTGGATGTCGACGATCAGCAGTGCCGAGGTGTGCGGTCCGTCGCTTTGCATGGCGCGTCATTGTACGCGCCGGACGGAGGAATTCGGCAACCGCTTGCTGTAGGATGCCCGGCCATGAAGCACACGCTCACGACCCTGTTCATCGGACTGGCACTCACCCTGACCGCATGCGGCAAGGACAAGAAGCCGGCGACCGCCGAGCCGGCCAAG
>DASWRS010000414.1:0-6571 GCA_036403075.1 Kofleriaceae bacterium
CTTGACCGGCGCAAAGTCTCGAGAGAAGCCCAGCATGCTCGCCGTTCGAGCGGTGGCGCGATTGTCATCCGGTGTGCATTGTCTCGTTCCCATGATGATCCTCCATCTCCAACCTTACTCATGTGTACTGCAACGGACGCCTGTCGCATAATCAAATTGCAATGGATCGCGACGATTTGCAAAGATCGTGCTGGTGTGTTGTAGCTCGGCGGGGGACTTCGCCGAGCCGCCGCGGATCAGCGCGAGCGTGCCGGTGCTCCCCGCCAGCGCGGTGTACGCCATCCACTCGTCGACGTTGCCGACCAGGTTGCGGTGGCCGTACGGGCCCGCGCCGCACGCGTACGAATCGACCGGCGCAGTCCACAGGCTGCCATCCTCGTCGCCCGCCTGGTTGACGCACCGCGGAGCCGCGGCCGGCCCCCACGGGTAGGACCGGCGGGGCCATGGATTCGGTGCGCCGTGGATCGCGAGGCCGCCGCGCGCCGCCTTCACCCATTCGAGATCGGTCGGTAGCGACTTGCCCATGTATCGACAAAACGCGTTGGCTTCGAACAGATTGATGTTGGTGACCGGATACTCCGGATCGGCATCGTGAGCATGAACCGGGTCGTGGCCGTACAGCGGTGCGCGATATCCGGTGATGTGCTCGAGCTTTGCAAACGGTGCAAACCTTGCGTTGGAGACCTCGGTGCGATCGAGCGCGAACGCGGCGAGATCGACCGTGCGCTCGGGCTGGTCGTAGTCGATCTCGCCGAAGAACTTCGACGACGGCGGGTCGCCGGGACCCCCGTGGACGAACCGCCCGGCCTCGACCGCGAGCATGTCGTCGCGCGTCGCCCGGCAGGTCGGGACATCGATCGAGAGCACGTCGCGATCGGGGCTCCCGGCGTAGCCCGGGAACGCCTGGATCCGGATCCACGACGGCGCGCAGCGCTCGCCGTGCCGGCCCCGGCCATCGACCCGGAGGTACGCCATGCCGCCGGGCGCGCGGACGCGCCAGCTCCGCCGCGTGCCGGCGCTCGACTCGCTCAGGACCTCGACCAGCTCGGCGGGCAGCGCGTCACCCGGCTCGTCCGGAGCGCCGGACCTCGCTGCGTGCAGCCTCCAGGTGAGAGCCGGGAGCTGATCGACCGGCACGTATCGCGGCGCGCCATCGATCCAGTCGAACGGCTGGAACACCAGGTCGACCGTGCCGGCATTGGCGCGGATCAGGTGCTCGCGCGCGACATACCAGGTGAGGAAGATGGCGATCGGCACGGCGATGACCGCGACGCTTGCCAGTGCCATGCCATAGCGAATCCGGCGCCGGCGCTGGTGCGCGCGGTGGCGATGCTCCCCCGCGGCGAGGAACCGCTGGACCCGGGCGGGCAGCGCGAGCTCGAGCTGGGTGGCGCGATGCCGGGCGGCGGCGAGCTCGTTCTGCGACCAGGTCTCCTCGATCCGCTCGCCGCGTCGCTCCCATAGCGAGGTGGCGTCCTCGAGCTCCTCGAGCAGGCGGCGTTCGTCGCGCGATTCGTCGACCCAGCGCGCGAGCTGCACCCAGGTCTGCAGCAGGGACTCGTGCGCGATCTCGACGATCGCGCTGTCGCCGTCGCCGGCGCTGTGCTGGACCAGCAGCCGCGCGGTGAGCAGGCGATCGAGCACGGCATCGGCGTCGGGACCGATCGCGGAAACCAGCTCCTTGCGCGCCAGCGAGCGTCGGGTCGTGCCGGCGACCAGCGCGAGCAGCAGTTGCCGGGCGATGCGGCGCTCGTGGGGGGACAGCTCGGCCAGCGCGCGCTCTGCGTGCCCGGCGAGTGCGCCGGCCAGACCGCCCATCGCCTCGTACGTCGCGCGACGCAGCCGCCGCGCCGCCACATCGCGGCCCTCCCAGAGCGTGCGACATGCGAACTGCAGCAGCGGCAGCGCGGAGCTCTCGGTGCTGCCGACCTCGCGCAGCAGATCGTCGGTGATCGCCGCGTCGTCGAGTTCGTAGCCATGGCGAGCGAGCGGACCGATGATGGTGCGCCGCAGATCCTCGACGTCGAGCTTGCGCATCACGAACAGCGAGCGCAGCCCGGCGAGCTTGCCGACGAAGTCGTCCCGGACGGTGACCACGACGCGCACCGGATCCAGCTGATCGTCCGTGGCGGCCAGCAACATCGCGAGAAACCGAGACGACTCGGCGGCCGGAGCGCCCTGGGTGAACGCCTCCTCCAGCTGATCGACCGCGAGCAGCACCCGGCTGTCCTGCGCGATCGCGAGGGTCGCGAGCCGCGCGGCGAGCAAGGTGGGGGTGTCGAGCAGCTCGGCGCGAAGATCCTGGATCTGCGCCTTGATCGAGAGATCGATCGTCCCCCGGGCGGCGCCGGTCGCGGCGGTGATCAGATGTCGTGCCAGGACACCGATCGGGTCCGGTCCGGGTCGGAACGTGATCACGGTCCAGCGTTCGCGCGAACGCAGGCGGGGAATCACACCCGCTTGCAAGAACGAGGACTTACCAACCCCCGACGGTCCGACGATCGGCAGGTAGGGCGTGTCGCGCAGGCGCTCCACCAGCTCGTCGACTTCGCGTTCGCGGCCGAAGTAGAACCGCGCGCGGTGCTCGTCGAACGCGGCCAGGCCGGGATACGGTCCGTCCTCGGCCAGGCTGTCGCCGCGCCCGTTGATCACCTCGTCCAGGACGCGGACCCACTCGGAGGCGCTCGGACGCAGCCCGGGCTCGCGCTGGAGCGAGCGCGCGATCAGGTCGGCGACTGGCGCGGGCACGTCGCGGCCGAGGACCGGCCCCGGGACACGGTCCGGGTCTCGTGCGGCGGTGCGGCGGCGCTGCGGGTCCTCGCCGAGCGGATGACCACCGGTGAGGAGCTGCGCGCTCACGATGCCGAGTGCCCAGGTGTCGACCCGGTCCGTGAGCGGTGCACCGCTCCACTGCTCCGGCGCCATCCAGTCCGGAGTCCCGCTGGCCGTGTCCACCGCGTCATCGCGGGTCCGCGCGATGCCGAAGTCGAGCACGCGTACCCGACCGTCGCGCCCGACCATCACGTTGCTGGGCTTCAGGTCGCAATGATAGACGCCGGCCGCGTGCGCATGCGTCAGCGCCTCGGCGATCGCGCGGGCATGGCGCAGCGCCTCGTCGAGCCCGATCCCGCCCGGCCGGAGCCGGTCGCGCAGCGTCTCGCCTTCCACGTACTCCAGAGCGAGGAACATGCCGCCGCCGTGATCGCCAAACCCGTAGAGCTGCACGATATTCGGGTGGTTGAGCATCGCGATCGCCCGGGCCTCGTGCAGGAACAGCTCGGTGCGCGCGGAGCCGTCCATGATCTTGAGCGCGACCGAACGGCCCAGGACGACGTCGCGCGCGAGATAGACCCGGCCCATGCCACCCGCGCCGAGCAGGCGGCGCACGTGATAGCGATCGATCCGCTGTCCGATCGCGACCTGAACCTGCGGCGCAGGCTCGTCCGATCCGGAATATGTGGCTGCAAGCGATCGCGTTGGCTCGCTCGCCGTTCCCCCCACAGCCTGCTGCGATCCAGCCACGACGTCCACAGTCCGCTCCGGGGAACACTATGTCAGGGGCGCGAAGCCCGCAAGCGCTGCAAGCTGGGCGGCCCATGGGCGGCCCATGGGCCGTCCAGCTCCGCCGCGGTCGCGATCTCGTACACAGCGGCCGGCTGGCGCGCGATGGCTCATCGGCACGACCGCTGCACAGCGCCGGATCATGCCGCTCAAAGGAAAGCTGACCGCCGGGAAGTCCTGTCAGATCACGATCGACTGCTCACCGGCGATGCCAGGCACGTCGGCGGTCGCCATCGTGTGGATTCCGAAACCCAACACCTCGGCACCGCTGCCGATCGTCACGTCGATCGCTCCGGGCGCGCGGATCCAGCAGACCGTGGCGGTGCCCGATGCGCAGATGCTGCTCGTCGATGTCGATCTGCCCATCGACGGTGTCTCGACGATGACGCTCACGGTGGCGCAGGACGCGACCACGATCGCGATCGGCCCGGCAGACTCCGATACCGAGTGGACCTTCCTGGTGGCGCCATGACCCGGCGCCTCGTGTTGCTCACCGTGTTGCTGGTCGGCCGCGCTGCAGCGGCGCAGCCCACCGCGGACGCGCCACCCGCCGCGGCGTCGTCGGAGGACCGCTGCAAGGCGGCGCTCGACGCGCGCGGCGCGGCCCCGGTGGCGCCCCACTGCGCCGCGCTCGCCGTGGACGTCGCGACCGCGATGCTGCACGCGTCTCGCGCGAACGCCGGGTCGAGCGCGAGGCTCGGCGCGACGATCGCGGCGGCCGCGCGACAGCCACGAATCACCGATACCCCTGGTGCCCAGGCGTCGGCGGGGCAGACGGCCGCGGTTGCGTCGGGTGAGCCGGTTGCGACCGCCGGCGGCAGCGTTGCCGCTGTGGGCGACACCGGCCAGGGCTTGCAGCTGGTCACGGCGCTCGCGATCAACCCCGCGTCGATCGTGCTCGGCGAGACCTCGAAGCAGTCGGTCTGGGCGTCGCGGCTCGCGGACATCAGCATCGTGCTCCCGCTCGACGTCGACAGTGGAGGCGGGGGCAAGGGGTTTCGCTACATCGGCGGACGGTTTCGCCTGAACACGCTCGCCGCGCTGCAATCGGCAGAGCTCGAGCGAGCCGTGGCGGCCTACCAGACGCTACAGCCGCTCCTGCAGGCGCTGCTCCCTGCGATCACCACGCGACTCGAGTCGGCGAGCGACCCCGGCAAGTGCGCCGCCGCCATCGAGGACGCCAGCGACGCCGCCCAAGCCACGTTCTGTAACGGCACCGTCAACAGCGCGGCGCTGTTGACGGTCGCCACCGCCGCCCGGGCAGCGCTGGCGCAGTACCGCGAGGACGTCGATCGCAAGTACCTCAGCATCGAGGCGCGGTTCGACCGCGGTGACCTGAACGCGGACATGGCGAAGAAGGACGCGCTGCTCGCCGGCTACCTCGCGGCCGGCTACGGCCTCCACCCGACCGCGGATGGCAGCACGCTCGAGCTCCGCGCGCGCGCCGGCGCGGTTTACTTCCACGATGGTGCGAGCGACACGTCGCGCACCGCGCTGTACGGCGCGTTCGGCATCGAACTTGCGGTCGTCCGAGATCTCAAGCGCTACTCCTTGAGCGGCGCGCTCGAGCTCACGCGGCAGCGGGGCGATGGCGTGATGCCTCCCGCGGCGGTGGCGGGCAACGCATTGCGTTTCGGCGCCGCGATTCCACTGGATGATGGCAAGGTGATCAGCGTCGGCGTTACGGTTCCGCTGGACGGTGGCGAGTCCACGATCGCGCTCAGCGGCGACTGGTCGCTGCTGTTTGGCAAGTGACGGCGTGACGCGGGGCGCGCCGGCGGGTCGGGAGTTTGCGGATCGAGTGACTCCGCGCGATGCGTACGGCGCAAGTTTCGCACCGCGAACTCGGGGACCGTCGGCGCGCGATGAGGCGGTGAGCCCCAGGGCCGCAGGCGTCGAGACCGACCAACTCGCCGGAATGGCTGGGCGCCGCGCGTGGCATGCGTCGTGAAGCTGACCGTGTGGGTGTCTCCTCGATTGTCGTGGTCCTCGGCGCTGGTCGCGGTGGTGCTGGTCGCCGGCGGCGGGGCCGCCCATGCCGATGTCGCCGGGGTGTTCCGGATCGGGGTCGAGCCGCTCGGTCTCGATCCGTCGGCCGACACGCCGTACGTCGGCGGCCACGTCGAAGACGCGGTGACCGCCTACAACGCCGCCGTGACGGCGTACAACCGCGCGCACGGCTACGCCGCCGGATCGGCGATGGCGAGCACCGCGATCGATCGCACCGACCTCGGCCTGCACACCACCCTGGTGACGTTCGCGCCCGGGCTCGAGGCCGGCGGCGATCACGTGAAGTTCCGGCTCGAGGCCCTGGTCGGCATCTCCGATCGGCTGCACGCGCTCGGCGTCGGCGTCTACCCGATCGACCTGGCGCTGCCGCTCGAGGGCGGGGCGATCACCCCGTACCTCGTCGCCGGCGGCACGCTGCGCTGGCTCGATCGCAGCGACACCGACGGCGAGAGCGGCGGGCTGGTCACGGTGCGGGCCGCGGCCGGTGCGCGGATCGGCCGCCACGTCGTGGTCGAGCTCGGCGTCGGGCTGTTCATGCTGGGCGGCGTGTACGACGGCGACGCGCTGCAGTCGATGACGCGCTACAACCCGCGCGGCAGCGCACCGCCACCGCCGCCGGATCGCGCGGTCGCGGGCGGTGAGCAGACCGGCATGGTCGATATCTCCGTCGGGTTCTCGCTCTAGCCAGGTTGCGTCGCGTGCGGCGCCGGGCCAAGCCTAGGCGATGGCCAGCTCTGGATCACCGGACACCGGCGCGCCGGCGGCCCCGCGGGCGTTCAGTGCCCTGGGCCTGCCCGGCTATCGCACGTACCTGGTGACGTTCGCGCTGACGATGATGGCCGACAACGTCGAGCACGTCATCAGCTACTGGGTCGCGTTCCAGAAGTTCCACTCGGCGGCGCTCGGCGGGTTCGCGGTGATCTCGCACTGGCTGCCGTACCTGGCGTTCTCGGTCGCGGTCGGCGCGCTCAACGATCGGTTCGACTCGCGGCGGATCATC
>DASWRS010000415.1:0-3339 GCA_036403075.1 Kofleriaceae bacterium
ATGGCCTGATCGCCGAGACCGAGGGTCGCCCCGATCTGGCGATCGCCCGGTATCGCGCCGCGGTGCCCGGGCTCGACCGGCACGAGACCCACCTGTTCGCCCACGCCGCGCGCGATCGCATCGGCCGGCTGGTCGGCGGCACCGAGGGCGCCGCGCTACGCGCCGACGTGCGGAGCTGGCTCGAGGGCGAGTCGGTTCGCGATCCGGACACCATGCTCCACATGCTGCTGCCGGGCCCACACCTGCCGTGACTGCCGCGCCAGGCGGCACGCCTCTGCCAGGTCTGCCACACCTTGCCAGAGGCAGCTGCGTGGTCGACCGGAGTAGAATCCGCGTCATGCAACGCCTCCTGTTCGCAGTCGCGGCATCGCTTTCCCTGGGAGCTCTCGCCTGCGTGCCCGAGCAGACGCTCCGGCCCGCGGCCTACGGCAGCGGTCCACCCGGGCTCCAGATCCCGCAGACGGCGCCGTCGGACGACCAGCAGGTCTGCCAGGACGTGCAGCCGACCGGCAGCCATATCGCGCACACCGAATGTCGCTCGGAGGCGGACGCGGCCATCGAGCACACCGCCGCGCAGGACTGGGCGCAGCGCAACCCCGCGACGCCGCCCTACCAGGAGAGCAGCGATCCGTTCAAGCGTATCCACGAGTGACGGCGCGGCGCTGACGCCGCCTCGCATGCGGGATCTTTGAGTAGCCCGGCGTCGTGGTCAATACTTGGCGCTCGTGCGCGACGCCACCCAAGCGCTGACCGTGCTCGCCGAGATCGCGCCCGGATCGCGCGCGCTGCTCGAGCACCGGCTCGCCGTGATCGCCGCCGATCTCGATGGCAACCCGATCTTCCGACCGTGCGAGCTGCCCGACACGCACTTCATGCGACTGGTGATCATCGATGATCCGCGCGGCGAGCTGCCGGCGCTCCTGGTCTGGGAGAGCAACCACGACGGCCGCGCCGCGGCTTACCTCGCGGCCGTGGCGCGCACTGCGCCGGGGATCGCCGCGGTGTTCGCGTGCTGCGCCGGCCATCCCGCGGACGGCACCCGCGATGTCAAGCGCTGGGTCGGGTGGATGCTCGGCCACGCGCGCCGCGCCGGCGCGTTCTACACCGGCTACCGCGGCGTGCCGCGCAGCGACGTGGTCAACGACCACCGCGTCCACGACGCGATCCGCGACGTGCTCGATCGCGGCGACCGCGCCGCGCTCGACCGCGTGTCGCGCATCGAGCTCCAGGTCCGGATCCGCGAGCGGGTCGCGGCGCACGCCCCCGAGCTCGACCTGTCGCCGCGCGGCGATGACGAGCTGCGCTGGGCGCTGGGCAAGATCGCCGCCGCCGCGGCCGCGCTCGCGCTCCTGCCGATCGTGCTCGTCGTCGGCCCGATCTGGTACCTCGTGCTGCGCTACCGCGAGAGCCGCGACATCGCCACGGCCTACGCCCGGCCGCTCGAGATCGATCCCGTGGTGCGCTGCGCCGAGGACAAGGTGACCCAGAACCAGCTGACCCACGTCGTCGACATCAAGCCGGGCCGGTTCCGGCTCGCCACGCTGTGGCTGGTGCTCACCGCGATCGACATCGCCGCGCGGGTCTACGCCGTGCGCGGCGAGCTCGGCGGCATCACCGCGATCCACTTCGCGCGCTGGGTGATCGTCCGCGATCGCCGGCCCGTGCCGCGCCGCCGCCACCGCCTGGTGTTCTTCTCGAACTACGACGGCAGCTGGCAGAGCTACCTCGGCGAGTTCATCGATCGCGCCGCCGCGGGCCTGACCGCCGTGTGGTCGAACACCGTCGGGTTCCCGGCGACCCGGCACCTGCTGCTCGCCGGCGCGCGCGACGAGGACGCGTTCAAGCAGTGGACCCGCGAGCACCAGATCCCGACCCAGGTGTGGTGGAGCGGCGTCCCGGAGTCCACCGTGCAGAACATCCGCGACGACCTCTGGATCCGGCGCCGGCTCGGCCGCGGCCTGCCCGATCACGAGCTCGAGATCTGGCTGAGGAAGCTGTGATCGGCCCGGGCGCCGCCGATCTCGACGACATCCAGGGCCTGGTCTACAGCGCCTGGAACGACCACCCGTACCCCGGCTTCGTGTTCGCGCGCCTCGGCGACGATCCGCGCGCCGCGCGGCGCTGGCTCGCCGCGCTGCAGCCGCGGGTCACCCCGGCGGCCCGGCATCGCCGCGCCCCGGCCGGCCGGCTCCAGGTCGCGGTGTCGCCGACCGGCCTCGCCGCGCTCGGCGTCCCCGGCGACGTGATCGAGATGCTGGCGCCCGAGGCCACCGAGGGCATGGCCGCGCGCGGCCGCGTCCTGGGCGACCCCGATCCGGCGGCCTGGCAGCTCGGCGGCCCCGCCGACCGGCTCGACGTCCTGGTCATGGTCTACGCCCGTGATCCCGAGGCCCGCGCCGGCGAGCTCGCCCGGCACCGCGCCGCGCTCGTCGCCTCCGGTGCCACCGTGTACGCCGACGAGCTCGGCTGGCCGCTCGATCAGCAGCGCGAGCACTTCGGCTTCGCCGATGGCCTGTCGCAGCCGTTCGTGCCGGGCGTCCACCGCCAGCCGCGGCCCGGCGAGGATGTCATCCCCGCCGGCGAGATCGTGCTCGGCTACCCCAACGCCTACGGCCGGCTGCCGCTCACGCCGGTCTGGGACGACTTCGATCTCGGTCGCAACGGCAGCTACCTGGTGTTCCGCAAGCTCGGCCAGGACGTCGCCGGGCTGTGGCGCTGGCTCGCCGGCCACGCCGAGCGCCTCGCCGGCGGCGACCCGGCCGCGGCCGCGCCGCTGACCGAGCTGCTCGCCGCCAAGCTGGTCGGCCGCTGGCCGAGCGGCGCGCCGCTGACTCTGGCCCCCGATCGCGACGACCCCGCGCTCGCCACCGCCGAGCGGCGCAATCGCTTCGGCTTCCTCGAGCACGACGCCGACGGCCTGCGCTGCCCGATCTCGGCCCACATCCGCCGCGCCAACCCGCGCGACGCCCGCGGCGGCACCGCCGAGGACTCCTACAAGGTCGTCAACCGCCACCGCATCGTCCGCCGCGGCCGGTCCTGGGGCGCGCCCCTGCCCCGCTCCGCCGCGCTCGCCGGCCGCGACGACGGCGCCGCCCGCGGCCTGTACTTCCTCTGCCTGCAATCCAGCATCGCCCGCGGCTTCGAGTTCATCCAGCAGACCTGGCTCGCCAACCCCGGCTTCCTCGGCCTGCACAGCGAGCCCGATCCGCTCGTCGGCGGCAGCGCCGGCAAGTGCCACTTCACGATCCCCGCCGAGCCCTACCGCCTTCGGCTCACCTGCATCCCGACCGTGGTCACCACGCTCGGCGGCGGCTACTTCTTCCTGCCCTCGCTGACCGC
>DASWRS010000416.1:0-9924 GCA_036403075.1 Kofleriaceae bacterium
GGGCAGCCGTCCTCGTCCTGGAAGCCGTCCTTGTCCTCGGGCTCGTTGGGGCACTTGTCGGCGGCGTCGGGGATCCCGTCGCCGTCGTTGTCCGGGTCGGGGCAGCCGTCGTCGTCCTGGAAGCCGTCCTTGTCCTCGGGCTCGTTGGGGCACTTGTCGGCGGTGTCGGGGATCCCGTCGCCGTCGTTGTCGAGATCGGGGCAGCCGTCCTCGTCCTGGAAGCCGTCCTTGTCCTCGGGCTCGTTGGGGCACTTGTCGGCGGCGCCGACGATGCCGTCCTTGTCCGGATCGTTGTCGACCACCTTGGGCTCGACCTTGACGACCTTGGCGCGGCCGAGCTCCTTGTAGATCGAGAGCAGGGCCTCGAAGTCCTCGGTGAAGCTGTTGTCCTTGCTGCTCGGCGGGAACAGGATCCGCGCGTCGAGCCGCAGGCCCCAGCCGTTGTCGACGCGGTACTTGACGCCGGCGCCGGCGAACAGCAGCGCGTCGGTGTCCTTGAAGATCTGCGCGTCGTTCTTGGCGCCGCCGTTGTCGATGATCTGGAAGGCGCCGCCGCCGACGAACACGAACGGGATCAGCTTGCCCTTGGGATCGACGTTCGCGAACTGCGCGACCGCCTGGGCTCGATAGGTGATGTCCCAGACATCGAACACGGTGCGCCGGGCCTCGGTGGGAACCACCCCGAACTCGCCCTCGATCCCGAACATCGGGGTGAAGAACACGCCCACGCGGACCGCAAACATCGCGGAGTTACGCTCCGAGTTCGCGTTGGGCACGTCGTTCACGCCCAGCTCGTTGGAGTGGGAGAACACGTGGATGCCCGCGCTCCCGCCGATCTCGACGTCGGCGCTTGCTACCCCCGCCGAGGTCGCCAGCAACGCCACGGCCCCTACGGCAACAGTTATCGGTCGAACGAAGCGATTCATGAGCTGACGTTCCTTTGCAGTCCGCTGGCAGTCATCGGCCGCTCGGCAAAAGCCTGAACCCTCGCGAACAGCCGCTCGCGTTCTTAACCGCTTGCCGATCCGGATACCAGGATCTGCGGCAACTTAGTTGCCCGTCCAGGGACCGGGTCAGCCGCGAGACCGGCCCGTGAAATACGCTTCATTCACTTGTAGCGTCTCGGGAATCCGGTCTCGGCGCGCGCGGACCCGCGCGCGGGTCGCGGTGTAGCGCAGCGGCGAGTGCTCGGGGACCGCGAGCGTCCGTGGCAGGTACAAGGTGGCGCACGCCGGGCCACCGCCTGCCTTGCCAAACAGCTCGAACAGCGGGACCCGGTGGGTCACGAGGCCCAGACCCTCGAGCCGCTCGATGAACCCGGGCGACACACCGTCGGGCACGAGCACGCCGTCGCCGACCTGGCGAGAGTTGCCGGCGTACTGCTCCACCGCGTCGTGCTGCGAGATCGCCACGATGCGGTCGTCCCCCAGACCTCGCGCCACGACCTCGGGGCCATCGCCGTAGAGCCCGCCGCGGTAGTGGACCAGCACCGGGGGGGCCACCGCCGGGCGCGCGCCGAAGTGCACGGTATCGCCGTGGAAGTGCGGGTAGACCAGCTCGGCGTAGATCCGGGCGTCCTCGGGGACTCCGAGGACGTCGGCGGCGAACGCGACCCCGGCGCGCGAGCTGCGCGAGCTCTTGGGCGTGGTGTCGCGGTCATAGTGCCCGGGGACGGCATAGGTGAGGACGACCCGATCTCCGACCACGGCCACGTCGGCCATGCCCTCCCAGCGGTGCGGGTTGTCGACGAGCTCGAGGCCGAGGCCGGCGGCGCCGGCGAGCTCGCCGAGCAGCGTGCGGTAGTACGCCGCCTCGGCGCGGCGGTGCTCGAGCATGTTCGGCATCACCGCGCGCAAGGTGGTCCCAGCGACCGCGACCCACGGGCCGTTGGCGGCGAACACGCGGCCGGTCATCACATCGTCGATCCGGCCGAGCACCTCGCGCGAGCCGCGCGGGTGGATCGCGCCGTCGCCGTCGACCTCGAGCGCCTCGTGATCGAGCAGCGGCTCGTCCGCCGCCTCGAACTGGTACAGCGCGTCGCCGCCGCACAGCGCGATCGCCTCGAGGATCGACAGCCACTCGTCGTAGGCGCGGCGCGGCGAGTACGTGAGGTGCGTGACCTCGCTCTTGTAGTTGGCGCCCGCCTTGTTGACCGTGGCCGGGACCGGCGGCCGTACGATCAGGAGGTTGCCGTAGACGTCGCGCAGCGGGGTCATGTCCCCGAGACTACCGGAAGCAGCTTGGGCGCGGCATGGCGCGTGGCGATGGCGCACACCGCGTCGACCCACGGGGCCGTGGCGTTGAGCGACGGCACCAGCACCAGGTCCTCGCCGCCTCCGGTCAGGAACTGCTGGCGCGCGCGGATCCCGATCTCCTCGACCGTCTCCAGACAGTCGGCGACGAACGCCGGGCACATCACCGCCAGCCGCTTGGTCCCGGCCCGCGCGAGCTCGTCGATCACGTGATCGGTGTACGGCTTGATCCACGGGGTCCGGCCGAGCCGGGACTGGAAGCAGATCGTGTAGCGGTCGGGGGTGAGCGCGAGCCGAGCGGCCAGGGCGCGCGCGGTGACGAACGACTGGGCGCGGTAGCAGTACGGGTTCTTGCCCTCGTCGCAGCAGGTCTCGCGCTGGAAGCAGATCTTGCCCCCGCGATCGGTCTTGACGATCTGGCGGACCGGCAGGCCGTGGAACGAGAACAGCACGTGATCGGGCCGGAAATCCCCGAGCACGGGGCGCGCGACCTGCTCGAACGCGGTCAGGAACCCGGGATCGTCGTGAAACGCCGGCACGAAGTCGAGCGCCGGCACGTTCCAGCGCTGGCCGGCGAGCTCCATCACCCGGGCCTGGGCCGTGCCGGTCGACGACGACGCGTACTGCGGGAACAGCGGGAGCACCACGACCCGGTCGACCTCGCCGGCCGCGAACGCATCGAGCGCCGCCCCCAGCGACGGCTCGCCGTAGCGCATCGCCAGCTCGACCTGCCACGCCGGTCCGAGCTGCGCCGCGACCGCGGCGGCCAGGTCGCGCGAGTGAAACATGAGCGGGGACCCGCGCTTGGCGTCCCAGATCGACGCGTAGGCATGGGCCGACTTCGCCGGCCGGCGCGGCAGGATGACGAGGTGGAGCAGCAGCGCACGGCCGATGGCGCCGATGTCGAGCACCCGGGGATCCCCGAGGAACTCGCGCAGGTAGCGGCGGACCGCCGAGGGGGTGGGGGCCTCGGGGGTGCCGAGGTTGATGAGCAGGAGGCCGGTGCGCATGGCGTACTTCCGGGGAGGGCGAGGTCGACCAGTACGCCGTTTTGCCCGGCCGGAGAACCGGCGGGGGCGCAAAAACCGCCCACCGGAGGGGTCCTGGAAGGGGGGGCGGGCACCGCCACGCCGATTGTCAAGATCGGGACCCGGGGGCTGCGCGGGTTTTTGGCAAGGGCCTGGAACGACCCGGATCGGGGGGGTGTTTGGTCATCCCGGCCACCAAAAACGCAACTCAGCCGAAATCAGGGTAAATCGAATCATTACTCAGGTTTATAAGATGATTTGGGCTTCCTGTTTGACCTCCTGAGCGGCGGCTGCATTATGCCTTGGTCATGGCTGGGTACCCGGGAAAGCCACTGCCCAAGAAGCTTGGGATCAAGTCAGGCCACAAGGTCTGCTTGCTCAACGCCCCGGACAGCTTTGCCCGCCACCTGGAGCAGAACGACGTCCGCATCACCCACGACCTGCGGCTGCCGCCGGTCGATGTCGTGGTGCTGTTCGTGGACCGGATCGCCGATCTCGAGCGCCGGGTCGGGGACATCGTGGCCCGCCTGCACCCGCGGGGTGGGTTCTGGGTCGCGTTCCGGACCTCGGGGCGGGGCTCGGACATCACCGAGGACGTGGTGTGCCGGATCGCGCTCGCCGCCGGGATGGTGCACAACAAGATCTGCGAGATCGACGGCAGCTGGTCCGGCGTCCGGCTGGTGATGCGCAACGAGATCCGCGACGCGATCGCCTACCGCGAGCTGCCGCCGCTGTCGCGCCGCGTACGCCGGCCGACCGCGGCTGCCCGGCTCGCCCGGCTGTCGACCAGCGGCGCGGGCTCCACCCTGCGCCGCGCACGCGCGCGCTCGACCAAGTAGCGCCGCGGCCGCGCCGGCCCCGCGGTCGGGCGCCGCGGCCGATCACTCCCATCGGGCGGGTACGATCGTCATCAAGTGGCTGCAGGCACACGCAATTCCCTTGGTGCTGGAGTATGGTCCGCGCCATGTCTCGACTCGTCCTTGCGGCGGCGATCGCGATGGCGGCCTGCGCTCAGACCGACAACGATCGCCCCAAGACGCTTCCATACATCACCGAGGCGATCCTCCAGCCGAGCTGCGCGCAGGACGTCTGCCACTCGTCCTTCCGCATGGCGAAGGGCTACGCGTTCGACACGGTCGAGATGACCCGGCGGTCGCTGACGCCGAGCGCGAGCTCGCCGTCGATCGTGAACCCGGCGGAGCCGGAGTCGTCGCTGCTCTACACGGTGCTGACCCGCAAGATCAAGCGGATGCCCTACGACGCCCCGCTCCCTCAGAAGGACATCGATCTGATCCTGCGGTGGATCCAGGACGGGGCGCCCGGACTGGACCTGCCATGAGGCCGGCGCTCGCGCTCGCCGCGCTGGCCCTGGCGCTCCTCACCCCGCGCGCCACCGCTCACGCGTACCCGCAGCTCCAGCTCAGCCGCGATGCGACGTGCAGCGGCTGTCATATCTCACCGGCGGGCGGCGGCCTGCTCACCGAGAACGGGCTCAACACGGCCGAGTCGATGTCGCGGTGGGGGACGGCCCCGGAGTTCTTCTACGGAAAGATCCCGACCCCGAGCTGGCTGACGCTCGGCGGCGACCTCCGGGGCGCCACCGGCTACGTCCAGACTCCCGAGAAGCTGCTCGCGAGCTTCCCGATGCAGATCGAGGCCTACGGTCAGGCCGTGCTCGGCGCCGGGATCTCGCTCTATGTCGACGTCGGCTCGCGCGCGTCGGAGGTCGGCAAGGAAACCACGACGTTCGCGTGGTCGCGCGAGCACTACCTGATGTGGCAGGAGCGCCCCGGCGAGACCGCCGGCCTGTCCGTCCGCGCCGGCCGGTTCATGCCGGTGTTCGGGCTGCGCCTGGCCGAGCACCCCACGTACATCCGGAGGTGGGGAGGCACTCCGCTCTATGGTGAGACCTACGGCGTGGCGGCCGAGTACGTCGATCCGCGGTTCGAGGCCCACGTGACCGGGTTCCTCAAGGACCCGCTGCTCGACACTCCGGAGCACTCGAACGGGGGCGCCGCGATCGGCGAGGTCCGGATCACCCCGCGGCTCTCGGTCGGGGCCGAGGCGATGTACACCCAGTCCACGGATGACAAGAAGGTCCGCGTCGGCGCGCTGGGCCGGCTCTACCTCGAGGGGCCCGAGCTGCTGCTCCAGGCCGAGGGCCAGTTCATGAACCAGCTGATCCAGCCGCGCGGCGCGCCCAAGCAGATCATCGCCTACCTGCTCGCGTCGCGGTTCATCGGCCAGGCCTACCTGCTCGATGTCGGCCTGGGCTTCTTCGACGAGAACATCCAGATCACCGAGCTCCACCGCGAGGCGGTCGACCTGAACTTTCACTGGTTTGCGACCTCGCATGTCGAGGCGATCTTCACCGGCCGGTTCGAGACCCTGGCGTTTGGCGCCGGCGGTCCCAGCGGCGGCTACGCGCTCGCGCAGCTCCACTACCGGCTGTGATCATGGTGTTCAGCATCGGTGGCGCGGCGCTGCTGGCCGCACCGCCGGGGGAGAGCGCGGCCGGCGAAGGTCGGTCCGCGGCCATGGTACCAATGCGCCATGTCGGCTCGGGTGTGCGGCGCGATCGTGCTCGCGGCTGCAGGTGTTTCGGGCATCGCGCTCGCCGAGCCTGCGCCGGCGACCACGCCGCTGCCGGCTGCCGCCGAGCCCGCGCCGGCGACCACGGCGCTGCCGGCTGCCGCCGCGCCGGGCGCGCCACAGGAGCCGCGGTTCAGCTGGCAGGTGTTTGGCTACCTGCGGGCGCAGTACATCGCGGTGCAGGACGATGCATCCGTGGCGTTCGTCGGGCGCGACGACGGCTTCGAGCTGCAGAACGCGCGGCTGGGGGTTCGCGGCGCGCTGGATGGCCGGGTCGCGTTCGAGCTGGCGATCGATGGCGCCGTCGACGAGCGGCTGCAGATCAACACGACGCAGGGCAAGCTGCGCGTCGGGCTGCGCGACGCGTTTGCCGATGTCGCGATCGCCGGCCGGCTCGCCGCGCGCGGTGGGCTGTTCCAGGCCGTGGTCGATCCGGAGGCGCTGGTCGCCGACACGGCGCGCGAGCTGGTCGATCACCCGATCGAGAGCCGCGGGATGCGCGCGACCGAGGGCTATCAGACGCCCGGGTTGCCGCCCGGACGGTCGCTCGGTGCGGCGCTCCGGCTCGATCCCGCGCCGCCGGCGGCCGGGGTCGCGCTGGGCTTCGAGCTCGCGGTGCAGAACGGCTCGGACGAGTTCTCGTCGAACAATGACAACGACAAGCCGGCGATCTCGGCGACCGTGATCGCCCGGCTGCCGCACGACGGCTGGATCATGGCCGCGGGGCGGTGGAACCCGCGCACGGTCGGCGAGCTGCCGTTTCGTCAGGACGAGACCGACCTGCAGGGCACCGCGGGGCTGCGCGTCGTGCTCGGTCCGGTGGTGCTCGGCGGCGGCGTGGTCGTGCAGCGCACGTGGTTTCCGACCACCGGCGGGCCGAGCCAGGATGCGTTCGGCGGCCACGGTCAGGTGATGCTGACCGTGCCGGCCGCGCTGCCGCTGGCGGTCGGCTACCGCTTCGGCGTGCTCGATCCGTCGAGCCTGTTCACCACCGATCGCGTGATGGAGCACACCGTCGGCGCCGTGCTCGGCGTGCCACGGTATCGCATGCGCGTGCAGCTCCAGCTGACCCACGTCGTCGAGCAGGCGGCGCGCACGCTCGACAACGACCGCGCACAGCTTGCCGCCGAGCTCGCGCTGTGACCGGGCGCGGTCGATCGAGCGCAGAGCGCGGTCCCCGCGCCGGGATAAGACGATTCGTCGGGCTTGTTACCGTGGTGGGTGGTGCCGCGCTCACCGGCGGTGCCGCGCTCACCGGCGGTGCCGCGCTCGCCGGGTGCAGCGAGGCCGCGCCGCATGCGCACGCCCAGCGGATCGGCGCGCTCGACGAGGCGATCGGTGGGCCGCACGCGATCGGCCGGATCGGCGACTTCTTGCTCGAGAACGACCAGATCCGGCTGGTGATCGCCGACACGGGCGTCGACGCGCGGGATCCCGGCAAGTCGACCTACGGTCGGGTCAACACCACCTTCGGCGGCACGCTGGTCGACGCCGACCTGCGGCGGCCCGGCGGCGATGGCGCGCGCGGCAATGATCAGCTCGCCGAGCTCCTGCCGGGCTTCGTGTTCTCGGTGATCAACCCGACCCGGGTCGCGGTCACGCGCGACGGCAGCGACGGCAGGGCCGCCGAGGTCACCGTGACCGGCACGCCGAGCGACCTCGTGCAGGAGGTCTACCTGCTCGACACCGGCCTGGTCGGCCCGACCAGCCTCGAGCTGAGCCAGACCTACCGGCTGTTCCCCGGCAAGCGCTACGTCGAGATCGAGACCACGATCAAGAACGTCAGCGCCGGGACCCACCCGTTTCCGTTCCTCGATCCGACCCAGCTCCGCGACCTGGGCTTCCATATCCCCGGGATCGAGAACATCCAGCTCAGCGTGCCGATGGGCCAGCTCGTGCTCCTCGGCGGCGAGCAGGACCTGTTCGCGCCGGGCGCCGGGTTCGACGTGCGGTTCGCGATCGAGGCCAGCTACGACCGGGCCGGCGGGTTCCCGGCGTTCCCGGGGCTGGTGATCGACTACCTCGCGAGCCGCGGCCGCGGCGTGTCGTACGGCCTGACCATGCCGAGGTCGCCGAACAACTACGTCAACGCGTACGCCGGCAAGTACGCCGGACAGGCGATCACGCCGACGTCGATGCTGGTGCCGTTCACCTATGCCGGGGTCGCGGCGATCTACATGTACCGGCCGCCGGACAGGCTCGCGCCCCAGGAGCAGTTCTCGTACACGTCGTACCTCGTGATCGGCAAGGGCGACGTCGCCTCGGTGCTCGACGGGATCTACGAGCTCCACGGCGAGGCGACCGGCACGTTCGGCGGCCGCGTGGTCGACCGCCAGACCAGCGCGCCGATCGCCGGCGCCAGCGTGATCGTCCTCGATCCGGCCGGCCGCGTGGTCGATCAGATCGAGACCGATGCGGGCGGCAGCTTCCTCGCGCACCTGGCGGCGGGGACCTACCAGTACACGGTGATGACCGACGACCGGGTGACGACGGCACCGGCGGCGCTGACGATCGCGGTGGGCGCGCAGGTCGGCGTCGCGATCCGGATGGCGCCGCCGGCGACCCTGGCGGTGGCGGTGCTCGACGAGCTCGGCCGCCACAGCCCGGCGAAGATCCAGCTGCTCGGCCACTTCGCGGCGGGTGATCGCGGCAAGGACCCGCGGACGTTCCTGTACTCGCTGCCGCGCGGCGAGCACCAGCGCACCACCGCGTTCGACGGCAGCGACCGGTTCATCGAGGGCGCGTGGTGGACCGGCGATGGCCGGCTGTCGACCCGCGTGCGGCCCGGCACCTACGACCTGATCGTCACGCGCGGCCCCGAGTACGAGATCACGCGCAAGACGATCGAGCTTCGCGCCGGCGCGTTCGACGCCGAGCAGGTCGCGCTGGTCCGGGCCTACACCTCCGAGGGCTGGATCGCCGGCGACCTGCACCTCCACGCGCAGCCGTCGACCGACAGCGGCGTGCCGATCGCCGACCGGGTCGCGAGCTGCGCCGCCGAGGGGCTCGAGCTCGCGATCGCCACCGATCACAACGCGATCACCGACTATGGCCCGGCGATCGCGTCGTCGGGGCTCGAGCCATGGCTGATGGGCATCGCCGGCATGGAGCTGACCACGACCGAGATGGGTCACTTCAACGGCTACCCGCTGCGCGTCGATCCGGGATCGACCCGCGGCGGCGAGTTTCAGTGGACCGGCCAGCCGCCGCAGCGGCTGTTCGACCAGCTGCGCGGGCTGTCGACCGACCCGGCGCGGTCGATCGTCCAGGTCAACCACCCGCGCCAGGCGGTGCTCGGCTACTTCGCGCAGTTCTTCGTCGACGCCGACACGGCAGAGCCCTACACGCCGACCGGCATCCTCGGCGTGTTCGCGCCCTACGGCGACGAGTTCAAGCCCGAGAACTACAGCGTCGACTTCGACGCGCTCGAGCTGGTGTGCGGCAAGGCATTCGAGGACATCCACACGTTCCGCGCGCCCGATCCGCTGCCGGCCGGCCCGTTCCCCGACCCGCAGCCGGTGCCGGGCCAGGTCGTCCTGGGCCCCGACGGCCGGCCACAGTTCCCGGGCACCGTCGAGACCTGGTTCACGATGCTCGACCGCGGGCTGCGGCCGACCGGAGTCGGGACCTCGGACAGCCACCGGCTGATCGGCGACGAGCCGGGCTACGCGCGCACGCTGCTCTACGTCGGCGCCGGCAAGGACGTGCCCGGCGGGTTCTCGCAGGCCGACGTGATCGACGCGATCCGCGGGCACCGCGCGATCACGACCAACGCGCCGCTGGTCGAGATGACGATCGGCGATCACCGGATCGGCGAGACGATGATCGCGCAGGGCGGCGGCGTCGACATCGCGATCCACGTCCGCGCGCCGTCGTGGGCCGCGGTCGATCACCTCGTGATCTACGCCAACAGCCAGATCGTCGCCAGCCAGGCGATCCCGGCGAGCCAGGGCACCGACTACCAGACCCGCGTGCACCTCCAGCTCGCGCGCGACAGCTGGGTCGTGGCCGAGGTCACCGGGCCGGGCAACATGTTCCCGGTGCTGACGCCG
>DASWRS010000417.1:0-25132 GCA_036403075.1 Kofleriaceae bacterium
TGTCGAGCCGCTGCAGGAGGTAGTTGACCTCCATGTTGGCGTAGCGATCGACCGAGGTCTTGACCTCGGTGCGCTTGGCGAACAGCGAGTCGGCCTCGTCGAACAGCAGCATGACCTGGCCGTCCTCGGCGGCGTCGAACAGCGAGCCCAGGTTCTTCTCGGTCTCGCCGATCCACTTCGACGTGATCCGCGAGACGTCGACCCGGTAGAGCTCGAGGCCGAGGTCGCGGGCGATCACGCCGGCGACCATGGTCTTGCCGGTGCCGGGGCTGCCCGAGAACAGCGCCGTGATGCCGCGCGACGTGGTCATCGCGCGATCGAAGCCCCAGCGCTCGTAGACGATCTTGCGGTGGCGGACCCGGGCGGTGAGCTCGAGCAGCGAGTCGGTGATGTCCTCGGGCAGGACGATGTCGGCCCAGCTCGCGAGCCGGGTGACCCGGTTGGCGGTGGTGCCGAGCCGGTTCTCGAGGTGCTGGCGCACGGCGTCGTCGAGCTCGCGGACCCAGGCGGTCGGCTCGGTCGGCGGATCGGGGCGCCGCGAGACCTCGATGCAGACCTGCTCGATGATGCCGGGGCCGACGCGGTAGCGCGCCGCGAGCTCGCTGGCGTCGGGCAGCTCGATCTGGTGGCGATCGAGCGCGACGGCCCAGGACTCGCCGCGCTCGCGCTCGTTGCGCTGCGGGACGTCGAGTAAGAGGTAGCCGGGATCGAGCGGGATCTGGGCCTCGGCCGGCAGCCGCAGCGCGAGCGGCCCGGGGTGATCGCGCAGCACCGCGGCGAGCGCGACGCGGGTGTCGGGGTGATCGGCGCCGACCAGCTCGATGCCATCGATGCAGGGCAGCAGGCCGCGGAGCTTGGCCCGGCGCAGCGCGGTCTCGACCATCGCCGGCAGGAGGTTCGGGTCGCGCGGCATCGTGCTCGGATCGATCACGCCCAGGGCGCGGCCGGCGCGGGCGGCGAGCGACGCGAGCAAGGTGTGGCGGCCGCAGCCGGTCCGGCCGCGCAGCACCAGGCGCGCCGGCTCGCCGGGCCGGGGCGCCGCGAGGTAGCGCAGCGCGCGCTCGATCAGCGGGCGGGGCAGGTGGAGCTCGGCGAGATCGCGGTCGGCCCGGCGGACCGCGAGGTGCGGATCGGGCTCGCCGTCGAGATCGAAGTTCGCGACGTAGCGCACGACCAGCGGATCGACGGTCAGCGCGGCGAACGGCCGCTCGCCGCCGGCGACGTGGACCAGGCCGAACCGGCGCAGCGGGCGATCGCCGTCGAGCTCGCGCGACAGCGCCGCGGCGTCGCCGCCGACCAGCTGGCCGATCAGCTGGCCGAGCAGGTGCTCGTCGACCAGCGGCCGGCCCGGATCGTTGGCGAGGATGCCGTAGAGCCGCGCGAGCTCGCCGCGCAGCCGCGGCGCGAGGATCGCGAACAGGATCGCCACGGCGGTCGGCGTGAGATCGCAGTCGATCGCCAGGATGTCGAGCGGCGTCAGATGCTCGCCGCGCGCGCCGTCGGCGCTGACCACCAGCTCCTCGATCGTGCGCAGCCGGACGATCGCGCTGACCAGCTCGTCGGGCTGGCGCCCGCTCGCGATCCGCAACAGGCCGCCGACCTCGTCGGCGAACGGCGGCCGGTGCGGGTCGGACTTGGAGATCCGTCCGGTGTCCCACGCGTCGGCGATCGCCGCGGCGGCGAGCGCGGCCATGAGCTGGAGCCGGAGCTCGACGGCGTGCGCGATCTGCTCGCCGGTCGCGGTCGACGTCGCGATCACCGGATCGAGGCGGACCAGCGGATCGTCGGGCAGCGGCGCGCCGGGCTCGGCGGGCTCGGCGGGGTCGCCGGGTTCCGGCGTTGCGGCGGGCGCCGCCGGATCGTGGACGCCGTTGCCGGCGCCGTCCGCCGCGCCGGGCTCGGTGCCGGATTCCACCGCGGATGCGACGCCGGTGGCGCGGGGCGCGCCGGCTCCGGGGCTCGCCGCGTCGCCGTCCGGGGCGGGCTCGGCCGACCTGCCCGGCGACACCGCGAGCGCGTCGACCCGCACCAGCTCGAGGCCGTCGGCGGTGACCAGCGCGATCCGCTGCAGGCTGTCGTCGATCGCGAACTGCAGCGTGCCGTCGGGGACGACCAGGTCGCGGACCCAGCGGCCGAACCGCAGGTCGATCGCGCTCAGCCGATCGCCGGTGCGTGCGAGCGCGAAGCCGCGGCGCGCGGCGATCGCGAGCTGGGTCACCCCGGGCAGCCGCAGCTGGGTGTTCTGCGCGCCGTCGGCGACCTGCGCGACGCTGAGCCGGACCTCGAAGCCGTCGCCACCGGCGGCGTGACCCGAGCGCTGCTGGGCGAGCACGACCAGCCGGCCGTCGAGCAGGAGCTGAGCGTCGAGCGGCCGCGCGCCCGGCTCGCCGACCTGCGTGCGCCAGGCCTCGCCGATGGTGCTGCGCCATAGCCGGAGCTGCCCGCTTTGCCATAACAGCCAGCGGTTGTCAGCGATCGGCAGGATCAGCTCGCCGCCGGGGCCGGGCACCTCGACCCGCGCCGGGGCGATCCGCAGCACCACCGGCCGCGTGCAGTGCCAGATCGGGAGCTGCGGCGCGGTCGCGGACTGGAGCACGCGGCCGCCGGGCTCGAGGTCATCGATCGGCTCGCTGCCCAGCACGCTGCCGTCCTGCACCGATAGCCGGGTCAGCTGGCCGGCGGTCAACACCCACAGCTCCCCGCCGACTGGCGCAACATCCAGGATACCTTCGAGCGTCACCCGGACCCGCAGGTCGCCGGACGGCTCGTACATGGTGATGCCCGCCACATCGGCGACGAGCAAGTCCCCGCGGGGCCCGAAGAACCGTAGGATTCGCCTCCGTCGAATGTCCGCCACGAGCGCGGATATCGTACCAGCTCGGGCCCGGGTCGATCTAACCGATCGAGATCACTGCGACCGAAGCTTCACTGTACATGGCGATACTGAATTGATCGCGAGAAAGGAAAAGCAGACTTTGCCAGTATCATGGAGGCTCGTCCTCCCTCCACTGTCGGCCACAGGCGCACATCCATGGGCTTCGACCGCGAACACCGCCTAGATACCGAGCTGAACCGTCTCCTCGACGATCTCGCGCGTCCTGCCAGCGAGAACGCCGCCGAGGTCCCCGGCAAGCGCACCCGCGTGGAGCAGCTGCTCGAGCAGCTCTCGGCGCAGGAGCGCTCGCAGCACGCGGCGGCAGGTCCCGGGCGGCGCACGCTCGTCGAGCGTCTGCTGTCGGTGGCAACCCAGCTCAGCTTCGATGATTTCCGCGTGGTCGCGCTCAAGGACGTGCTGCGGTCGCTCGGCCGCAAGCGAAGGCTCGCCGCCGCCACGATGGCCGCGGCCGACCCCGAGGTCGCGCGGCGCGCGACGCCGCCGGGGCATCCCGGGAAGGCCGCCGCGGCCGAGGCGGGCGGTCACGCGATGTGGCAGGCCGCCGAGCGCCGGGCCGTGACGCTGTACCGCCGGGCGTTCGATGCCGGCGAGGTCTCGCCGGACGATCCGGCCGTCGAGGCCGCGCTCGCGCGCGCCGGGAGCGGAGCGCCGCTGCCCGCCGCCGTGCGGCGCAAGATGGAGGACGAGCTCGGGATCTCGCTCGCCCGCGTCCGGGTCCACGCCGATGCGGTGGCCGCCCAGGCCGCGCGCGCGGTGCACGCCGAGGCGTTCACCGTCGGCGAGGACATCTTCTTCGCCGATGGCGCGTATGCGCCCGAGTCGCGCGCGGGCCAGAAGCTGCTCGCCCACGAGCTGACCCACGTGGTCCAGAGCTGGCAGGGCCGCAGCGACGCCGCCGGCGGCGGTGACCGCGGCGATCTGCGGGTCAGCCGGCCCGGCGAGTCGCTCGAGCGCGAGGCCGATGCGGTCGCCGAGCGGGTCGCCGAGCGGATCGATCGCGGTGAGCCGGTGCGTCCGGACGCCGGCCGCCCGGGCAAGCCGAGCAAGCCGGGCAAGCCGGGCAAGCCGAAGGCCGAGCGCACCGCGAAGCCGGCCGAGCCGGCGGCGCCGGCATCGACCTCGCGCACGCTGCAGCGCAAGGCTGCAGCGCCCAGGACCGAGCCGCGCAGCAGCAACCCGGCGACGATCCAGCCGACGATCCAGCGCCAGGTCAAGCGCACCGCGACCAGCGCCTCGCACACCGGCGGCAACGCGCGCGCCGAGTTCAAGAATCACCTGAAGCAGCAGACCCAGGCGACGCACACCCGGCTCGCCACGCTCAAGAGCACGGTCCACGAGGCCAAGCACGCCAAGATCGGCGCCAAGTCCAAGGAGCACGGCAAGCAAGAGAAGAAGAAGGCCGACGAGCACAAGCACGCCGCGCACCACGCCAAGAAGCACCACGACGCGCTCGCCAACGAGCACAAGCGCGCCAAGCACGACGGCCACGACGAGCACCAGGCGCACGACAAGGTCGATCCGCACTCGCCGATCCAGTTCAAGAAGATCGACAACTGGGCCAAGTACATGCCCCAGGCGATGCCGGATCAGGACGAGCGCGAGCGCGGCCGGATCTTGAAGCTCGTCAAGCGCAAGGTCGACGGCGAGCGCGCCGAGGCGCAGAAGGCGTTCGCCAAGCTCCACGCGGCGCAGATCAAGCAGGCCGCCGCGATCCGCGCGATGAAGCCGGCGCTGCAGGGCCAGATCGCGTCGGCGCAGAGCGCGGCGCTCGGCAAGGTCGCGGCGGCGGAGGCCAGCCAGGCCGCGGCGGTCGCGGCGTCGTACGCCGCCGCCAGGGCCCGGGTCAACGGCGCGGCCGGCGCCGCCAAGGGCCAGGTCAACGCCGCGTACGCCGCGGCGGTCGCGGCGATCAACACCGCGAACCAGACCACCGACCAGAAGCTGACGCAGGGCCAGACCGAGGCCACGACCAACATCACCACGGCCGAGACGCTGCAGATCACGGCGGTGGGGGCGGCCTACACCGCCGCGCGCGCGCAGGTCGATGCCGCCGCCTCCGGCGAGGCCAGCTACGCCGCCGGCCTGGCCGACTCGGTGCCGCTGCCGTTCGACGGCGACAAGCTCGACGCGGCCAAGAAGGCCGCCCACGACACCGCCGATGGTTGGGCCAAAGAGATCCCCGGCAAGATGCAGGAGGATGCCCAGACCAACATCTACAGCAACCAGGGCGAGACCGAGAGCGGCGTCCACGACATCGCGACCAAGCAGAAGGAACAGGTCAAGACCGTCCACGACAAGCTCAAGGAGTCGCTCGACGCCGCGCACAAGCAGGCCCTCGAGGGCGCGTCGACCGCGCGGACCCAGGCGCTGTCCCAGATCGATTCGATCGCCGCGTCGACCTGCGCGTCGCTGTCGGCGCAGAGCGCGGCGCAGGTCGCCGCGGTCCACCAGCAGGGGGCGGCCGCGCGCGCGGGCATCATCAAGGCCGCGCAGGCCGCCTCGTCGGGCCTCGCGCAGTCGTGCGACAAGTCGGCCGCGGGGCTCGAGAACGGCGCACACGGCCTGGTCAAGGGTGCCAAGGAGGTCGAGGCGCCCAACCCCCACGACGCCGAGAAGGCGGTCAAGCAGGGCGAGGCTCAGCTCAAGTCCGGCGCGGCGTCGATCGTCGAGGGGCTCAAGAAGTCGGCGAGCCAGACGGCGCAGAGCCTGAGCTCGCAGGCCGCGTCGGCGGCGCAGGGCATGGCGGCGGTCGCCGCGCAGGCCAAGACCAGCTCGGCGCAGATCGCGCAGGGCGCGGCGCAGTCGATCGCGCAGTCCGGACAGACGGCGGCCCAGTCGCTCCACAAGATGGGCGCCGACTTCAAGAAGCAGGCAGAGGACATCGCGACCGGCGGCGACACCGCCTACAAGGGCATCGTCGACGACATCCAGAAGGCCTACAGCAAGGCGACCACGTCGCTGCAGCAGGGCCTGACCGACGCGGTCTCGAACCTGGCCAAGGGCTACCACAGCGCGATCGACGACAAGGAACGCGCGGCGATCATCGCCAATGCCCAGGCGGCGGCGGACGCCGTCAAGCCGTGGTGGCAGAAGGCGCTCGCCTTTGTCCTGGTGATCGTCGTCGCGATCGTCATCACGGTGGTGGTGACGGCGCTGACCGGCGGCCTCGGCACCGGCCCGGTGATGATCGCGCTGATCGCGATCGGCTCGGGCGCGCTTGCCGGCGGGCTCAGCAGCGCGGCGGGGCAGGTCGTCAACAACCTGGTGATGGGCAAGGGCGCGTTCGACGACTTCTCGTGGAAGGAGGTCGGCATCGGCGCGCTCGCCGGCGGGCTCACCGCGGGCTTCGCGTCGGGCATCAGCGCCGTTGGCGGCGCCACGGTCAAGGCCGCGATGGAGGGCGCCACCGGGCTCACCAACGTCGCGATCCGCACCGGCGTCAACTTCGGCGCCGGCATGGCGTCGGACGCGATCGCGCAGCTCGCGATCAACGGCAAGTACGAGTTCAGCATGCAGAACCTCATCACCACGCTGGGGTTCTCGGCGGTGATGAGCACCAACAAGTTCCTCGATGTCCAGAACCGGCTGGGCGACGGGATCCGGACCAGCGTCGGGCTCGATCCGATCCACGTCACCGGCCCCAACGTCGAGGGCGCGCACCCGACCGGCGAGGGGTCACACCCGACCGTCGAGGGGGCACACCCGACCGTCGAGGGCGCGCACCCGACCGGGCACGGCAACACCGAGCCGACCGGGCACGGCAACACCGAGCCGACCGGCAAGACCGCCAAGCCAGGCGAGGGCGGCAACAAGCCGGCGGGCGGCAACACGGAGCCGACCGGGCACGGCAACACCGAGCCGACCGGTCACGGCAACACGGAGCCGACCAAGCCGGGCGAGGGCGGCAACAAGCCCGGTGAAGGCCAGAAGCCCGGCGAGGGCAACAAGCCCGGTGAGGGCAACAAGCCCGGCGAGGGCAACAAGCCCGGCGAAGGTGGCAACAAGCCCGGCGAGGGCAACAAGCCCGGCGACGAGCACGGGCAGAAGCCCGGCGACGAGCACGGCCAGAAGCCTGGCGACGAGCACGGCCAGAAGCCTGGCGAGGGCCAGAAGCCGGGCGAAGGCCAGAAGCCCGGCGACGAGCACGGGCAGAAGCCTGGCGACGAGCACGGGCAGAAGCCCGGTGACGAGCACGGGCAGAAGCCCGGCGATGAGCACGGGCAGAAGCCCGGCGATGAGCACGGGCAGAAGCCCGGCGACGAGCACGGGCAGAAGCCCGGCGACGAGCACGGCCAGAAGCCGGGCGACGAGCACGGCAAGAAGCCGGGCGGCGAGCACGGCGACACCGAGCGCACGCAGGAGCAGCAGGCCCACGACGACGCGCGCGACACCGAGATGAAGGCCGACGGCTACCCCGAAGGCACGCGCGGCAAGGCCGACGAGACCGCCACCAAGATCGAAGAAGGCAAGACGCCGTCCAAGGACGGCCTGCGCGACACCGAGGCCAACGCGCGTGGCAAGGCCGAGCTCGAGAAGATGCTCAAGGATCCGAAGCTGACGCCCGAAGAGCGCGCGCGGGTCCAGAAGGAGCTCGCCGACAAGCTCCGCGCCGAGGGCGATCCGACCGGCAACCTCGAGCGCGATCTCCACCAGACCGAGACCGAGGTCAAGAACGAGACCAAGGCCGAGACCAAGCCGGGCGAGACCAAGCCGGGCGAGACCAAGCCGGGCGAGGCCAAGCCGGGTGAGGCCAAGGCGGGCGAGACCAAGCCGGGCGAGACCAAGCCGGGCGAGGTCAAGCCCGAGGCGCCGGCGCCCAAGCCCGAGGCTGGCCTCCAGGACGGCAAGCTCACCGATCGCTTCGTGAGCGACATGAAGGGGCTCGAGGGCAAGTGGTCGTCGATGACGCCGCAGGAGCGCGCCAATGCGATCCGCGAGATCATCAATGGCCAGCTCCGCGAGGCCGGTGTCCCGGAGCTCAAGGTCAAGACCGCCGCGCTGGGCGACAGCACCAACGGCCACCTCGACTTCCGCGACTGGTCGATCACGCTCAACGAGGGCAAGCTCAACGCCCCGTCCGTCGATCCGACCAAGCTCGGCGAGCTGAGCAACACCGTCTATCACGAGGCCCGCCACGGCGAGCAGTGGTTCATGATGGCGCGCCACATGTCCGAGAGCGGCATGACGCCGCACGACATCTCGGTCCGGACCGGGATCCCCGAGCCGGTGGTCGACGCGGCCGCCGCCCAGCCCAAGATGACGCCGAAGCAGGCCGCCGAGGCGCAGAAGTACTACGACAGCGTCTACGGCGCGAACTCGGCCAAGCGCAACCAGATCCTCAACGACCTCCAGACCAACCCGGGCAAGGTCAACGCGGCCAAGGCCGAGTACGAGGCGGCGGTCAAGGATCCGCACGTCACCCAGGCCGAGCGCGACGCCAAGTTCAAGGCCTGGGAGGACGCGTACAACAAGTCGCAGCAGAACTATCAGGACTACCGCAACCTCCCCGAGGAAGCGGACGCCTGGAAGACCGGCGACGCGGCCGAGCAGGCGTTCAAGAACACGCCCAAGCCGGATCCGGCGCTCGATCCGACCAAGACCCAGCCGACGACGACCAAGACCGACCCGACGACGACCAAGACCGATCCGACGTCCGGCCCGGGCTCCGGAAAGACCGGCGGCACGGATCCGGCGCACCCACCGGCGGCCAAGGAGCCGGAGGCTCCGGGCAAGGTCAAGACCAAGGGCACGCCCGAGGAGCAGGTCTCCGACAAGGGCCTCAACGAGCCGGTGCCGCTCGAGCCGCACGAGCGCGCCCAGCTCGACCAGTACTCCGGGTCGCGCAACAAGTATCTCGAGCGCTGGCGCGGCGAGGCCGCCGACGGCATGCCGCAGCCGACCAAGGATCTGCTGTGGGGCAGCGCGGATCGCTCGATCCGCAAGAACATGTCGCCCGACGATCTCGCGGCCCTGATGAAGGAAGGCCGCGGGGTCTCGATCACCAAGGAAGACGGCGTCCCGTTCCAGCACGACATCGAGTACAAGAACGCGCGCACCTCGGTGAAGAACGCGATCGAGTCGATCAAGGAGCGGCTCGAGCTCCTGAACCAGAAGGGCAACGCCAAGCCGGGCGAGGTCGAGCTGTTGAACGAGAAGCTCAGCGATCTGTCGCGGCTGCTCGATCAGTACGAGACGTTCGCCGGCTACCCGGCCAACAGCGGCCTGGGCGAGGGCGGCACGCCGAAGAACCCGCCGACGACCGACGCGCCGACCGAGCTGCCGCCGTCGATGGAGCAGCCGACCGAGCTGCCGCCGTCGATGGAGCCCCCGACCGACAAGCCGGGCAAGACCGAGGATCCGACGGGCAAGGACCCGACCCATGTCGACCCGACCCATGTCGACCCGACCCATGTCGACCCGACCCACGTCGATCCGACCGCGCCCAGGCCCGACACCGCGGCGTTCGAGGGCAGCGTCTATCACTACAGCGAGTCGCTGGCCAAGGCGCGCGCGCTCAAGGCCGACCCGCGCTACCAGGACATGCTCAAGAACATCCCCGAGGATGAAGTGGTCGCGATGATCGGGTATAGCTCCAACGTGACCGGTGCAGAGGCCGCCGCGGGCAAGCTCTCGGACTACACCCAGCTGAACCAGGCGCTGCGCTCGGGCAACCCCGACGAGCTGGCGCGGCTGACGCCGTACCTGAACCGGCTCAAGGCGGGCCTGGACAAGCTGCCCGACTACCAGGGACCGGCGTTCCGCGGCGTCACCCGCGGGCTCACCCCCGAGCAGGTCGCCAAGTACGAGGCCGGCAAGGTGATCACCGAGCCGGCGTTCACCAGCTCGTCGGACAACTACGCGTCGAGCTTCAAGTCCAACCCGAGCACCGTCGAGGCCGGCCGCGTGCCGGTCGAGTTCGCGATCTCGGCGAGCCATGGTAAGAACATCTCGTTCATGTCGGACTTCCCGAACGAGGCGGAGATCCTGTTCGCAGCGGGCACGAAGTTCCGCGTGCTCGACGTGGCCAAGGCGCCCAACGGCACGGTCCAGATCACGCTGGAGGAGATCTGATGAGCGATCCGTCCAGCGAGGATCCGCCGAGCAAGGAAGAGCTCGCGCGCCGCGAAGAAGTCCGGCGCAAGATGCGTGAGCTGCTCGACAAGCGCAACGCGATCCCCGAGTCCGAGCGAAAGCCACTGTCGCGGCCGGAGCGGTTCGAGGACTTCCCGATCGGCATGGACGACGCGGGGAACCTGTACGAGGACAAGGGCGGGGACAAAGACGGCACGGCCGGCGGCGCGCCGGGCGGAGCCCCTGCCAAACCGCGGACGCGGCCGTAGTCGCCATGGCGGAGCGAGTCACCGTCGACGCAATCCTGGCGGGGCTCGCCTCGGGCGATCCCGAGGACATCTACGACGCGATCATCGACGTCGGCAAGCAGGACCACCCCGAGCTGGCCGACCGGGTCGTGCCGTTCCTGGCGTCGCAGACGCCGTTCCTGCGCGAGGCCGCGATCCGCGCGCTGGTGTTCCATCTCCGGCTGTCGTCGTACAAGGCCGACGCGCTGCGGATGCTCGAGCTCGATCCCGATCCGGGGGTCCGCGCCGCGGCCGCGATGGGGCTCAACACCTTCGCGATGAAGGACCCCGCGCTGGTCGAGCGCCTGGTCGAGGTCGCGCTCAAGACCGACGAGCAGGAGGCGGTCCGCGAGTCGGCGTTCATCTCCGCGCTGGTCGGCGCCGGCATCGAGCGCCCCGAGTTCCCGCGCAGCGACTGGGTGCCCGGCTTCGACACCCGGGCGGACTGGGCGCTGCTCGCGCGGGCGCTCGGTCGGGCGGGCATCGCGATCCCGCCCGCGCTCGCCGCTCGCCTCGAGCAACCATGACGGGCCGCCGCGGCTGCCGCGGCCCGTGGTGGGCGGCGGTGGCACTCGCCGTGGTCGCCGGGCTCGCCGCCGGCTGCCAGCGCGATACCGACGTCCAGCCGCGCGGCCCGGCGCCTCCCGGCGGCGACGCGCAGCGGCTACACTCGACTCCCGGGGCCAACGCCATGACGATCAACCTCGACCTGCTTCGAACCTGGAGCGAGCAGCTCTGTACCCTGCCGGCGCTCGACCTCGCTGCGGCGCTCCGCGCGCTCGGGATCGCGGGCTCGCTGGTCGACAAGTCGGTCGACTTCGCGATCGTCGAGCCGCCGCCCGCCGGCGCGAGCCGCCTGGGGCTCACGCTCGAGAACCTCGGCAAGAACAAGGGCCACCTCGGCACGATCGACGTCACGCTGCAGGGCGGGCGGATCACCCGGGCCGAGCTCGATCAGCGGTTCGGCGGCGGCAACGCGCTGCCGCGAGTCGACTTCGACCGGCCGTCGGTGATCAGCTATCAGGTGCAGATCCCCGGCGCGCCGTTCCGCTGCACGGTGTCGGCGAGCTTTGCCACCGAGCCCGGCGCGGACGCCGCCGCGACCGAGATCAGCTTGCGCCGCGACGTCGTCAAGCCGGAGCCCGGCCGAGCGCCGCAATGACCGCGCCGGACTCCGGGTCCCCTGGCTTCCCCGGGCTCCCCGGGCTCCCCGCGCTGCGCGACCTGGCCGCGGTGCTCGGGATGCTCGCCGCGCTGCCGGCGCAGGTGACCGGCCGCGAGGGCAAGGCGATCCGGGACCACGTCGCGCGGCTCGGCGAGATCCTCGGCGCCGACGGCCCCGAGCCCGAGCTGCGCGCCCGGGCGGCGGCCGAGCTCGAGCAGCTGGTCACCGCGATCACCCGGCTCGCGGGCCGCACGCCGCCCGGCCAGCGCGCGCCGGGGCCGGCCGGCGGCCTCGATCTCGCCCAGCTCGCGGGCGGCCTGCGCACGTTCGCCGCGTTCCTGCGCGCCCCGACCGGCGCGAACCAGGCCGAGGTCGAGCACATGGTCGCCTCGCTGCAGGGCAGCGCGGTGCCGCGGCCGGTGCCGCTCGATCAGCTCGACATCGGCGGAACCGTCGACGAGCTCGCGATCGAATCGGCGCGCCGGCACGGCCTTGCGGGCGTCGAGGCCCGCCGCGCGGTCGAGCGCATGAAGCGCGAGATGACCACCCTGGTGCGCCAGCTCGAGCTGCGCGCCCAGCAGGAAGCATCGCGGGCGCGGACCGCGGCCGACATGGAGCGGCTGCTCGGCAACGTGGTGCAGACCGGGACCGCGCTCGGCCAGGCGCTCGCGGCAGAGTGCGCGCCGATCCTCGAGGCGTTTCGCCGGGTCGATCTCCTCCACATGGCCGAGGGCCTGCGGGTGTTCGGCGCGTGGCTGTCGACCCCGGCGACCGATCCCGCCGCGCACGTCGCGGTGCTTCGCGCCCGCCTGACCGAGGCGCTGGGCCCGCCGACCACCGGCGACCCGGCGCGCAGCGAGGCCGAGCGCCGTGCCGACTTCGAGCGCGAGATCCAGGTCGCGGTCGATCAGATCTTCCGCGGCTCGGGGCGCGGCCCGGGACCCGGCCCGGGACCCGGCTCGGCGGGTGGCACGGAGCCCGCGCCATGACCCAGCCGGTCGATCCGCAGCTCGCGCCGCAGCTGGCCGCGCTCGTCGCGCTGGTCGGGCGCGTCGCGCAGATCATGCAGGCTGGCGACGACCCGGCCGCGCGCACCGCGGCCGCGGCCAGCGTCGACGAGCTGCGCGCCGTGCTCGCCAGCGCCGGACCGCAGGGCGCAACGCCCGGGATCGATCTCGCGCAGGTCGGCGACGCGCTGGTGGCGTTCGCCGCGTGGCTGCGCGCGCCCACCCCCGACGGAGAAGCCCGCGCCGAGCGCGCGATGGCCGAGCTCCAGGCCGCGCTCGGCCCGCTGGTCGGCTGGGATCCGGCGCGCGAGGACGCCGAGCGGCGCGCCCGGTACCGCAGCGAGGCCCGCGCGGCGCTCGACGAGATCTTTCCGAGCACGCCCCGGCCCACCAAGCCCGACCGCTGACCCCGCGCCGCCGCCGAGCCCGCGCCGCCGAGCCCGCGCCGCCGAGCCCGCGCCGCCGAGCCCGCGCCGTCGCCGAGCCCGCGCCGCCGAGCCGCGCGCCGCCGAGCCCGCGCCGCCGAGCCCGCGCCGTCGAGCCGCTGCCGCCGCCGCCGCCGAGCTTCAGTCGAGCGCGATCTTGAGCCCGAGCTCGTGCTTGATGCGCAGCAGGGCCTCGGCGTTGCCGCGCGCGTCGTCGACCGGATGATGCGTGTGCGCGGTCGCGCGCAGGTGCTTGAAGCTGGCGAACGCATCCTTGACCAGGCCCTTGTACAGGCTGCCCAGGTTCTGCGAGCTGTGCCCGAACGGGTTCTTGCCGAGGAAGCGGTGGAAGTAGTAGTTGATGAAGCTCCAGTCAAAGCCGTTGTTGTCCGAGATGAACAGCGGCCGCTTGTCGGCGTGGGCCGCGATCCAGTCCGCGAACCGGGTCATGACGTCGCGCGGATCGTCGAAGCCGTCGTGCTGGGCGCGCGAGAACCCGCTGATCGCGAGCGCCTCGGGGATCCACGCCTCGCTGATCGGGCGCAGCTGGCCGTAGAACGTCTGGTCGAGCGCCGGGGTGACGATCACCGCGCCGAACGAGACCATGGAGTACAGACCGGGCGCCGGGCCGTCCGCCTCGATGTCGACCATCACGTAGCTCATGCCGTACGTATGCCCCGTCGCGCAGCGGATGGGAAGCCCGGCCATCGGCAGGCGTTGCCGGGCCGCGGCACCGGATGTGCCGCGATGGTCGCCGGGCTCACCGATCGCGCCGGCGATCGGCAAGACTGGCCCGCTTGCCGTGCACCCGAATAAGCATCTCGCTAACACGCAGTCGCGATTCCAGCGCGAGATATCATGAAGCTCTGCTAGGCTCGCCCGTATCGACACAGATCGGACACGGTCCGAGCACCGGTGAGGCACCGGTGAAGCATTGGTCGATATCTGGAGGGGATTTCCGATGAAGGGTTATTGCTTGTTACAGAAGGCATTTGTCACGATGCTGTTCGCGTCCGCGTGCGCCGCCGATCCGGGCGGCGCCGACACGTCGTCGCCCGGCGCCGGTGTGGAGCAGAGCGCATTGACCGAAGCAACGCCGGGCGCCAAGGCCGACGCGGTCGCCACCGGCGGCCAGCTCGCCACGCCGCCGGTGTTCGTCGATGGCGGCCGGGCTCCCGGCGGCCAGATCGCCGCCGGCGCGACCGGCCGGATCGGTCCCGGCGGCAAGGCCGTGCGCGAGCTATCCGACGCCGCGGCGTCGCGCGCGGTCGGCGGTCCGCCGCCCGGCCTGATCAACGGCCACTCCGCCGGGGGCACGGTGCGCGGCCACCTCGGCCTCGACACCGCAGGCGGCGCGGCGAGCAACGGCGCCGGTGGCCCGTTCCTGAACCCGGGCGGCAGCTGCACGTACAATATCTCGGCGCACGGCGGGCGGATCCTGCCCAGCCCCAAGGTGCATCGCCTGTTCTGGGGCGACTACTGGACCCAGGCGGCGCACACCGCCGAGGCCAGCGACTACGACACGACCTGGGCCAACCTCGCCAACGATCCCGCGTTCTACACGCGGATGAGCGAGTACGGCGTCGGCCCGGGCTCGTCGGGAAACCGCTGGAACCTGACCGGCGTGCCGACCGGCTCGATCAGCGAGGCGACGATCACCGCGCAGATCCAGTCGACGTTGTCGAACGCGAGCTACTTCCCGTCGTCCAATGACCTGTTCGTCGTGTTCCTGCCCGCGGGGACCACGAACCAGGTCGACACCAGCAACAGCTTCTCCGGCCATCACGATCACTTCGCCTGGAGCTTCATCTTCTTCTCGTTCGATGTCGCGTATGCCGTCATCGAGTACTCGACCGACCGCAACTACACCAACCCGGTCGTGTCCCACGAGATCTCCGAGGCGGCCACCGATCCGGACCTGAACGCGTACTGGGACAGCACGCCGGGCAACGGCGGCACCGAGATCGGCGACATCTGCCGGTTCGTCTACAACAACATCGCCGGCCAGCAGGTCGAGACCACCTACTCGCAGCGGTCGTGCCGCTGCGTGCGCGAGCGCGAGCTCGACAACCTCGATTACGCCGGCGCCGGTCACCCGACGCTGACCGTGTTCCGCAGCGGCACGTGGTACGGAAACGGCGCGTCGAGCTACTGGAACTTCGGCCAGGCCGGCGACAAGCCGCTGCCGGGCGACTACAACGGCGACGGCAAGACCGAGTACGCGCTGTTCCGCCCATCGAACGGCGCCTGGTACATCCTCGACACGGCGTCGGGCTTCTACAACACGTACTTCTGGGGCGTCAACGGCGACATCCCGGTGCCCGGCGACTACGACGGCGACGGCATCACCGACAAGGCGGTGTGGCGTCCGTCGAACGGCACCTGGTACATCTGGAAGAGCTCGACCAACACGTCCGACACCGTACAGTGGGGCACCAGCGGCGACATCCCGGTGCCGGCCGACTACGACGGCGACGGCAAGATCGACATCGCGGTGCGCCGTCCGTCCACCAGCACCTGGTACGTCCTGCCGACCACCACGCCGGGCTCCTACACCTGGGCCTCGTGGGGCAACCCGAGCGACACGCCCGTCGTCGGCGACTACAATGGCGACGGCAAGGCCGACTGGACCCTGTTCCGGCCGTCCGAGGGCCGGTTCTACGTCTGGTACAAGGATACCGGCAGCGCGTTCTGGTACGGCTGGGGCACCTCGGGCGACATCCCCGTGGTCCGCGACTTCGACGGCGACTGGAAGAGCGACATCGCGATCTGGCGTCCGTCCGACGGCAACTGGTTCGTGCTCAACTCGGGCGGCGGCAGCTCCGTCACCCAGTGGGGCACCAGCGGCGACATCCCGGTGCTGCGCAACGTCCAGCCGTAGCCGCGGGCGCGCCGCACCGTACCGGCGCCGGGCGTCCGCGCCGCGCTCAGGCCTTCAGGTGCCGGGCCAGGAACTCGAGCGCGCGCTGCCACGCCTCCCGGTTTCGCGGCGTGGCGTTCGCGGTGAACTGGCAGCGTGCGTCGATCACGGGCTCGGCCATGTTCGGTCCGGCGGATCGCCATCGGTGACGAATGTCGCCGCGCGATGCTCGCCGACGAGGTAGTGTGGTCCGCAGTCGCTCTCGAGGTGCCGTATGACCAGAAATTCGCGCAGCCACGCCGACGATCTCCGGGGAGCGAGCCGGCTCGCGATCGATGCGACACGAGGTGTGACCTCGCTGGTGGAGGCGATGCACGTCACCGTCGCGAGTGGGCCGGCGATCGTCGGCGAGCCGCTCGCCGGCCCGGTTCGGCTCGCCACCCGGCCGGTGTACGCGATGATCCGCGGCGTGACGCAGCTGGTGGGCAGCGGCATCGATCTCGCGCTCGCGCAGCTCGCGCCGCTGCTCGGCTCGAGCGCGCCGGGCTTCGAGCGCGAGGCAGCGCTCGCCGTGCTCAACGGCGTGCTGGGCGACCACCTGCGGGACGGCGGCAACCCGCTCGCGATCGCGATGGGCCTGCGCCACCGCGGCGCGAGCTTGACGCTCGCACCCGCGGCGCTCGGCCGCGCGCTGCCTCGCGCATCGCGACGGATCGCGGTCCTGATCCATGGCCTGTGCACGACCGATCTGCAGTGGGCGCGAGACGGCCACGATCACGGGGCCGCGCTCGAGCGCGACCTCGGCTACACGCCGGTCCACGCCCACTACAACACCGGCCTGCACATCTCGAGCAATGGCCGTGAGCTCGCCGCGCTGCTCGAGCAGCTGGTCGCGGCGTGGCCGGTCGCGGTCGACGAGCTGGTGCTGATCGGCCACAGCATGGGCGGCCTCGTCGCGCGCAGCGCGTGTCACGCGGGCGACCAGGCGGGACACGCATGGCGCCGCCGGCTCGGCGCGCTGATCACGCTCGGCTCGCCGCACCACGGCGCGCCGCTCGAGCGCGGCGGCTCGGGCATCGACCTCCTGCTCGGCCTCAGCCGCTACACCGCGCCGTTCGGCCAGCTCGGGCGGATCCGCAGCGCGGGCATCACCGACCTGCGGTTCGGCAACGTGCTCGACGAGCACTGGCACGGCCTCGATCGGTTCGCGCGCGGCGGCGACCGCCGTCGCCCGCTCCCGCTCCCATCCGACGTGCCGTGCTACGCGATCGCCGGCACGCTCGTGAGCCGCACCGGGCGTGCGTTGCCGGGCGACGGCCTGGTTCCGGTGGCCAGCGCCTTCGGCCTGCACGCCGATCCGGCGCTGACGCTCGCGTTCCCCGACGCGCATCGCTGGCTCGCCGCCGGCACCGGTCACGTCGGCCTGCTCGGCGCGCCGGCCGTGTACGACACGATCCGCGCGTGGCTGTCCTCACCGCGCAACGGCGCCGCGCCCGGCGCATCGTAGGCCGTCGAACGCCGCGCGCGCCCCGCGTCAGCGGACCGGATGGCCGAGGAGGGACTCGAGCTCGGCGATCGCGGCGGCGGGGTCGCCGACCTTGATCGTGGCCATGCCCATCGCGCGCGCCGGCTTGAGGTTGATGCCGAGGTCGTCGAGGAACACGCAGTGCTCCGGCGCGACGCCGACGATCTCGCAGGCGCGGGCGTAGAACCGCGGCTCGGGCTTGCGCGCGCCGATCTTGCACGACTCGATGACGTGCGCGAACACCGCGAGGACCTCGGCGATCTCGGCGGCGAGCTCGGGGTTGCGAGCCATCGCCGAGCCGTGGCCGATCGGCATGTTGTTGGTCAGGCAGGCGACGCGGTAGCGCGGGCGCAGGGTGCGGATCACCTCGACCATCTCGGGGCGGATCTGGCCGGTGAGCTGGCCGAGGATCAGGCGCGCGTCGATCGCGTGGCCGGCGGCGAGGGCCTCGGCCTCGAGCCGGGCGCAGAACGTGGCCTCGTCGAGCTCGCCGCGCTCCATGCACGCCCAGGCGTTGGTGTCCGGATCGGTGGAGTTGAGGCGCTGGAGGAAGCCGGCGGGGAGCTCGCGCGCGCGCTCGTAGGCGCGAAACCCGTCGATCGGGCTCGACAGGATGACGCCGCCGAAGTCGAACAGGACCGCGCGGATGTCAGACATCGCGCGCGCCGCGGTCGCCGCGATCGCCGCGATCCAGGAGGTCGCTGAACCGTGCGAGGTGGTGATCGGCGTCGCCGAACGTCAGCGTGATGATGGTCAGCCGCTTGAAGTAGTGGCTGACCGGGGCCTCGTCGGTGATGCCGATGCCGCCGTGGAGCTGGATCGCGCCCTGGCCGACGAAGCGCGCGGCCTGGCTGACCAGCGCCTTGGCCGCGGCGGTGACCCGCCGGCGCTGGGCGTCGTCGGCCGAGTCGACCGTGGTCGCGATCAGGTAGGTCATCGACCGGGCCTGCTCGACCCGCATCAGCATGTCGGCGAGCCGGTGCTGCAGGACCTGGAACTGACCGATCGGCACGCCGAACTGCTTGCGGGTCTTGACGTAGCTCGACGTCAGATCGACCAGCACGGCCATGATGCCGAGCGCCTCGGCGGACACCGCGGCGATGCCGTGCGCGAGCGCGTGCTCGACGAGCGCGATCCCGCCGCCGGCCGGGCCGAGCAGCGCGTCGCCATCGACCTTGACGCCGGTGAGGGTGACGTCGGCGGCGCGGTGGCCGTCCTGGGTGGCGTAGCCGCGGCGGGTCACGCCGGGCGCGCCGGCGTCGACCAGGAACAGCGATACGCCCGCCGGATCGCCCGGCTCCCCGGCGGTCCGGGCCGACACGATCAGGGTATCGGCCGCGCTGCCGCCCAGGACGACGGTCTTGTGGCCGTCGAGGACGTAGCCGGCGCCATCGGGCCGGGCGCGGGTCGCGACCCGCTCGAGCTCGTAGCGGTTGTCGGGCTCGTCGTGGGCGAGCGCGAGCAGCTGCTGGCCGTCGCCGATCCGCGGCAGCAGCCGGGCGCGCTGCGCCTCGGAGCCGGCGCGTGCGACCAGGCCGGCGCCGAGCACGATCGCCGGCACGTAGGGCTCGACCACGAGCTTTCTGCCGAGCGCCTCCATGATCACCAGCGTGTCGACCGCGCTGCCGCCCGCGCCGCCGTGCTGCTCGGGCAAGGCGATCGACAGCGCGCCGAGCTCGGCGAGCTGGCGCCAGATCTCGCGGCTGTAGCCGGCCTCCGACGCGACGATCTGCTTGCGCTTGTCGAACTCGTAGCCGCGCTCGAGCAGCCGGGAGAGCGCCTCGCGCAGCTGGTTCTGTTCCTCGGTGAAATCGAAGTTCATGGCGTCCTCCTCACAACCCCAACATGTGCTTGGCGATGATGTTGCGCTGGATCTCGTTCGAGCCAGCGTAGATCGAAGCCTTGCGGTGGTTGAGGTAGCGGCCGGTGAGCGGCACCGCATAATCGGGGCCCGACAGCGGTCCGGAGTAACCGGCCTCGAGCGCCTGGGGCTGGTACGGCAGCGCCTGGGGCCCGAGCGCGAGCATCTGGAGCTCGGTCAACGTCTGCTGGATCTCGGTGCCCTGGACCTTGAGCATCGACGCCTCCGGCCCCGGCTTCTGGTTCGCGAGCTCCATCGCGATCACGCGCATCGTCGTGATCTCGAGCGCCATCAGCTCGATCTCGACCTGCGCGATGTGATCGCGGAACCGCGGGTCGTCGATCAGCAGCCGGCCGCCGGCGCGCTGGCGCGACGCGATGTGCTTGAGCGCCTTGAGCCAGCGCTTGCACATGCCGATGCCGGCGTTGCCGGTGCGCTCGTGGCCGAGCAGGTACTTGGCGTAGGTCCAGCCCTGGTTCTCCTCGCCGACGCGGTTGTCGACCGGGACCTCGACGTCCTCGAACCAGACCTCGTTGACCTCGGCGTCGCCGTCGATCGTGACGATCGGCCGCACCGTGACGCCGGGCGACTTCATGTCGATCAGCAGGAACGAGATGCCCTGCTGCGGCCGGCGATCGGTCGCGGTTCGCACCAGGCAGAAGATCCAGTCGGCGTACTGCGCCAGCGTGGTCCAGGTCTTCTGGCCGTTGCACACGTAGACGTCGCCGCGGCGCTCGGCGCGCATCCGCAGCGACGCGAGATCCGAGCCCGAGCCCGGCTCGGAATAGCCCTGGGCCCACCAGTGCTCGCCCGAGCGGATCCGCGGCAGGAACCGGTCCTGCTGCGCGCGGTTGCCGAACGCCATGATCACCGGCGCGACCATGCGGATGCCGAACGGCATCAGCGGCGGTGCGCCCGCGTCGGCGCACTCGACGTCGAAGATGTGCTGCTGGGCGGCATTCCAGCCCGGCCCGCCGAACTCGGTGGGCCAGTTCGGCGTGCTCCAGCCGTTCTGGTACAGCGTCTTGTGCCAGCGGACGAAGTCGTCCTTGGAGACGTGCTTGCCGCCGAGCACCTTGGCGCGGATCTCGGCGGGCAGGTTGGCGTCGATGAAGCTGCGAACCTCGGTCCGGAAGCGCTGCTCTTCGGCGGTGAAGCTGAGGTCCATGCCTGAGGCGTAGACCGGGTTTGCGATGTGCACAAACCCGCTCGGGGTGAAAACGACCGGCCGGTCGTCATTCCCGGGACGGGCCCGAGAACCGCGGGTGTCGCAGTCGGGCGATGTAGGTGCGGCCGGGGCGCGTCACACCGGCGCGCGCTTGCGGGCGGCCCGCCGGGCGCGCAGCGCGAGCACCGGCTGCTCGACGAGATAGTACGAGACGATCGCCAGGCCGAACGCGAGCGCGAGGTGGACCGGGAACGTGTTGATGATCCCGCTGGCGTGGCGGTTCACGAACGGTTGCTGCCACAGGTAGAGCGAGTAGCTGAGCGCGCCGACGAACACGAACGGCCGCGACTCGAGCACTCGGCCCAGCGGGTAGCTCGGGTGCCGGACGCAGCGGTGGATCGCCATCGCGATGCCGAGGTTGCCCAGGGTCACGCCGATGCCGAGGTTGAACGCGGTGAACGGGACGGCGAGCGCGACCACGCCGGCCAGCGGGATCAGCCAGAACGACGGCGCGTCGAGCCACATCAGGTAGGTCGCCGAGCCCTCGAGGTGCTCGCGGGCGAGCGCGAGCACGCAGCCGGTGGCGAGCGCGTCGAACACGAACGGGAACGCCTGGTCGGTGAGCGGGCGGACCGCCGGCCACGCGATCCATGCGACGACCCGCAGCACCGGCGCGATCGCGATCGCCGCGATCGCGAACCACAGCGCACGCCGCGGCCGGAGCAGCGACACCACCAGCGGCCACAGCAGGTAGAATTGCTCCTCGACGGCGAGCGACCACAGGTGGCCCAGCCACCACGCGCGGTGGGCGTGGACGTTCATGGTGTACGTCGCGGCGAACACGACGTCCTCGGCCGGCAGCGCGATCCAGCCGAGCGCGGCGACCCCGAGCATCACCGCGAGGTAGACATAGAACGCCGGAAAGATCCGGTAGACCCGGCGGATGTAGAAGTCGCGCAGCGAGATCCGGCCGCGCTTGCCGTACTCGCCGACGAGCAGCGTCGTGATCAGGAACCCGGAGATCACGAAGAACGTGCGGACGCCGAGGTCGGCGAACACCTCGAGGTGGCCGATCTTGGGGGCGCCCCGGGTGCCGTTGGCGTGCGCGAACAGCACGATCACGATGGAGATCGCACGAAGTCCATCGAGCCCAGGTATCCTGCCCCTCGTGTCCCTCAAACGACCACCATTGTAGGTGGCAGCCGGTCGGTGCTCAACCGCAATCCACGCCGTGTCGACTTGAGAGACGCTGCGAATGCCGTTCTCGCCGAGGCGCCTGGCCTCGGCTCCGAGGGGCCGGCGTGGCCTGGGCGCACGCGTGCGTGCGCCGATGCTCATCTGCGGTGCACGCTCGCGCCCGCGGTGCGTCCTTTTCCGGCCAGGTCCGTCCATGGTGCAGGAAGCAAGCGATGAGCGACGGCAAGGCAGAGGACACCCCGACGGTGGTCCGGGGGCCCCACGCAAACGTGGCACGAACCGGCCCGGCCACAGGCGCCCGCCCCGCGTGTTGCAGCCTGGGATCTCGGGGGCCGGGATGAAGTCGCGCGTCCAGCTCGGCCGGCGCGGCCACAGGCGCCCGCCCCGCGTGTTGCAGCCCGGGATCTCGGTGTCCGGGATGAAGTCGCGCGTCCAGCTCGGCCGCGCCCAGCTGCGCCGGATGCTCGACGCGCGCTGCGAGATCGCGCTCGACGCGCGCGGCAAGGTCACCGAGCTCACGCCGGGCTGCGAGCCCGGCATGGGGTGCCCGAAGCAACGATGACGCGCGCGATCTGGTGGCTCGGCGCCGGGCAGACCGTGTACTGGGGGATCCTGTACTACGGGTTCTCGGTGCTGCTCGTGCCGATCGCGAGCGAGCTCCACGCGTCGCGCGCCGAGGTCGCCGGCGCGTTCTCGCTCGGCCTGCTGGTGATGGCGCTCGTCGCGCCGCAGATCGGCCGCTGGGTCGACCGCGACCACGCGGCGCGGGTCATGCGCGTGGGCGCCTGGATCGCGGTCGCCGCGACGGCCGCGGCGTCGCAGGTCCCCGGCGTCGCCGCGCTGTACGCGACCTGGGCGGTGATGGGCCTGGCGATGGCCGCGCTGTTCTACGAGCCGGTGTTCGGCCTGGTGATCCGGACGGTCGCCGACGACGGCGAGCGGTTGCGCGCGCTGGCCTCGCTGACGGTGATGGGCGGCCTCGCCGCGACCGTCTTCCTGCCGGTGATGGCGTTCACCGTCAAGCACATCGGCTGGCGCGACACCGAGCTCGTCGTCGCCGGCGTGGTCGTGATCGCGAGCTGGAGCCTGCAGCGCCACGTGATCCCGAGGTTTCGACCGCGGCCGGCGAGCGCATCCGCCGCCGCCCCCACGCCCGCACCGCTCCGCGTGCGCAGGCCGGGCACGTTCACGTTGCTCGCGATCACGTTCGTGCTGAGCATGCTCGCCAACCTGTCGCTGACCACGCTGCTGATCCCCGTGCTCGTCGAGCGCGGGCACTCCGCGACGCTCGCCGCGTCGGTGCTCGCGAGCTTCGGCGTGACCCAGCTGCCGGGCCGGATCTGGCTGCTCCGCGGCGGACGCGCGAGCTCGATCCGCGGCCTCCTGGTGCTCCAGCTCGGCCTTCAGGCGACCGGCATGTCGCTCGTCGCGGTCGACGGCGGCATCGGGCTGACCGCGCTCGGCGTCGCGTGCTTCGGCGGCGGCGCCGGTCTGCACACGCTGGCCCGGCCCTGGGCGCTCCAGTCGATCTACGGCGTCGCCAGCGCCGGTCGCGCCAACGGCGTGATGGCGCGCTACGAGGGCTTCGCCCGCGCCGGCGGCCCGGTCCTGGTCGCGCTGCTGTACGACCACACCAGCACGGCGGTCGTGTTCGGCGGCCTGGCCGCGGCGCTGCTCGCGATGGCGCCGATCACGTGGATCGGGGTGGCGCACGCGCGCGAGCGATGACCGCCGCTCGGAACCCCGCCGGTCTGGCCCGTGAACACCGGTCGCGATCGCATCGAGATCACGCCGACGACACGGCTTTGAACGATCAGGAGACCTCGGCAACGCGCAGCGCCGCGACGACGGTCTGGCCCCGAGCGGAGATAGATTCCCAGGCCGGGTGGTCCTTCGTCGGTCGGCCGCGGAGATGGCACGGACGCGCGATCGCAATACGGCCGTTAACAGACGGAGTGAGGGGCCAGAACCGCGTCGCAAGCGCGCGTGGTGGCGTTCTCCCCACGGCGGTGCACCGCTCAGATCTACTGCTGCGCGAGGCGCTAGTGGCCGCGATCGTTGTCGCGATCGTTGTCGCGAGCCTTGTCGGAGCCTGGGTGGGCGCTGCCGCGGCGCTGGGCGCGCTCGCGCTCCTCTTCCTCCTCGTCGTCGTCGCCGGTGCGGGCCGTGGGCATGACGGCCGGGCGCACCGGGGGGCCGAGGTGCTGGCGCAGGAAGTCGACGACGAAGCGGGTGCCGGAGATCCGGTGGGCGGCGTCGCGGTTGTCGGGCAGGATCGCGAAGTCGGCGCGCTTGCCGCCGGCCGACAGCGCGTCGATCAGCGCGAACGCGTGGGCGGCGGCGATGCGATCGCCGGGGAGGTTGGGCACGAGGAGCAGCGGCCGGGTCAGCTGCTCGGCGTAGGAGGCGGCGCTGGCCCGGCGATAGCCTTCGGGGTTCTGCGCGGGGGTCTTCATGAACCGCTCGGCCGAGGCGGCGTCGAGCAGCGCCCAGTCGGTGACCGGGGTGACCGCGACCGCGGCGGCGAACACGTCCGGGTGGGTCAGGACGGCGAGCGCGGCGTAGTAGCCGCCGAGCTCGACGCCCAGGACGCCGACGCGGCCGAGATCCATCTCGGGGTAGCGCGCGCCCAGCCGCTTGAGCGCGCCGATCTGATCGTTGATCGGGATGGTCAGGACGTCGCCGGAGATGGTGCGTTGCCAGGCCCGATCGGGGCCGATCGTGCCGCGGCCGTCGCTACGCACGACGATGAAGCCGGTGTCGGCGTACCACTGATCGACGATGTAGGTGTCGAGCGCGTCGAGCACGACCTTGGTGTCCATCGTGGCGCCGATCCGGAGCAGCACGGGGTAGCGGACCTTGGGATCGAAGGCGTGCGGCCGGAGCACCGCGGCGTACTGCGCGTGATCGTCGAGCGTGACCTGCTCGATCCGCGCGGTCGGCGGGGCGGCGGGTCGCTCGGCGACCGACGGCAGCGGGACGCGCGAGCCGTCGGCGCGGACCACGGCACAGTCGCGGCCGCCGGCGCGCGGCAGCGAGCTGATCACGAGGACGTCGTGGGCGGCGCGCGCGGTGTGGACGCCGCCGCCGGAGGTCAGCGCGACCGGGGCGCCGCCGGCGAGCGGGACGCGCCAGACGTGCTGCTCGCGCGGATCGCCGGCGCCCTCGACGATGACGTCGCGGCCGTCGACCGAGATCCCGGCGACGCGGCGCACGCCGAAGTCCGCGGTCAGCACCGTGCGCACGTGGCTGCCGTCGGCGGCGTGGTGCTCGAGGCTCCACGCGCCGCTCTGCTCGGTCAGCCACAGAAACCCCGAGCCGTCGGGCAGCCAGGTCAGCGCGTCGGGCGCGATGTTGATCCACGCCGGATCCTTGTCGACCAGGACCGGCTTGCCGGCGCCGGTCGCGGCGTCGACGGCGATCACGGCGGCCACGGTCTGCTCGCGGCCCACCGCGATCACGGTCAGCGGCCCGCGGGTGGGCCAGATCACGCGCGCCAGGTAGGGATAGCGCGCGAGCTCCCAGCTGGCCCAGCGCGGGGCGCCGCCGCGCACCGAGACGATGCCGAGATCGACCGTGGCGACGGTCTGGCCGCTGCGTGGCACGCGGGTCACGATCGGCGGGCGCTCGGGGTGGCGCGGGTCGGCGACATAGCTCGGCTCGACCGCGC
>DASWRS010000418.1:0-5569 GCA_036403075.1 Kofleriaceae bacterium
GCGTCGCTCGAGGACCTGGACGTGGGCTTCACGGCCGTCGCCGATCTGTCGCCGCTGCGCTCGCTGACCCGGCTCGCCCGGCTCGACCTGCACGAGACCAAGGTGGTCGACATCACCGTCGTCGCGCAGCTCACGTCGCTGAAGGAGCTGTCGATCTCGAGCACCCGCGTGGCCGACCTGCGCCCGCTCGAGCGCCACCCGTCGCTCGAGTCGGTGATCCTCTACGAGACCGGCGTGGCCGACGTGAGCGCGCTGTTCACGATGCCCGTGCTGAAGCGCGCGAACATCCGCCGCCTGGCGCTGCCGGAGGCCCAGGTCGAGCAGCTGCGCCAGCAGCTCCACGGCAACGTCGACGAGTGAGCGTGCGCCGCCGTCCGGCGCGTGGGCAGCGCGGCGGGCATCGCCGCTACGGGAACACCGTGGTGTCCTGGGTCGTCGTGTTGTTGGTCGGGTCCGGGTCGGTGGAAGTGCCGGACACGGCGGTGTTGACGACGATGGAGAAGCCGCCCGGCTTGGGCGCCTTCCAGATCAGCGTGATCGTCGAGGTGGCGCCGACGCCGATGCCGGAGCGGGTGCAGGTCAGGGTGCCGGTCGGGGCGGGGCACACCCAGCCGGTGCCGACTGCGCTGAAGAATGCGCCGTTGTGCGGCAGCTCGGTGGCGACGGTGATGCCGGTGGCGGGGTCGGGGCCGGCGTTGCTGACGTCGATCGTGTAGGTCACGCAGTCGCTGCCGTTGCAGCCCGAGGTGACCGTGCCCTGCACCGGGTCGGGGCTGTCGGTGACGATGACCGAGAGGTCGGCGAAGGCGTTGGCCAGGGTGACGGTGGTGGCCGTGTTGTTCGCGGGGTTCGGATCCGAGGTCGACGAGCCGACGGTGGCGGTGTTGGTGATGTTGCCGGCGGTGGCCGGGGCGGTCGCGACGATCGCGATCGAGGGCGCCGAGCTCAGCGCGCCGAGGCCGGGGATCGTGCAGGTGACGACGCCGCCCGTGTGGGCGCACGACCAGCCCGAGCCGGAGGCGGAGACGAAGCTCGTGCCGGCGGGCAGGGTGTCGACGACGCTGACCGCGGTGGCGCCGGTCGGGCCGGCGTTGCCGACCGAGAGCGTGTAGACCAGGTCGGTCCCGATCCGCACCGGGTTCGGGCCTTCGCTGGCGAGGATCGACAGGTCCGCCGAGTCGAACACGTCGGTCGTGTTCGACATCGCGTTGTTGTCGAGGTCGAGGTCCGCGGTGGCCGCGGTCACGCTCGCCTGGTCGATCAGCGTGCCGTTGACGTCCGGCGTCCGGATCTGGATCGCGATCGATGGCGCCGCGCCGACGAGGAGCAGCGGCCGGGTGCAGGTGACGATCTGCCCGGCGAGCGCGCAGGTCCAGCCGATGCCGGCGGCGCCGAGGAACAGGACGTTGCCGTCGGGCAGGCGGTTGGTCACGACCAGGTTGGTCGCGTCGCGCGGGCCGAGGTTGGTGATGTCGATCGTGTAGGTCAGGGTCGCGTGGGCCGGGACCGGGCTCGGCGATGCCGACAGCGACAGCGCGAGATCCGATGGCGCATTGACGGTGGTGGACTGGCTCACGGCGTTGTTGGCGGGCACCGGATCGGCGGTCGATGCGGCGATCGACGAGGTCTCGGTGATCGCGCCGTCGACGCCGGGGGCGGCGACCGCGATCGTGATCGCCGGCGCGACGCCGGGCGCGAGCTGCGGCGTGGTGCACGTGACCTGCTGGCCGATCGCGTTGCAGGTCCAGTTGATGCCGATCGCGCTCTGGAAGGTCGTGCCGGCGGGCAGGAGGCTCGTGATCGCGACGTCGTCGGCCTGGCTCGGCCCGGCGTTGGTCGCGGTGACCGTGTAGGTCAGCGTGCCGGTCGTGGTCACCGGATCGGGCGAGTCGATCACCGCGACCGAGAGGTCGGCCGCCGACAGGACCTGGGTGATCACCATCGCCGAGTTGTTGGCGGCGTCGAGGTCCGACGAGGTCGACGCGACGGTGGCGGTGTCGGCGAGGAGGGTCGATTCGGCCGGCGCGCGGACGGAGATCGTGATCGTCGGGGCGGCGCCGACCAGCAGCGACGGCCGCGTGCACGACACGACCTGGCCCGACGGCAGGCAGGTCCAGCCGCTGCCGGTCGCGCTGACGAACGCGACGTTGCCCGCGGGCAGGGCGTTGGTCACGGTGATCCCCGACGCGGTGTTGGGTCCGAGGTTGGTGACGTCGATCGCGTACTGCAGGATCGCGCTGCCGAGCACCGGATCGGGCAAGTCGGTCATCGCGATCGACAGGTCGGCGGCCGCGTTGACCGTGGTGCTGGTGGTCGCCGAGTTGTTCGCCGGGTTGCCGTCGGGGGTCATCGCCGCGACCTGGGCGGTATTGGCCACCGTGCCGCCGCTCGCCGGCGCGGCCACGACCAGCGTGATCGCCGAGGACGTCGCCGCGTCGAGGCTGGCGCGCAGGCAGGTGACGTCCTGGTCGACGGCCGAGCACGACCAGCCCGTGCCGGACGCGCTGATGAAGCCGACGCTGACGGGCAGGCTATCGAGCACGGTGACGTCGCTCGACACGCCCGGGCCGGCGTTGGTGACGGTGATCGTGTAGCCGAGCATGCCCGCCGCGGCGACCGGATCGGGCGCGTCGCTGATCGCGATCGCGAGGTCGGCGGGGGTCAGCACCAGGGCGGTGGCGCTCGCGTCGTTGTTGGTCAGGTCCGGATCGGGCGTGTCGGAGGCGACGGTCGCGGAGGTCGCCAGCGATCCGCCGGTCGGCGGGCTCGTGACCTTGACCACGATCGACGGTCCGGCTCCGATCAGCAGCGTGGGGCGGTTGCAGGTGACGACCTGCCCGGCGGCGCTGCACGTCCAGCCGATGCCGGTCGCGGACTGGAACGCGACGTTGCCCGGCGGCAGGCGCTGGGTGACGACGACGGCGTGGGCGTCGAGGCCGCCGCGGTTGGTGACGTCGATCGTGTAGCTCAGCGTCGCGCTGGCGGCGACCGGATCGGGGGCGTCGGTGATCGTGATCGCCAGGTCGGCGCCGATCAGGCTGGCATCGACCCCGGCGTCGTGCATCGCGTCCGCGGCCGCATCGCCGGGCGTATCCGTGCGCGCGTCGGCTCCGGCCGGAGCGTCGATGTCCGGCGGCTGCATGATCGGATAATCGCCGTTGCCGCTGCTGCATGCGGCGACACCCGCGGCGGCGAGCAGCCACGCGCGCGAGACGGTTTCCCAGGTACGTTGCGCTATCCGAGCCATTGCCACCGGCTGGTTCGGCCGCCGCCATGGTTTCGTGAGGCCCTACCGCGAAGATCGCCGAGAGCCGCTCGCGTGCCGGTGCGGCGGCTTGCGAGGAACACCTACAGAAACGCTGCTCACGCTTGCACTCCGTCGCGCGCTGGGGTCATCTCGCTAGCCACGACACTCCCGCCCAGGAAGGAACCCCCGTGCACCACAAAGCATGTTTGATCGCAGCACTCTCGGTCTCCGGCTGGCTCGCCGGCTGCGGCGGCGCAGCGCCGTCGGGGTTCTCGAAGGGCGATCACTGGACGTTGCCGCTGGTCGGGCCGCTCGAGGACGGCGTGCTGCTCACGCCGGTCACCGTTCGAGGCAAGGGGCCCTACCTGTTCTGGATCGATCCGGACGCGAACATCTCGGCGATCGACCAGCAGGTCGTCGACGAGGCCGGCCTGCTCACCGGCAACGGCCCGGCCCGGTTCGACGAGACCGGCACGGAGCAGAAGCGGAACTATGCCGAGCTGGTCGAGCTCAAGGTCGGCGACCTGGCGATCGACCGCCGCCAGGTGATGCTGGTGCTGGCCAACTTCTACAATGTCGAGAGCCGGCGCGTGAATGGCGTGCTCGGCCGTGACGTGCTCGCGGGCTCGCTGGTGTTCGGCTTCGATCGCGATCACGGCATCGCGACGCTGGCGACGTCCAAGGTGTTCACGCCGCCGCCGGACGCGATCACGATCAAGTACGAGTCCGTGCCGGTCGATGCCGCGGTGGCCGTGGCGGCCCGGGACCAGGCCGGCGGCATGCAGAGCTCGTCGAACACCGACGAGGCGTCGCGCGTCGGCGTGTTCACGCACGCCGCCGGCCCCGCGCTCGACGTCACGCCGCTGCCGCGCCGGGTCGCGCCCGCGAAGGTCGGCGACGCGACGGTGTCGATGCACCTCGACCTCGGCGGCCGGACCAGCGAGCTGCGCGAGGCGCTGTGGGCCAAGGCCAAGCTCGCGCAGGCCGACGTCACGCTCCGCCTGGTCGACGAAGTCGCCACGAAGCGCGAGGTCACCCGCGCGGCGATCGCCGAGACCGTGACGCTCGGCGGCGCGCGGGCTTCGCACGTCACGCTGGCGCCGTACGTCGACAAGCGGTTCGCGATCGGCAAGGTCGACGGCTCGCTCGGCCTGGACTTCTTCCGGCCGTACGCGGTCCACGCCAGCTGGGACGCCGACACGCTCTACCTGAAACCGCGCGGCGACGCGGCCGCCACCGCCGTGGCGCGTATCGGCCGGTGGGCCGGCGTGCTGCCGGCGTGTCCGCATCCCGGCTGCGTCCTCGTCACCGTCACCGCCACCACCGGCGGACCTCGGCTCGACGTCGTGCGCGACACCGAGGCCGCGAACCACGCGCTCGAGATCCGGATCGGCGCGACCGCGGCGGGCAAGGCGATCGTGCCGCTGACCATCGAGATGCCGGCCAAGGTCGACCGGATCTCGGGCGGTGTGCCGCCGGAGTACGAGGGCGCCACGCTGACCGTCCTCGACGTGTCGCCGTTCACCCGGCCGTGCAGCGGCGATGTCGGCTGCGTGTTCCAGCTCGGAGCCCCGCCGGCCAAGACGCCGTGACGCCGGGCCGCCCGGCGCCGGCGCCGGATGACATGTAGGGCGCCGAGTTTCCCGCCGGCGCAATGGCCGCCGGAGGCGTTCCGTGTACGATGCCGCCGGGCCGCGCGTGTTGCTCCTGATCGCGCTCGTCGTCGCGCTCGTCGTCGCCGCGCTCGGACGCACGGCGGCCGCGGCGCCCTGCGGGGATGCCGCCGCGTGGCGCGCCGATCTCGAAGGCGAGGCGAGGCGCGCCGATCACTGGGTCCTGGCGTGGCGGATCGCGTACACCGCGACCGCGGTCGGGCAGCTCGCGGCGGCGGCTTCGGGCGCAGCCGATCGCGACAACACCCAGGCGCTGTGGGTCGGCGGCGTGAAGTCCACGATCGCCGCGCTCGGCGTGTGGCTGTCGCCGCTGCGGGTCCACGTGCCGCGGCCGATCGGCGACACCTGCGCCGACCTGAACGCGGTGCGCGCTGCCGCCGAGCGCGCCGCGCGCGACGAGGCCGAGATCTTCTGGACCGGGCACATCGGCGGGCTGATCCTCAACGCCGGCGGCGGACTGGTGGTCGCCGAGCGGGTGTCGTGGCAGGCCGGCCTGCTGTCGTTTGCCACCGGCTACGCCGTCGGCCTGCTCAACGTCTACACGATGCCGCGCGCCAGCTGGCGCCGGATGCGCGAGCAGCGCGGCTGGACCGCCGGGATCACGAGCGGCGACGGCCGCCACGGGTTCGTCGTCGCCGGCAGCTTCTAG